>NZ_JBFTRS010000002.1:0-367204 GCF_056399645.1 Massilia sp. 01N417 | reverse complement strand
GACCACAAGAGCTTTGCGGTTTCATGCCCGCTCGCCCTGCTTGGCAGCGCCTTGTATCCGGTTCTTGTCCATCGGCTCGCAGTTTCGCTCCACACTTCCTTCCCACAGTTGGTCACCCTTCCGCAGTTGTGCTTCGCTTCGCTCGCTGTGGTCAGCTTGCGGCGGGACTTTCACCCACAAGAGTGCGCTCATGCTGAGCGCACATGAAAAAAGGCCGACAGCATTCACTGTCGGCCTTTTCGGTATACTTGGTCGGAGTACAAGGATTCGAACCTTGGACCCTCTGGTCCCAAACCAGATGCGCTACCGGGCTGCGCTACACTCCGAAGACAACGATCATACCCTTCCGCAGAGGTCGCGGTCAAGGAAAGTACCCGAGAATGCGCGCAAATGTGTGCGGATGCGGCTTTCCGGCACAGGAATCGATGGGAGTTTGTCATGACAGCCATGATTGGCCATTTTCCGGAACCGGGCTTCGACGCCCTCCCCGACCGCAAGCAATTGCGGCGCGTGGCGGCGGGCATCGCCATCTCGCTGGCCGTGCATGCGCTGCTGTTATCGATCTACCGCCAGCCGCGGCCGGCCGCCCTGCCCGCGCCCGCAAGCGAGCCGTTGACCGTGCGCCTGCAGGCGCCGCAGGCGCCGCCGGTTGCGGAGCCGGCCGAGCCGCCGGTACAGCCGCAAGACCAAACGAAGCCGGTGCCGCGCGCCCGCCCGCCCCGCCGCATCATCGCCGTGCCGCCGCAGCCGGAAGCCGCCAAGGACAAACCCTTCGCCGTCGAGGCGCCGCCCGCATCGCCTTCATCCGCGGACCCGGCGCCGGCGCCACAATTCAACCTCGACGCCGCGCGCAGCGTGGCGCGCAAGGTGGCGAACGAGCCGGATCCTGCCAAGGTGGGCACGGCGCTGGAAAGGCTGCCGCCGCCGCCCTTGCAGACCGAGAGCAAGTTCGAGCGCGCCATCAAGGGCGCCAAGCGGCCGGATTGCAAGGATGGGGTACCGGGTGGATTGCTGGCGCCGATTTTTCTGGCGATGGATAAGAAGGATAGTGGGTGTAAGTGGTAACCGCCGCTTCGTCATTCCCGCGCAGGCGGGAATCCATACTGAGCTACCGAAACCTGTTGATACGCAACGAGCTCACTGAATCGACTTCGGCACTTCAGCATGGGTTCCCGCTTTCGCGGGAACGACGGTGGTTATTCGGGAACGTTAATACAGGAGTCCTCACTCGCCCTTGATCTGCAAAGCCCGCTCATACAGCGCATTCTTCTTCCGCCCCGTAATCTGCGCCGTCAAATTGGCCGCCTGCTTCACCGAGCACTCCGCCAGCAGGATCTGCAGGATGCGCTCCGCCTCCGCATCGCCGGCATCGTCGGCCAGTGCCGCGCCTTCGACCAGCACCACGAATTCGCCGCGCTCGCGGTTCTGGTCGGCCTTGACCCAGGCCAGCGCCTCGCCGAGGGGGCAGCGGTGGATTTCTTCGAACATCTTGGTCAGCTCGCGCGCGAACACGACCTGGCGGGTCGGCTCGAACACGGCGGCCAGGGCTTCGACGCAGTCGGTGATGCGATGCGGTGCCTCATAGATCACGAGGGTCGAGGTCTCGCTCTTGAGCCGGACCAGTTCGGTTTCGCGCTGCTTCGCTTTGGCGGGTAAAAAGCCGACAAAATGGAAGCGGTCGTTCACCAGGCCGCTGGCCGACAGCGCCGTGACCGCCGCCGAGGCGCCGGGCACCGGCACCACGTTCAAGCCTTCGGCGCGCACCGCGTCGACGATGCGGGCGCCGGGGTCGGAGACGGCCGGCGTGCCGGCGTCCGACACCAGGGCCACGCGCTCGCCGGCGCGCAGGCGCTGGATCAGCTTTTCGGCCACCTCGCGCTCGTTGTGCTGGTGGGCCGCCACCATCTGCTTGTTCAGGCCGAAGCGGGTCAGCAGGGCGCCGGTCTTGCGCGTGTCCTCGCAGGCGACGACGTCGGCGATCAGCAGCAGGTGCAGGGCGCGCAGGGTGATGTCGGTGACGTTGCCGATCGGTGTGGCCACCACGTAAAGCGTTGCGGTAGGATACGACTGCTGGGCTGCTTCGCCCAGAACGGGCAATTGGGCGATCTGGCTGGACTGAATGGCGGTCATGTGGGGATCGGATGCTGATTAAAAAACTGAAAGCGCTGGGCGCGGGCCTGGCGACGGGACTGACGGTTGCGCTGCTGACCGGCTGCACCACGGTGAGCCTCGACGAGCCGCAGCGATTGTGCGCGCCCGGGGGCGCAAACACAAGTCCCAGGAGCGGCGACTACGCCTGCCCGGAGTATGCGCCGCCACCGGCGCCGGCCTATGTGCCGCCGCCGCGCGAGGTGGAATCGGCGCCGGTGCAGACCGCGCCGATCCAGCTGCCGGGCCATGAATCTCCCAATCCGCCTCCGGCCGCCGCCAGGGCTGGCGGTCCGGTCCGCGTCGCCCTGCTGCTGCCGATGAATTCCCCGAGCCTGGGCGCGGCCGCCGATGCCGTGCGCGCCGGCTTCATGGCCAGCGCCGAGCGTGACGGCGCCGGCATCGCGGTCGACCTGGTCGCCACCGGCGACGGCGCCGACGATGCCCTCGCCGCCTATTCCCGCGCCGCCGCCTCGCACGACGTCATCGTCGGTCCGCTGGCCCGTCCCGCCGTCAGCGCACTCGCCGCCGGCGGCGCGCTGAGCCTGCCGACCGTTGCCCTGAATCATCCCGAAGTGCGTGGCTCCTTGCCGCGCGGCATGGTCGTGGCCGGTCTCTCGATCGAGGACGAGGCGCGCCAGGCTGCCGACTGGGCGGCGCGCGAACATCCGCAGGGACGGGTACTGATCCTCACCGGCAACGCCGCCTGGGCCCAGCGCGCGGCCAGCGCCTTCGAGGCGCGCTGGAGCGAACTCGGCCATACGGGCCAGCGCTATAAGCTGCCCTCTGCCGGCGGCCGCGCCGACCCGCTCGCCATCTCCGAGCTCAAGACCCGCCTGGAAATCGATCCGCCGGAAGTGCTGTTCGCCGCGCTCGACGTGGTCGAGCTGCGCCAGGTACGGGCCCAGACCGGCACCGCGATTCCCCTGTACACCGGCGGCGCCGGCAATCCGGGCCGTGCTCCCGGCACCTCGTATGCCGAGCTGAACGGCCTGCGCGTGGTCGACCTGCCCTGGCTGATCCGGCCGGACAACCCGGCGGTGATGGTGTATCCGCGTCCCATCGATTCGGAACAGTCGCTGACCATGAGCCGCCTGTACGCGCTCGGCATCGACGCCTTCCTGGTCGCGCGCGAACTGGGCCTGCGCCCGGGCTCGCCCTTCATCATCGACGGCGTCACCGGCCACCTGGAGGTCGATGCCGGCAGCCAGCGCCTGCGGCGGCGCGAAGCCATGGCGATCTACCGAGACGGCAACTTCGAACCCGCGAACGCGGGGCCCTGACATGTGGCCGGCCCGCCTGTCGCAGAAGCAGGAACAGGGTCGGCAAGGAGAAGAATCGGCACTGGCGTATCTTCAACGCCACGGTTTGGTGCTGATCGAAGCGAACTTCCGGTGTAAGTTGGGCGAGATCGATCTCGTCATGCGCGAAGGCGACACCCTCGTCTTCGTCGAGGTGCGCCAGCGCGCCGACCGTTCGCGCGGCGGGGCCGCCGCCAGCATCACCCCAGCGAAAATCCGCCGGATCCTGCGCGCCGCCCAGGTCTACCTGCAGCGCTTCAGGCGCATGCCGCCCTGCCGCATCGACGTCGTCGCCATCGATGGCGGCAGGCTGGAATGGTTACGGAACGCCATCGACGCCGCCTGAAATGTAAGCATTTCTTACGCCACTTGTGCGGTAGGCGTTGCCACTGCACTATAATCTTCGACCATGAATACTCAACGCATCCTCGCTCATTTCCAGGAAAGCGCCGAACTCAAGCTGAAGTCGGGCCAGCTTCTGGCACAACCCATTTCGCAGGCCATCGAACTGATGTTCAATGCCCTGTCCAACGGCAACAAGATCCTGGCATGCGGCAACGGCGGTTCGGCCGGCGACGCCCAGCACTTCGCTGCCGAACTGGTCGGCCGCTTCGAGCGCGAGCGTTTCCCGCTGCCCGCGATCTCGCTGAGCACCGACACCTCGATCATCACGGCGGTCGGCAACGACTACAGCTTCAACGAGATCTTCAGCAAGCAGGTGCAGGCCCTCGGCCAGGCCGGCGACATCCTGCTGGCCATCTCGACGTCTGGCAATTCCGGCAACGTGCTGGCCGCCGTCGAAGCGGCGCTCGAGCGCGAGATGCGCGTCGTCGCCCTGACCGGCAAGGACGGCGGCAAGCTGGGCAAGCTGCTGACCGATGCCGACGTGCATATCAACGTGCAGCACGCACGCACCGCGCGCATCCAGGAAGTGCACCTGGTCGCGATCCACAGTATCTGCGACGGCATCGACGTCGCCCTGTTCGGAGAAGAAGATGCAAGTTAAGAAAGCCGTCCTCACCGCTGCCGTGCTCGCTTCCCTGATGGCTTCGCTGCAAGGCTGCGTGGCCGTGGTGGCCGGCGGCGTGGTCACGGGCGCGCTGGCGACCACCGACCGCCGCACGCTGGGCGCGCAGACCGAGGACAAGGCGATCGCCGTGAAGGCCGAAACCCGCATGCCGCAGATCGTCGGCGATGCCGGCCACGTCAACATCAACAGCTACAACCGCAAGGTGCTGCTGACCGGCGAAGTGCGCGACGAGGAAATGAAGCGCGCCGTCGAGAACGAAGTGCGCGGCATCACCAACGTCGACAACGTGATCAACGAACTGGTCGTCGCCGGACCGTCGAGCTATACCTCGCGTTCGAACGATGCCCTGATCACCAGCAAGGTCAAGCTCAGCCTGGCCGACAAGCAGACGGTGTCCGCCAACTCCTTCAAGGTCGTCACCGAACGCGGCAATGTCTACCTGATGGGCCTGGTGACCCAGCGCGAAGGCAATATCGCGGCCCAGGTGGCGCAAGGCGTGTCGGGTGTGATCCGCGTGGTCAAGATCTTCGAATACATCAGCGAAGAAGACCTGCGCGCGATGCAACCGCAGCAACCGCCGCAGGCGCAGTAATCCACGGGAACTGGCGACGGGTCTATAATGACTTGTCGCCCGTTCACGGATGAGATGAAGCCATGACCGCACCCCGTTCCAACCGCTCCTGGATCAAGCCGGCCGCCATCGGCGCCGCCGTGCTCGCGATCGCCGGTATCGGCGTTGCCGCCTTCGACCAGCAGCCGACTGCGCCCAACGTCACCTTCATCAGCATCGACGGCCAGAAGATCAGCTCGCAGGACTTGCGCGGCAAGGTCGTGATGGTCAATTTCTGGGCAACTTCCTGCGCCACTTGCGTGAAGGAGATGCCGCAGATGGTCGACACCTATAACAAGTTCCGCAAGCAGGGCCTGGAATTCGTCGCTGTCGCCATGAGCTACGATCCGCCGAACTATGTCCTGAACTATGCGGAAACACGCAAGCTGCCTTTCAAGGTCGCGCTCGATTCCGGCGGCGACCTGGCCAAGCAATTCGGCGACGTGGCAATGACGCCGACCACCTTCGTCATCGGCAAGGATGGCAAGATCCTCAAACGTTACCTGGGCGAGCCGGACTTCGCGTCGTTGCACGCGCTGCTGCAGAAATCGCTGACCGCAAGCTGAAGCACATCCGCGCACCCCTGACCTCCCGCAAACCGTACCTGTTTGCTTGCCCCAAGCTTGACGCGTTCGCTGGCAAAGGAAAACTCATGCGCAAGCCGTTCACGTCCGCCCTCCTGTTCCCGCTGCTGCTGGGAGGCTGCGCGAGCGTCGATACCGAACTGCGCGATACCGTCATCCTGCGTTACCAGCACGTCGCCAACGTGCACCGGATCGACTTCCACAACCCGATCGCGCTGAAACGCAACGACGCCATCCATTTCGTGCAGCCGCTGGAATCGCAGGGCTTCTGGGCCGTGTTCGTGCTGTGCAGCGTGGATGTCACCGGCGCCGTGCCCGCCTTCTATTACGACACCGACCGCTTCCGCGTCCAGTACGACGGCCGCCGCTTCGGCCCGCTGCGTCCCTACACCCTGAGGCTGGACGACAGCATCGACCTGAACGCGCGCACCGACACCGCCGCCATCGCCGATGCCATCGCGGCCGAAATCCACCAAGGTCCGTCCAGCCAGGTATTCCACCATGGCGCCTACCCGAACCTCGATTATCGCTTCGCCATCTACGTGCCCCACGGCCTGGCCGATTACGCCGGCGAAGAATTGCCGCTGCGCTATGTCGGCGGCCACACCATCGTGAAGGGCAAAGGCATCCCGCCTTCGGATATCCGGGTGGCGGGCGCGAATGGGACCGGCATCACGGCGCGCTGCCGGCCCTGATCGCGCTATGCTGTCGGCAAGGACAGCAGGAGGAAGCATGAGCGCAGCGAATACGACGATGACGGTCGAGCAAGCCTACCGGGCCATGCTGGCCTTCCTCGAACGCGAGGTCGAGCTGACCGAATCCAGCGACCTGGCCGACCTGGTCAGCGAATACAAGCTCGACGCCGACGGCCAGACCCGGGATCCAGCACTGTGGGAGGAATGGCTGGCGGCGGTCGACAAGATCTTGCCGCAGGGGAAACCGGCCTGACGGAGGACCGGCATTGCTCCCTACCCTCGAACTGATTGCGCGTCACGGCCTGTGGACGGTGGCGGCGGGCTCTATCTTGCCGCTGTGTCCGCCACCCAGCCGCATCAACACCTTCATCGTCCAGCAGCAGAAGGAAGCCCCGAACATGGACGATGTGCTGATCTCGTTTTCGCGCATGTCGGAAAGCGATTTTCATACGCTGCTCGACAAGTTGCAGGGCATTCCGGGCGTGCAGAAGCTGGACGCCAAGGGCCTTTCCGCCCGGCGGACTTATTAAGCGCCTACCAGCGCTCCCGCTTCGATTGCCGCTTGCGCGCCGCCGCATTCTGTTGCTGCAGCAGGGAATCGACGCGCTCGGAAGCTTCGCGCGCCAGTTGCTGGGCCAGCTCGATGCTGGGGAAGAATTCCGGCATCCGATAACCCAGCCAGGCATAGGCCGAGTACATGCGGCAGGTGTCCTCGACTTCCTGCAGGTTCTGCCAGAACAGTTCCTGCGGGTGAGGCTGCAGCTTGCAGATCTTGCGCTTCGCCAGCGACTGCGCCCAGTGGCTCCAGGCGCTTTCCAGGGTCGGGACGCGGGTCGAGATCGGCACCAGGGACATCGTGAACTTTTCGGCCACGCTCAGGTCGAGGGTATCCAGCCATTCGGCGCGCTCGTTCTGCTCCTCGGTGATGCGCGGGTAAAAAAAGCCGTCCGGGACATCGATGTTGTGCACGAAGCGCTTCAGCAGTTTCACCAGCGAGGTCTCGCCGGTTACCGACGATATCCTGTGCAATTGCTCGAT
This sequence comes from Massilia sp. 01N417, assembly GCF_056399645.1. Taxonomy (NCBI): domain Bacteria; kingdom Pseudomonadati; phylum Pseudomonadota; class Betaproteobacteria; order Burkholderiales; family Oxalobacteraceae; genus Massilia; species Massilia sp. 01N417. The sequence continues at coordinate 359,798 of NZ_JBFTRS010000002.1, read as the reverse complement.
TGACGGTGCCACCGCGAAGCCGCTGGCTCTTACTGGCGGGATCTTTTCCTTCATTAGTGAGCGCATGATGTCGTGCGTCTCGTCGTCGTAGCCGGCCACGAAACCTTCTTCATGCACGCCGTAGCGCCCTGCCCGTCCGGCGATCTGCTTGGCCAGCGCGGCCGAGATCTCTTCCTCTTCGACACCGTTGTACTTGACGGCCGTCGTCATCACGATGCGCTGGATCGGCATGTTCAAGCCCATGGCAATGGCATCGGTGCCGACCACGATGTCGGCCTGGCCTTCGCGGAAACGCTCGGCCTGGGCACGCCGCACTTCCGGCGACAGGTTGCCGTAGACGGTCGCCACCGACAGGCCCATCTCCGTGATCATGTCCCGCCACATCAGGACATTGCGGCGCGAGAAGGCGATGACGGCGTCGCCGCGCCGCAGGTTCTTCAGCCTGCGCACCGCGACCGGTTCCATCGACAGCGGCGCCTTGCGCTTGAGCACGTGCACTTCGAGCGGGCACTCCAGCCTGTCGGCCAGGGCCTCGATCGCGCGCCGCGCTTCCGGCGCCCCGACCAGGTAGACGACCGACGCCGGCGCCCCGCACACGGCCGCGGTCCAGGCGGCGCCACGGTCGCGGTCGGCAAGCATCTGGATCTCGTCGATCACCGCCACCTCGACCCTCGTCTTCGTATCCAGCATCTCGACGGTGCTGGCGACGTGGGTCGCGTTCTCGGCCAGGCGCCGCTCCTCGCCCGTGACCAGGCTGACGGCCAGCGGCTCGCCGTCTTCACGTATGACGCTCTGCAGGCGCTCGTAGTTTTCCAGCGCCAGCAGGCGCAGCGGGGCGAGGTAGACGCCGCTTTCCGCCTGGGCCAGGTGTTCCATCGCGCGGTGGGTCTTACCGGAATTGGTCGGCCCCAGCAGGGCGATGAAGCGGCGCGCCATCTTGCTGGCGACTTCGAAGGATTGCGGGTACTCGGCCAGGTTGATGCTTTCCTTGGTGCGCGCGGCGTGGCGCTCTTCCTGGTCGCGCTCGACGGCGTGTTCGAGGCGCTGGCGGATGCGCTCGAACACGTACTCGGCCGGCTCGGAGGTCTCCAGTTCTTCCAGCACGTGCAGGAACAGCATCGGATCGAAGCCCGCTTCCTCGCACCGGTCGGCGATGTCGCGCACGAATTCCTCGACTTCCTGGTTCAGGTCGTCGATGGTGTCGCGGGTCGCGCGTTCTTCGATGAGTGCGCGGCGCGCGCCGAGGTCCATCTTGCGCCACTTGCTCGGCTTGGCCAGCACGCCACGCGCCGGCACCAGGCGGTAGTCGACGTGCAGGCCGTCCACGCGCACCGCGCCGTTGAGGCGCAGGAAGACGCGCCCTTCCATCCTGACCAGCTCGACGCCGCGCTGGGCCAGCTTCAGGTCGTGTTCGAGGAAGTTGTCGTCGTACTCGGTATCGTCGGCGTTGTCGTTGGCGGGGTGACGGGAAGGGTGTTGGCTCATGTTTTTTTATGCACAGGCTTGGGTTGAGTCCAATATAGCGCGGTTGGCACGCGGGCCACGTTCGGCAAGGCACGGAATGAAAAAGCGTGGGCGGGGGCCGCCCACCCTGCCGGTTTGAATCCCGTAGGGTGGGCGGCCTCCGCCCACGCATGTCGATCAGAGAAAAAGCGGCTTGTTACGCAGCCACGCCCGCCTCATGCGCCTGCTGGTCCGCATGGTAGGACGAACGCACCATCGCGCCCACGGCCGCGTGCACGAAGCCCATCTCGTAGGCCTTCTCTTCGAACATTTTAAAAGTGTCCGGGTGCACGTAGCGGCGCACCGGCAGGTGCGAGTTCGACGGCGCCAGGTACTGGCCGATGGTCAGCATGTCGATGTCGTGGGCGCGCATGTCGCGCATGACTTCGAGGATTTCCTCGTCGGTCTCGCCCAGGCCGACCATCAGGCCGGACTTGGTGACGGCGTTCGGGTACTTCTTCTTGAAGTCGCGCAGCAGCACCAGCGAGTGCTGGTAGTCGGCGCCCGGGCGCGCTTCCTTGTACAGGCGCGGCACGGTTTCCAGGTTGTGGTTCATGACGTCCGGCAGGCCGTCGGCAAAGATGTCCAGCGCCTTTTCCAGGCGGCCGCGGAAGTCCGGCACCAGCACTTCGATCTTGGTGTTCGGCGACAGGGCGCGGGTCTTCTGGATGCACTCGACGAAGTGGCCGGCGCCGCCGTCACGCAGGTCGTCGCGGTCGACCGAGGTGATCACCACGTAGGACAGGCGCAGGTCGGCGATGGTCTTGGCCAGGTTGCCCGGCTCGTTGACGTCCAGCGGGTCCGGACGGCCGTGGCCGACGTCGCAGAAGGGGCATCGGCGGGTGCACTTGTCGCCCATGATCATGAAGGTGGCGGTGCCCTTGCCGAAGCATTCGCCGATGTTCGGGCAGCTGGCTTCCTCGCACACCGTCACCAGGTTGTTGGCGCGCAGGATGTCCTTGATCTCGTAGAAGCGCGAGGAGGCGGTGGCGGCCTTCACGCGGATCCAGTCCGGCTTCTTCAGGCGCTCGTGCTGCTCGATCGGTACGATCTTGATCGGGATGCGCGACGTCTTGCTCGCGCCTTTTTGCTTTTCGCTGGCGTTGTAGGCAGCTGCTGCGGCGGTGCCGGTTTCGATTTCGGAAGTCATGTGCTCTTTACCCAGGGAGGGTTTCGGTTGGTTTGTTCGTTGCGGCCGGAATGTCGTCCGCGGACAGGTGCCGGACCAGGGCCTGCGCCAGGGCTTGCTGCACGTCGTGGAGCGGCGCTTCCACGCCCATGCTGCGCATGTCCACCGTGGCCAGTCCGGAATAGCCGCAAGGGTTGATCCAGGTGAAGGGCGCCAGGTCCATCGCCACGTTCAGCGACACGCCGTGGTAGGTGCAGCCGTTGCCGCGCACTTTCAGGCCGAGGGCGGCGATCTTGGCGCCCTTGCTCGGTCCATCGGCCATGTAGATGCCGGGGGCCCCTTCGACCCGTTCGCCCGCCAGATTATACGCCGCCAGCACATCGATGACCGCCTGCTCGATCTTGTTGACGAACTGGCGCGCGTACAGCTTGCCGCCCGGCTTGTTGCGGCGCAGGTCCATCAGCAGGTAGATCACGACCTGGCCGGGACCATGGTAGGTCACCTCGCCGCCGCGGTCGGTCTGCACCACGGGGATCCCGTGCGCGCTCAGGATATGGCCGGGATCGGCGCCCAGGCCGAGGGTGTACACCGGCGGGTGCTCGACGATCCAGAGCTCGTCGGGGGTATCGGGCGTGCGCGCGTCCGTGAAGGCACGCATGGCGGCGAAGACGGTGTCGTAATCTGCGCGGCCGAGCTCACGGAGGGCAGGGCGGTTCGCTGGCATGGAAACTGTGGGGACAGGAATGGAATGCCTCGACATTATAAGCCAGCCTCATGTCCCGTGCCGGCAAGCCCCCTGTTCCTGTTGCTTAAAGCACGACTTTGACCATCGGATGCGCGGACAGCTCGGTGTACAGCTTGTCCAGCATCTCGCGGCTGGTGGCGCGCACGGTCACGGTCAGGCCGGTATACGCGCCTTTCGACGACGGACGCACTTCCATCTTGCCTTCATGGAAAGTCGGGTCGTGCAGGACGATCAGCTCGAGGATGGTGGGGGCGAAGGCCTCATGCGTCGCGCCCATCACCTTGATCGGGAAATCGCTGGGGTATTCGATGAGGGATTCTTTCGGGTCCATGGGCACTCCTGTAAAACCTGCATTGTAGCCAAAGTCCCCGACATGCGCCGGAAGGCGCTCCGGGAACGGCGGTGGCGCGTTCCCGGTGGGGATTACGCGGATCAGCGGTCCGAATGGCGCTCGCGTTCTTCGCCGCCGCGCTTGCGCTCTTCGGCGCGCGGGTTGGACGCATGCGGCGGCGCGCTGGCCTGGACCGGCGGCGGAGCAGGGCGCGCCACCGGAGCCGGGGCGGCGGCCGGCGCAGGAGCCGGTGCGGGCGGCGGCGGCGGCGCCGCACGCTGCGGCGCTTCACGGACACGTTCCTCCTCACGGTGCGGACGCTCGACGCGCGCTTCCGTGACCGGCCGCGGCGCCGGCTGGGGCGGCGCCATCACGGGGGCCTGCTGGACCGGCGCGGCCGGCATCACGGCCGATACCGGTGCGGGTGCCGGGCGGCGCTCGTGCGGCTCGCTGTTATCGCGGCGTTCGCGGCGCGGCTCGTCGCCATCGCGGCCCTCACGGCGATCGCGGCGGCCTTCTTCCCAGTCGCGGCGTTCCTGGCGCTGCCAGCCCGGCGCGGCCGGCTGCGCCCCCTGCAGCTGCGGACTGTTGGCCGTCAGCGGCTGCGGCGCCGGCGAGATGTGCGGCGTCGGGCTGACCACCGGCTGCGGCTGGGCCGGCACCGGCAGCGGCACCAGGCCGGGCGCCTGCTGCTGCACGGCGCCGTGCTGCGTCTGCACGTTCGGACGCTGGCGCACGAAGCCGTCGCGCTCGATGCGGGCGGTGTCGATGCGCTCCGGGCGGCCGTTCACATTGCGATCGGCGCGCTCGCGGTCCGGGCGGTTCGGCTCGACTCGGTTCGGCTCGATGCGGTTCGGCTCGATGCGCTCCGGGCGGCCGTCGCCGTTGCGGTCGGCGCGGTTCTGGAAGCGGTCGGGGATCCCGTCACCGTTGCGGTCGCCGCGGTTGGCTTCGAGGCGGTCCGGACGGCCATCGTGGTCGCGGTCGACATTGCCGCCGCGGTGAGGCCGGTTGGGCGGGGCGGGCGGCGCGCCGGCCGCCGGGATGCCCAGGTTCTGGCCGTTGTGCACCAGCGCCGGCGGCACGGTGGCGATCGGCGCCTTCGGCACGTTGACCCGGCCGCCGGGGCCGAAGCGGTCGCGCGGCACCACGGTCAGGCCCTCCGGGCGGTAGTCGCGGCCGCGGCGCGGATCGGGCCGCACGTGATTGTTCAGCCAGCGCAGGCGGTCCTCGGACACGTGGTAGGAGGGCACGTAGCGGTCGTGCGGCGACAGCGGATACCAGCCGAAGCCCGGACGGCGGCTGCGGTCGCGGAAAGTGATGTTCCAGTCGGCGCCGCCGACCCAGCCGACCAGGGCCGGCGCCCATACCGGACGTTCGACGCGGCCGCCCGGTGCCCAGGCCCAGCGGCGGTTCACGTAGACCCAGCGGCCGTAGTGGAAGGGCGCATAGCCCCAGGGCGCATTGTCGACCCAGGTCCAGCCCCAGGGATCGATCCAGGTCCAGCTGCCGTCGCGGTAGGGCACCCAGTCGGCGGCGACCGCCGGGATCCACAGCGGGCCGTATTCGCTGTCGCTGCGCCAGTTGCCGTAGCGGTCGAGGTCTTCGTAGCCGGTCATCTCGGACGTCACGTAGCGTGCCGAGGTGGCGTTGTCCTCGATGCGGTCGCGCGAGAACGACCAGCTGTCGAAGGCGTCCTGCACGGCGCCGGCGGTGCGCATGTCGTCCTCGGTGACCTCGAGGCGCTTGCCGGCCCGCACCGCCAGCTGGGAGCCGGCGGACTCGACCACGGCGACGCCGTCGAACACGTTCACCGTGCTGGTGTCGCGCACGCGCTCGGCGTCGATGCGGAGCCGGCCCGGCTGCTGCATGCGCACGCGCGCCTGCGGGGTGAGCACTTCGAAGCCGCGCAGCACGTCCGGGTTCAGGATGCGCACGCTGGCGCTGCCGTAGTGCAGGCGCAGGCGGATGCTGTCGTCATCCAGTTCGATCACTTCGAGCGAGGAATCGCCGTCCAGGCGGACCGAGGTCGAGCCGACCCGCAGTTCGGTGCGGGCGCCGGGCGCGGTCGTGATCATATTGCCCGTGGTGACCGGCCAGTTGACCTGGGCCTGGGTCATCTCGCCGCCGACGTCGCCGCCGATGCCGACCGAACCCTGGGTCAGCGCAACGCGGCCGACGCGAGCCGGCGGATCGTCCGCGGCCACGGCCAGCGCGGAAAAGGTGGTGAAGGCCAGCAGCACGGCCGTCTTCAGGATCGGATTGGACATCGCGACGTCTCCAGCGTGAACTGTTATTCGGTTATACCCCGGGTTTACCCTGTAATAACGCATCCGGGCGCGGAACGACGACCATCGTTACAAATCGTTGCGAAATAGTTATTTCGACATGGAGATCATGCATGGGCGCGTTTTACCAGGAACAGCAGGCAACCCATGACGACCAGCACGGCGCCGAAGAACCGGTTCTGCATCTTGACCGCGTGCTCGTCGCGGAAGAAACGCTGCATGCTCGAGGCCAGGAAGGCGTAGCCGTGCATCACGGTGGTGTCGATGGCGACCATGGTCACGCCCAGGATCGCCAGCTGCAGCAGCATCGACCCGTCCTTCGAAATGAACTGGGGCAGCACCGCGACCATGAAGATGATCCCTTTCGGGTTGGTGGCATTGGTCAGGAAGCCGGTCAGCACGCGACGGCCGAACGGCGGATGGGCATCCAGCCCGGCGGCGGAGACGTCGGTGGCCCGGGCTTTCGAGCGCCACTGGCCGATGCCGATCCAGATCAGGTACAGGGCGCCGGCGATCTTGACCGCGGTGAACGCGGATGCCGAGGCCAGCACCAGCGAGCCGACGCCGGCGCCGGCGATGACCAGCACCAGGATCAGGCCGAGCTGCAGGCCCAGCACGGTGGCGCTGGCTTTCTTGAGGCCATAGGCCAGGCCGTGCGACATCGACAGCACGGCGCCGGAGCCGGGCGACAGGGCGATCAGGATGCCGGCGATGACGAACGCGATCCAGGTGGAAAAAGGCATGGGGGAATTCGGGCGGGTGGGGAGAGGCGGGGGTGCGGAATGCGGAAACGGGCGTGGCGCGCAGCGGCCGGCATGGCGCCGGGCTGCGGCCATGCCACGGGAACAGCTTACTTCTTCTTCGGGTTGACGGCGGCCTTCAGGGTCGCACCGGCAGCGAAACGCGGGGTCTTCGACGCAGCGATCTTGATCACTTCGCCGGTTGCCGGGTTGCGGCCTTTGCGGGCAGCGCGCTTGGTGACCGAGAACGTGCCGAAGCCGGTGATACCGACCGTGTCGCCCTTTTTCAGGCGCTCGGTGATGATGTCGATGATGGTGTTCACTGCTTCGTTCGCAGCGGCACCCGACATTTCGGTACGCTTCGCAAATTCAGCGATCAGTTCGCCTTTTTTCATAAATCCTCCGGGTTGAAAGAGCCGGAAGATTAGCATAATTAATTGCCCTGTGTAATCTATTAACAGGGCGTACGTAAGCCGTACGCCCTGTCGCCACAGGCTTCCTGCGTTTTCGGCAGGTTCAGGCGGGCACGGCGGGAGCCTCCTGCACAGCCAGTCGGGTGCGCAGGGCGGCGTTGATCAGGGTCTGGTAGCCGGTGCCGGTGCGCTCGGCGCGCGAGCGGAACTCGTCCAGCACCTCGTCGTCGAGGTAGATCGTGATGCGGGTCTTGCGCTTCGGCGGACGGGCACGGCGGCGCGGCGCGACCGGCAGATCGAGTTTGGCGAAATTCGCGAGGTTCGTGGTCATGGCATCTCCTTCGGTCGGCAAGGCTGCTGTACCGCAGCCAATGTTGGCACTATACGTACGGCGCCGGGGCCCTTCCGCCGGAAAGCGACGAGATGCAGATTTCCGGGGATGAAACGCAAATAACGCGCCTGAACCGTGTGAAGAAGCTGTGATGCCTCAGTTAAGATGTGGCCATATTGATATTGGGAGCAAGACAATGGCTGCAGGTAGTTTGCTGGCATTAATCGACGACATTGCGAGCGTCCTCGACGACGTCGCCCTGATGAGCAAGGTGGCGGCCAAGAAGACCGCCGGCGTGCTGGGCGACGACCTGGCGCTGAATGCCCAGCAGGTCACGGGCGTCAGCGCCGACCGCGAACTGCCGGTGGTGTGGGCGGTGGGGGTGGGCTCGCTGAAGAACAAGGCGATCCTGGTGCCGGCGGCGCTGGCGATTTCCGCCTTCATCCCGTGGGCGATCACGCCGCTGCTGATGGTGGGCGGCGCCTATCTCTGCTTCGAAGGCTTCGAGAAACTGGCCCACAAATTCCTGCACAGCGAAGCCGAGGACGCCGCCCACGAAGAAGAACTGGCGCAGGCGCTGGCCGCCAACGCCGACATGCGCGACGTGGAAAAGGAGAAGATCAAGGGCGCGGTGCGCACCGACTTCATCCTGTCGGCGGAGATCATCGTGATCGCGCTGGGCGTGGTCAACGAGCAGGGCGCCTCCTTCGGCGCCCAGGTCGCGGCCCTGGTGGCGGTGGCGATCGCGATGACGATCGGGGTCTATGGCGTGGTGGCCGGCATCGTCAAGATCGACGACCTCGGCCTGTACCTGAGCCGCAAGAGCGGCGCCGCCGCGCGCGCCATCGGCAATCTGCTGCTGGCCGCGGCGCCGCGCCTGATGAAGGCGCTGTCCGTGATCGGCACCGTCGCCATGTTCATGGTCGGCGGCGGCATCATCGGCCACGCCTTCGAACCGCTGCACCACCTGGCCGAAGGCGCGGCGCATGCGGTGGCCGGGGTGCCGGCGATCGGCGGCCTGCTGGCGGCCGTGGCGCCGACCTTGATCGATGCCGTGGCCGGGGTGATCGTCGGGGCCGTGGTGCTGCTGGGGGTGAGTATTTTCCAGCGCTTGCGCGGCAAGCACTGAGCCATCTCCCGCGAACATAGTTACGTCGTCCCCGCCTTCGCGGGGACGAGTTAGCGCGAAAACGACGGGCTAATCACTCCCTTACACCTTCCTGACATGCGCCCCCTGTTGCGTAATTACATCTGCGCAACTTGGGTTAATTGACAACGGTAAACATGCCGGACAGTATCGTTGTTGAAAAGCGCATCCCAACAAGAAGGAACAAGAGATGAAACAACGATTTGCACCGGAAAAGACCGTACTCGCCTTATCGATTGCCTCGCTGTTTGCCGGCGCCGCCGCGCAGGCCCAGGAAACAGGGGACGCCGCCAGCCCCAGCGCCACATCCGGCGGCACCGCCACCGTGGTGGTGACCGGCACCCGGGTGGCCAACCGTACCGCCCTCGACACCGCCTCGCCGGTGGACATCATCTCCGCCGAGTCCCTTAAAACCACCGGCTCCACCGAACTGAACCAGGCGCTGTCGACGGCCCTGCCTTCGCTGAACTTCCCGCGTCCCTCGCTGACCGACGGCACCGACACCATCCGCCCGGCCACCCTGCGCGGCATGGCGCCGGACCAGTCGCTGGTGCTGGTCAACTCGAAGCGCCGCCACGCCTCCTCGCTGGTCAACCTGAACGGCAGCATCGGCCGCGGCTCGGCCTCGGTCGACCTGAACACGATCCCCTCGAGCATGGTCAAGACGATCGAGGTGCTGCGCGACGGCGCCGCCGCCCAGTACGGCTCCGATGCGATCTCGGGCGTGGTCAACGTCCGCCTGCGCACCGACCGCAGCGGCGGCGAAGGCACGGTCGTGTACGGCGTCCACAAGACCGAATACGACCTGCTGAACGACGTGGCCCCGGCCGGTGCCTCCTGGACCGCGCCGAACTCGCGCAAGCGCACCGACGGCCAGACCGCCACCGTCAGCGCCTGGAAGGGCCTGCCCTGGGGCGAAACCGGCTACATCACCCTGGCCGCCGAATACAAGAACCAGGAACACACGGAACGCGCCGGCTACGACATGCGCCAGCTGTATCCGAAGGTCGGCACCGCCTACGATCCGCGCGAACTGACCATCAACCGCTTCGACGCCTGGTACGGCGAGCCCGAGGTCAAGCAGTCGACCCTGTTCGTCAATGCCGGCAACAACATCACGGCCGACGTCAAGGTCTACGGCTGGGCCAGCTACCAGAAACGCGACGCCCGCTCGGCCGGCTATTTCCGCACGCCGCAGGATGCGCGCAACATCCCGTCGATCTATCCGGACGGCTTCCTGCCGATCATCGCGCCGACCGTCGACGACTACAGCGCCGCCGCCGGCACGACCTGGACCGCCGGCGACTGGGACATGGACGCCTCCATCGTCTACGGCAAGAACAAGCTGAGCTACGAGATCCAGAACACCCTGAACCGCTCGATCGGCCCGACCAGCAAGACCGTGTTCGACGCCGGCGGCTTCGGCTACGACCAGACCGTGCTGAACCTGACCGGGGTGCGCAAGGTGGACGCCGGCGGCCTGGCCTCGCCGCTGAACGTGGCGGTCGGCATCGAGGCGCGCCGCGAAGGCTACCAGCTGAACGCCGGCGAACCGGATTCCTACCGCTACGGCGGCGTGGTGCTGGCCAACGGCACCCCGGCCGCGCCGGGCGCCCAGGTGTTCCCGGGCTTCCGTCCGGCCAACGCCACCGACGCCAGCCGCAACGCGGTCGGCGCCTTCGTCGACCTCGAAGCGAACGTCACCGACCAGCTGCTGGCCTCGGTTGCGGTGCGCGGCGAGCATTACTCGGACTTCGGAAACAACCTGTCCGGCAAGCTGTCGGCGCGCTACGATTTCAACAAGACCTTCGCCCTGCGCGGCGCGGTGCAGAACGGCTTCCGCGCGCCCTCGCTGCAGCAGCAGAATTTCACCTCGACCTCGACCAACTTCATCAACGGCGTGCCTTTCGAGATCACCACCTTCAAGCCGACCGATCCGGTCGCGGTGGCGCTCGGCGCCAAGCCGCTGAAGGCCGAGAAGTCGACCAACTTCTCGCTGGGCGCGGTGATGCGCCTGGATCCGCTCACGCTGACGGTGGACGCCTACCGCATCAACGTGAGCGACCGCATCATCCTGTCGGAGAACCTGACCTCGGCGGCGGTGCGCGACTACATCGTCTCGCGCGGCTTTACCGGCGTGGGCGGCGGCCGCTTCTTCATCAACGGCGTCGACACCAAGACCACCGGCGTCGACATCGTCGCCAACTACCCGCTGAACCTGGGCGCCAGCGGCCGCTTCGACTTCACCCTGGCCGGCAACTTCAACAAGACCGACGTCACCAAGGTGCCGACCACCGCCCAGCTGGCGGCCCTGAACCCGGCGCCGGTGCTGTTCGACCGCCTGAACGTGCTGACCCTGGAGAAGGGCCAGCCGAAGAACAAGATCACGGCAAGCGTGAACTGGAAGCTGGCGCAGTGGGGCGTGACCGCGCGCGCCACCCGCTACGGCGAAGTGCTGTCCCCGGGCACCACCCAGGCCTTCGACTTCCTGATCCATCCGCATACCATCGTCGACCTCGAGGCGCGCTATGCCGTCACGCCGAAGCTGAGCCTGGCCCTCGGCGCGGACAACCTGTTCGACCAGTACTCGGAAACGCTGCCGCCGTCGCTGAACACGACGAGCAACACGCCGTTTGCGAACTACACGCCGTTTGGCACGGGCGGGCGGTATGTCTACGCTCGGGCCAACTACACCTTCTGACGTGTCATCGTCATCCGGCGTGTAAACGTCATTCCCGCGCAGGCGGGAATGACGTGTGCCGCCGCCTTTTCCCCATCTCGCTTACACTCCCCTCAAGCGATCACCCACGGCGGCACAGCATCGCCCCCAGCGCCAGCCCGACACCGAATGCGCCATACACCACGGCCAGCGCCGGCGGCGACAGGTGTTTTTCGTAGCCGGGCTTGAGCCGGTCCGGCGTCAGCTGGTAGTCGACGAAGCAGGCCACGGCCGAGGCCGCGGTGCCGACGCCCAGCGTGAGCGCGGGCTTGTTGCGGTCGAGCACGTCGCCGCACAGGCGCTCGAAGATCACCGACCAGAACGTCGCGCTGCCGTGATGGATCAGGTAGCCGGGCAGGGTGTAGCGCGCCGACAGTTCGTGGTGATCGGCTGCGCTGTCGCCCCAGATCCAGTGGCTGACGGCATTGGTCGGCGCATAGGCGCTGCCGGCTTCGCGCTTGCCGAGCGCGGCCAGCGCCGCGGTCGACAGCAGGCTGGAAGTGACGCCGCCGACCAGGCCGCGCTGGAATGCAGTTTTCCATGGTTCCATATCGTCCTCGATGCAAGAAAGCTCAGTACAAGAAAGGTAAGTGAATGCGGATTCTGCTGACCGGCGCAAGCGGATTCATCGGGCAACACCTGCTGCAGGCACTGCTGGCGGAAGGCCATGAGGTCGTCTGCGCGGTGCGCCGGGTAACAAAGACCGACGATCCGCGCCTGTCCTTCATCCATGCCGACTTCACGAAAGATACCGATAAATCCGCCTGGCTGGCGCGCCTGTCGGGCATCGAGGCCGTGATCAACACGGTCGGCATCTTCCGCGAAAGCGGCGCCCAGACCTTCGACAGACTGCACGTGCAGGCCCCGCGCGCGCTGTTCGCCGCCTGCGCCGAATCGCATGAAGTGCATATGGTCGTGCAGCTGTCCGCGCTGGGTGCCGACCAGGAGGCCGATACCGCCTATCACCTGTCGAAGAAGGCCGCCGACGACTACCTGGCCTCGCTGCCGGTGCGCGCCGCCATCGTCCAGCCCTCGCTGGTCTACGGCAGCGACGGCGCCAGTGCGCGCGTGTTCAAGGCGCTGGCTTCGATGCCCTTCGCGCTCCGTTTCGGCGACGCGCCCCAGCTGGTGCAGCCGGTCCACGTCGACGACGTGGCCGCCGCCATCGTCGCCCTGCTGCGCCGGCGCCTGTATCTCGACCAGGACCAGGATCACGAGGGCGGCACCCGGCGCATCCCGCTCGTCGGCCCCGAGGCGCTGCCCTTCACCGGCTACCTGGCGGCCCTGCGCGCCTCGATGGGCATGGGACGGCTGCGCGTGCTGCGCCTGCCCGGCGGCATCGCGCGCGGGCTGGCCCGCTTTGGCCGCTGGCTGCCGGGCGGCCTGCTCGATCCGGAAGCGCTGCGCATGCTCGACCGCGGCAACAGCGGCGACCCCGGACCGCTGCTGCGCCTGCTGGGACGGCCGGCGCGGCCGATCGCCTCCTTCGTGCTGGAGCCGCGCGCCGAACGTGCGCGCGCAAAGCTGGACTGGCTGCTGCCGATCCTGCGCATCAGCATCGCGCTGGTGTGGATCGTCACCGCCATCGTCTCCGCCTTCGTGTATCCGGTGGCGGACAGCCATGAGCTGCTGGCCCGCACCGGCATCCCGCAAGCATTGCGGCCGCTGATGCTGTACGGTGCCTCGGCCTTCGACCTGTTGCTGGGCCTCGGCATCCTGGGCCTGAAACGCCGGCGCTGGCTATGGCTGGCGCAATTAGGCCTGATCGGCTTCTATACCGTGGCGATCGCGTGGAAGCTGCCCGAATTCCTGGTCCACCCCTACGGGCCGCTCACCAAAAACCTGCCGATGCTGGCCGCGATCTGGCTGCTGTACCAGCTCGAAGATGAGGAAACATGATGGACTACGTCGTCGTCAAATGGCTGCACATCCTGTCGTCGACCTTCCTGTTCGGCACCGGCATCGGCTCGGCCTGGTACATGCTGTTCGCGAACCTCAGCCGCGACGTGCGCGCGATCGCCGTGGTCAGCAAGTACGTGGTGATCGCCGACTGGCTGTTCACGGCCACCACCGCGATCCTGCAACCGGCCACCGGCTTCGCCATGATCCACCTGGCCGGCTATCCGCTGCATAGCAAGTGGATCATGTGGTCGCTCGCGCTCTACGCGATGGCCGGCGCCTGCTGGCTGCCGGTGGTGTGGCTGCAGATGCGCCTGCGCGATATCGCGGCGGAGGCCGTGCGCAGCGGCGCCGCGACCTTGCCGCCGCTGTACTGGAAGTACTTCAGGACCTGGGTCGCGCTGGGGGTGCCGGCCTTCATCGCCTTCGTCTTCATTTTCTGGTTCATGGTCAGCAAGCCGGTCTAGAATGCGGGATCTCTTTTCCAAAGGATGGTCATGTCCCGCATTGGTCTCGGTCTTGCCCTGGTTCTCGCATCCGGCAGCGCATTCGCTGCGCCTCCGGCCTGGGTCGCGCGCAGCGACGCCTACACCCAGCCGGTCCTGGAGGACACCGGCAAATACCACCCCGAGGATTCGACCTCGCTGGGCGACGAAAGCTTCGACACCATGGTTGCCGACTACAAGCCGCGCGACTACGAGCGCGAACTGGCCGACACCGAAAAGCGCCTGCTCGAACTGCGCCGCCAGCGCGCCGCCGAGAAGGATCCGAAGGTGGGGCAGGACCTCGACATACTGATCGACTCGCGCGAAAAGCAGATCGCCTCGATGAAGCTGGAGCGCCAGTACCTGCTGGACTACACCAATGTCGGTGAGCTGGTGTACGGCGGCCTGCGCGCCCTGCTCGACCCGCGCAACAAGCCGGAGCGCCAGAAGCTGGCCCTGGTGCGCCTGAAGCGCTACGCCGGCAAGGAGAGCGGCTACACGCCGATCGCCACCCTGGTGCGCGCACGCACCGAGGAGCGGCTGGCGAACAGGTCGCTGATCGGGCCGTATATCGGCGAGGTCGAGGATGGGCTGAACAACAACGCCACCTACCTGGACGGCATCGAAGACCTCTTCAGGAAGGCCAAGCTCAGCGGCTGGGAAGCCGACTTCGCGGCGCTGCGCCAGCAGGTGAACGACTACGACGCTTTCGTGAAGAGCCGCATCCTGCCGCGCGCACGCAAGGACGTGCGGCTGCCGGAAGCGGTGTATGTGAACCGCCTGCGCAACGTCGGCGTCGACATCGCGCCGGAGCAGATGATCGAGCGCGCCAGCTTCGACTTCCAGGAAGTGCGCGACCAGATGCAGGTGGTGGCCAACACCATCGCCGCCCAGCGGGGCCTGAAGTCCGGCGACTACCGCGACGTGATGCGCGAATTGAAGAAGACCTCGATCCCGCCGGACCAGCTGCTGTCCTTCTACCGCGAGCGCCTGAAGGACATCGAGGGCATCATCCGCCAGCACGGGCTGGTGACCCTGCCCACGCGCGACGCGAATATCCGCACCGCGACCCCGGCCGAGGCGGCGCGCACGCCGGCGCCCTTCATGAACCCGCCGCGCATGATCGGCAATACCGGGGAATACGGCGAGTTCGTGATTCCGCTGTCGAACCCGAACGCGAAGTCGAAGGAAAAGATGAACGACTTCGACTTCGCCGCGATGTCCTGGACCCTGGCCGCGCACGAGGCACGTCCCGGCCACGAGCTGCAGTTCGCGTCGATGGTGGAGCAGGGCATGTCGGTGGCGCGTGCCCGCTTCGCCTTCAACAGCACCAACGTCGAAGGCTGGGGCCTGTATTCGGAAGCGCTGGTGCTGCCGTATATGCCGCCGGAGGGCCAGCTGGTGTCGCTGCATGCGCGCCTGCTGCGCATGGCGCGCGCGATGCTCGACCCGCAGATCAACCTGGGCCGCATGACGCCGGCACAGGCCAAGGATTTCCTGATGAAGGAAGTGGTGCTGTCGGAACCCTTCGCGCAATCGGAAGTGGACCGCTATTCCTTCCGCAGCCCCGGCCAGGCCACCGCCTACTACTACGGCTACGTGAAACTGCGCGCACTGAAGACCCTGGCCGAGATCGAGCTGGGCGAGCGTTTCAATTTAAAAGCCTTCAACGACTTCATCATCGCCCAGGGCATCCTGCCGCCCAGGCTGATGCGCGAAGCGGTGCTGCGCGATTTCATTCCGGCGCAGAAAGCGGTGGTGGCGGCCAACTGATCGGCCAGCCAGGCCGCCACGCGAGCGGTGCGCCGGCGGCCAGATAATCATGCGCAAAATGATCATGATGGCCCTTGCCGGCTATCTGCTGAAAAAAGTGCAGTCGCGTTTCATGAAGCAGACCTACCACGGCAATCCGGTACGCCGCGTGTAAGCACGCCCACGCTTCACACACGGGCTCGTCCTGCCGCGGGACGGGCCTTTTTTTCGTGCGCCGTCCAACTGATCATTGAGTCCACAATGATGTCCCGGCCGTGCGGGCGCCGACGTCCGCAGCCGCAACATCGATGGACGGAGGGCAATGATGCGGGCTTACCAGATTCTTCCCGGCGATGGCATCGACGGGCTGCAGTGCGTGGATTTTCCCGAGCGTGAACTGGGCATGGGCGAAGTGCGCGTGCGCGTGCATGCGGTGTCGCTGAACTACCGCGACCTGATGGTCGCGAGCGGTAACTACCTGGTCACCGTCGACGATCCGATCATTCCCTGCTCGGACGGCGCCGGCGAAGTGCTGGCGGTGGGGGCGGGCGTGAGCCGGGTGCAGGCCGGCGACCGCGTGGCCGCTTCCTTCTTCCCTTACTGGCAGGACGGTCCGACCGGGCCGGACAAGATCCGCCACGCGCTGGGCGGCGACATCGACGGCATGCTGGCCGAGGAAGTGGTGCTGCCCGAAGACGCGCTGGTGAAGATCCCGCCGGGGATGAGCTTCGTCGACGCCTCGACCATGCCCTGCGCCGGCGTGACCGCCTGGAATGCGATCTTCGTATCCAGCAACGAGGTCCGTCCCGGCGACACCGTGCTGCTGCTGGGGACCGGCGGCGTCTCGGTGCTCGGCCTGCAGCTGGCCAGGGCGGCCGGCCTGCGCACCATCATCACCTCGTCCAGCGACGAGAAGCTGCAGCGCGCCCGCGAACTGGGCGCGCATCACACGATCAACTACCGCACCTTCCCGGAATGGCAGGAAGAGGTGCTGCGCCTGACCCACGGCGCCGGCGCCCACGTGGTGCTGGAAGTGGGCGGGCAGGGCACCGTGAACCGCTCGGTATCCTCGTGCGCGATGGGCGGCACGGTCGCCATCATCGGCGGCGTCAGCGGCTTCGGCGGCGAAGTCAATCCGGCCACCCTGCTGGCCAGCGCCAAGCGCATGGTCGGCATCTTCGTCGGCAGCCGGGCCATGCTGGAACAGGTGATGCGCTTCGCCGACACCAGCGGCCTGCAGCCGGTGGTCGACCGCGTGTTCACCTTCGACCAGGCGCGGGAGGCCTACCGCCACATGGAATCCGGCTCGCACTTCGGAAAAGTGGTCATCGCCGTAAGGTAGGGTGGGCGCCCCGCGCCCACGCGTGAAGCTGGCTCAGCGCCGGATCTGCACCAGCTCGATCTCGAACAGCTTCGGCCACAGCTTGCCGGTCACGTACAGCTTGTGATGCTTGCCGTCGTAGGCGATGCCGTTCAGGACCGCATCCACATTGGCCGTGCCGCGCTGGGCCGGCGGCAGCAGGCCGGTGAGGTCGATCCAGCCGACCACCTTGCCGCTGGCGGGGTCGATGCGCGCGATCACGTC
Source organism: Massilia sp. 01N417 (assembly GCF_056399645.1). Lineage (NCBI taxonomy): Bacteria > Pseudomonadati > Pseudomonadota > Betaproteobacteria > Burkholderiales > Oxalobacteraceae > Massilia > Massilia sp. 01N417. The sequence goes on along the minus strand of NZ_JBFTRS010000002.1, from coordinate 342,731 downwards.
CGTGCCCCAGACGTTGGCGAACAGTTCGCCGTCCACCATCTCGAGTTCGTTGAGCTGGGTGATCGGCTTGCCCTCGGCCGTCACGCTGATGCGGCGCCGCTCTTCCAGCGTCTTCGGGTCGAGGATGCGGATCTCGGCGCTGCCGTCGCTCATGTAGACGTTCGTCGCATCGCTGGCCAGGCCCCAGCCTTCGCCCTTGTAGTTGAAGCGGCCCTTCATGGTGAGGGTCTTGGCATCGAAGATGAAGCCGACGTTCGACTGCCAGGTCAGGTTGACGATGGTGTCGCCGACCGGGGTCGAGCCTTCGCCGAAGTATTCGTCGGCCAGTTCCTTCTTCTGCAGCACCTTGCCGGTCTTGAGGTCGACCCGGCGCAGCGAGGACTGGCCCTTCTGGCCGGTGCTCTCGAACAGCTGGCCATCCTTGATGAACAGGCCCTGGGTAAACGCCTGCGGGTCGTGCGGGTAGGTGTTCTTGACCACGAAGCCATACACGGGAATGGCGGCCTGGGCGAAGTTCGCGCCCGCCAGCAGGGCGGCGGCAAGCGCGAAGGATGCGGATTTCTTCAAGGTGGAGACTCCTGGATCGGTGACGGCATAGTATGCCAGCAACGCGCCACCGGCGAGGCGGTTGACCTCGCTCGGGCGCGCACACGGAGCGGCCGCCGATGTTAAGCTCCCGCCATCATGCAAAAGAAAATCCTGACTTACCTGCAGCTGCCGCCCGGCAGCGAAGCACCCGCGCTCGCCCACCTGTCTCCCTTCCTCGCCATCGTGCTGGCCGAGGAAGAGGTCACGGAACTCTGGCAGGCGGAGATCAGCCGCTGGCTGGTGGCGTCCGGCTGCCGTTACCTGCTGGCCTGGGGCAAGGATTGCGAAGCCTGGCACGACATGGTCGAGGATGCGGCGCTGGAAGCCTTCGACTACGAGGACGTCCCCGAGGAGCACAAGGTGATCGCCACCTGGCACGAGGACGAAGACCGCGAAGAGGTGTTCTGGTTCGCCAAGCACCGCGCGGCCCACCCCAGCCACAGCTTCAAGGCCACCGTGATCCTCGATATCTCGGCGCGCAACCGGAAGGACGAGATCGAGGCCGAATACGCGGACGCCTGAACGGCGCCTGGCCGGAACGCGTGCGCGCGCCGCCGGCCCGACGCGGTAGGATGGGCCATGGATACCGACACCAGCACCCCCATCCGCATCGACGTCTGGAGCGACTACGTCTGCCCGTTTTGCTACCTGGAATTGCCTGCCCTGCAGCGCCTGCAGCAAGCGTTCGGCGACCGGATCACGGTGGTCTGGCGCGCCTTCGAACTGCGTCCGGATCCCAAGCCCACGCTCGACCCCGACGGCGAGTACCTGCACAGCACCTGGAACCGCGCTGTCTATCCGATGGCCGAACAGCGCGGCATGCGCCTGAAGCTGCCGCCGGTGCAGCCGCGCAGCCGGCTGGCGCTGGAGGCGGCCGCGTTCGCCGATTCGCACGGGCGCTTCGCCGCCATGCACGAGGCGCTGTTCCGCGCCTTCTTCGAACAGGGGCGCGACATCGGCGACGTCGAGGTGCTGTGCGCGATCGGCCGGGAATCCGGTCTCGACCCCGGCGCCCTGCGCCAGGCGCTGCAGGAAGGACGGCATACGGCCGCGGTGCTGGACGACGAGCGGCGCGCCCAGGCGCTGGGCGTGTCCGGCGTGCCGATCCTGTTCCTGCGCCGCGCCGGCGCGCCCTGGGAGCAGGCCCTGGCGCTGCGCGGCGCCGTCCCTTACGACAGCATCGAGCTGGCCGTCCGGCAGGTGCTGGGACAGCAGCCGTAACGCCGATGCGCGCTTTGCGTTAGCATGCGGTCTGCAATCGCTTCAACACGCTGGAAAAGGAAACCGAATGGACAGTATCGACCTCGAAGTGCTGCACGCCTGCGCGCAATGGATCCGTGACGGCATCCCCTGCGAGTACGTGACCGTGGTGCGCACCTGGGGTTCGAGCCCGCGGCCGGAAGGCGCGACCATGGCGATCCGCGCCGATGGCATGGTGGTCGGTTCCGTCTCCGGCGGCTGCATCGAGGACGACCTGATCGCGGCGGTGCGCGAGCACGGCATCACGCGCACGACGCCGGAAGTGGTCACCTACGGCATTTCGGCCGACGAAGCGCACCGCTTCGGCCTGCCCTGCGGCGGCACCATCCAGCTGGTGGTCGAGCCGCTCGGCCCGCACAGCCGCATGGATGAACTGCTGGCCCTGGCCCAGCGCCGCGTGCTGACCCGCCGTAGCCTGCAGCTGGAATCCGGTGCGGTCGAGCTGTCGGCGGCATCGCCCGAAGACCAGCTGCGCATGGCGGACGGCAGCCTGGTGAGCGTGCACGGCCCGCGCCTGCGCATGCTGATCATCGGCGCCGGCCAGCTGTCGCAGTTCCTGGCCCAGATCGCGGTCGGACTCGAATACCAGGTGACGGTGTGCGACCCGCGCGAGGAATACCGCGGCAGCTGGAGCCTGCCGGGCGTGGAGGTCGTGCATGCGATGCCGGACGACCTCGTGCTCGAGATGAAGCTGGACAGCCGCAGCGCCGTGATCGCGCTGACCCACGACCCCAAGCTGGACGACCTGGCCCTGATGGAGGCGCTCAAGACCGACGCCTTCTACGTGGGCGCGATCGGCTCGCGCGTGAACAATGCGCGGCGCCGCGAACGCCTGCGCGAATTCGACCTGAGCGAAGAACAGATCGCCAAACTGCACGGACCGATCGGCCTGTACATCGGCAGCAAGACGCCCTATGAGATCGCGGTGTCGATCCTGGCCGAGCTGACCGCGGTGAAGAACGGGGTCGCACTGCCGGCCCAGATGTCGGTGGAAGGCGGCAAGCAACTGGCAGGGAAGCTGCCGCCCGATCCGCTGGCCGCCTGAGTCAGGCGTCTCTCAGCAGCAGCACGGCCAGCACCAGCATGGTCGTCCCCGTAAAGGCTTCGATGGCGCGCCACACCGCCGGCCGTCCCAGCACCAAGGCGCAGCGGCGCGCGCCCAGGCCGAGCAGGGAAAACCACAGCAGCGAAGCCGTCATCGCCCCCGCCGCGAAGGCCCCGCGGTGCCCGGCCGCCAGGCTGCCGCCGACCGCGCCCAGCAACACCACGGTATCCAGGTAGACGTGGGGATTCAGCAGCGACATCGCCATCACCGTCACCAGGGCGCGGCGGGCGGTGGACGCCTGCTGTCCCGCAGCCGCCGGTCCGGCACCGGCGCCGCGCCACGCGCTCGCCCAGCAGCGCAGGCCGTACCACAGCAGGAACAGGGCGCCGCCATAGCGCGCCCCCGCCAGCAGCCAGTCCGACGATTCCACCAGCTTGCCGAGGCCTGCCATGCCGAGCCCGATCAGGGTGACGTCGACCAGCACGCAGGCCGCCACCGTCAGCCCCACGTGCCGGCCGCTGACGCCGGTGCGGATCACGTGCGCGTTCTGGGCGCCGATCGGCATGATCAGGCTCGCGCCCATGCCCAATCCCTGTAGAAATACCTGCTGCGAAAACATATTGTTCGATCCCCGGTGCGTAAATATCGAGAGGATCGTCGTCCCGCGGTGAATCTTCAATTACATTAACGAAATCTAAGCTATCGTAAATTTTGCTAATCCATGAAGATCGATCCACGCCGCAGCGAAGCCTTCCTGGCCGCCGTCGACAGCGGCAGCCTGGAGGCGGCCGCCCACCAGCTGAGCATCACGCCCTCGGCGGTGTCGCAGCGCATCTCGGCGCTCGAGCACGACCTCGGGACGCCGCTGCTGATCCGCACCCGTCCCTGCCGCCCGACCGCGCCCGGCATGCGCCTGCTGCAGTTCCTGCGCCGGCGCGCCCTGCTGGAAGCCGAGTTCCTGGCCGAGGTGGAGAACGACGAGCTGCCGGTACGGGTGCCGCTGGCGGTCAACAACGACACTCTCGCCACCTGGCTGCTGCCGGTGCTGGCACCGGTGCTGGCTGCGGAACAGCTGCTGGTCGAATTCGTGCTGGACGACCAGTGGCATACCTTTACGCTGCTGGAACAGGGCCGCGCCCTGGCCTGCATCTCCGGCGAACCCGAGCCGATGCGCGGCTGCACGGTGACGCCGCTGGGCACCATGCGCTACCGCCTGGTGGCATCGAAGGACTTTGCGCGGCGCTGGTTCCCCGACGGTTTTACGCGCGAGGCGGCCAGGAAGGCGCCGGTAGTCGTGTTCGACCGCAAGGACTCGCTGCAGGCCGCCTTCCTGCTGCAGCACTTCGGCCTGCCGGAAGGGGCCTATCCCTTCCACTACGTGCCGGCCAGCGACCCGTTCGCCAACGCGGTCCGGCTCGGCCTGGGCTATGGCCTGCTGCCGCTGGAACAGTGTGCGGAACTGCTGAAGGCCGGGGTGCTGGCCGACCTGACGCCCGACCTGCACCTGGACGTGTCCCTGCACTGGCATGCCTGGCGGATTCAGCCGCCGAGGCTGGAACGCATGGGCGCGGCGCTGGTCAAAGGGGCGCGCGCGGTGCTGTTGCCATCCTGAGCGGCCGCTTTGTCGATGGGCGTCCATTGCACCACGCCCCAGATAAATTCCGGCACCACGAACAGCCACAGCAGCGGTGCGCCGGTCTGCACAAGCGCCCAGGTCATCCACATCGAAAACAGGAAGCGGCCGACGCCGTCGTAGCGCCCGAGCAGCGGCGTCGTCGCATGCAGGCGCAGCACGCTCCAGACCAGCACAATGCTGCCCATCATGCAGGCCAACAGGATGTGGAAGGGAGAAAAGGCCGGCAGCGCGGCGCCGCCCAGCCACTGGTTGACGGCAGACAGGTGCTCGTGCGCCAGGGCGAAGGTCCAGGGCGTGGCGAAGCAGGCGGTGAGCAGCAGATCGTACCAGGCGCTGGCGCGGACGATCTTCAGGTAGGTGTGCAGGTTCATGATATCTCCTTGGGTTGGTTCCAGAGATCATCAACCGTGGAGTACACTCCAGGGTCAAGCCCTTCTGTGAACGCCCATGAAAATCGGAGAACTGGCATCCGCCACCGGCCTGAGCCGGGATACCCTGCGCTTCTATGAAAAGCGCGGCCTGCTGCAGCCCCGGCGCCGCGACAACGGCTACCGGGATTACCCGCCCGAAGCCGTGCAATGGCTGTGCTACCTGCGCAGCGCCCAGCAGCTCGGATTCACCCTGACCGAGATCGAAGCCGGCATGCCGCTGCTGGCGACGCCCGAGGACTCGGCACAGGAACTGAAAGAAGCCCTGCGCCGCAAGCTGGCCGATATCGACGCCCGCATCGCCGGCCTGAACCTGCTGCGCGCCGGGCTGGCGCGCGAACTGGACGAGCCGGGCGCCGCCTGCCCGCTGCGGCAGTAGAAATTTGTTACAAAGCCATGTCCTCGTGCTACCCTCCTGCCGCGTTGAATACGCAGGCGCCGGCATGGGCGCACAGAACGCATCGATGGAGATCACATGAAACGCCTGTTAGCTGCCGCCGCCGTGCTGGCGACCTTTGCCCACGCCGCCTTTGCCGGCGAGATCACGCTGTTCACCGATAGTAACTTCCGCGGCCCCAGCGTCACCATCAACCGCGACGCCTACAACCTGGCCGACATCGGCTTCAACGACCGCGCCTCCAGCATCATCGTGCGTTCGGGCGTATGGCAAGTCTGCGAAGACAGGGATTTCGGCGGCTACTGCGCCGAGTTCGGCCCCGGCGAGTATCGCGAACTGCCGCGTTTCAACGACAGCATCTCCTCGCTGCGTGAAATCTCGCGCGGCGGCCGCGGCTACGACCGTGACGACCGCCGCGGCGGACCGGGCTGGCGCGGGGACCGCGACGAACGCGGCGGCCCGCGTGGCGGCGACGCCGTCCAGCTGTTCTCCGGCCAGCGCTTCGAAGGCCCGGCCGTCAGCCTGTCCGGCGATTTCCGCTCGCTGAACGACGTCGGCTTCAACGACCGCGCCGGCTCCATCATCATTTACGAAGGCCGCTGGGAATTCTGCGAACACGGCGATTTCCGCGGCCAGTGCGTGGTGTACGGCCCCGGCCGCTATCCCTTCCTGGAAGGGATGAACAACCGCATTTCGTCGATGCGCCGCGTGCGCTGACCCTCTGGGCGCCGCTCAGGCGAAGATGCCGCTGCGGGGGGCGGCTTCGCCTTCCAGTAACGCGCGCAGCGTGAAGCGCAAGGGATAGATGCCGCCGGGAGGCTTGCCGAGCTCGCTGGCGGCACTGGTCTTGTACCTGAGCGGCGTTTTCTCGCCGTGTGCGGCATACACATAGGTGCCGTCGGCAAGCAGGCCGGCGCCATCGATGGCGATCTCCTCATCGGTCGACAGGGCGACGATGCCGATGTAAGACGTGCCGTCGGCAGCCACGAAATCGGCAGCGATCGATAGCGAAGAGGCGTCGCGCGGAATCGTGGCGCGATCGAGCGGCCGGATCCAGGTCTCGTCCTGCGCGTCGTCCGCCTCCTCATCGATGGCAAATTCCCAGATCGCGAAGGCTTCCAGATCCTCGGACGTGAGGGCATCGATCGGTTTTCGGGTCTGCAGTGTGGTGTCCATCGATGATCACTCCTGATGAATGGATGGTGGATGACGACGCGCTCCAGGCCGGCGGCTGGGTGCGGGCATCGGAGCAGTGTAGAGCGTAAATGACAAGGTTTCAATAGGGCAACTATGGATGATCTGGCCTGAATCAAAGCGTCTTGCGAGCAGTCAATAGAGTCCAAGTAAATCCGGCTTCAAATGCTTCCGTTGCCGCCCGGGAGCATTCATGCCTGCACAATTTCCTGCTTTCTTTTCCGACACCAGCCGCCTGCTGCGCCTGCACACGCGTCTCGGTCCCGACCGGCTGCTGGCCGAATCCATTCGCGGCGAGGAAGCCATCGGCGAAGGGTATGCATTCACGATCACGGCCCTGTCGCTGGATGCCGGGATTTCGCTGCGCGCCCTGATCGGCCAACCGGCCCTGCTCGAGCTGCTGACCGTCGACGCCGGCAGGCCGCGCGCCTTCCACGGCTACCTGACGGTGGCGGAACTGAACGGCGCCAATGGCGGCATGGCCCGCTATACGCTGAGCCTGCAGCCGTGGAGCACCTTCCTGGCGCATACCCGCGACAGCCGCATCTTCCAGGACATGAGCGTTCCCGACATCGTCGACACGGTTCTCAAGGCATGGCAGGGACGTGGCCGGCTGGTTCCCGACTGGCGTTTCGATCTCGCCGCCCCCGGCAGCTATCCGAAGCGCAGCCTGGCCACGCAGTACCAGGAAAGCGACCTCGCATTCATCGAGCGCCTGATGAGCGAGGAAGGCCTGTTTTATTACTTCGAGCATGAAGGCGATCCAGGCAGCCCGGGGCTGGGCAGTCACCGGATGGTGATCGCCGACCACAACGGCGTCTTCCTCCCCAATATCCAGCCGGCCGTGCGCTACACCCAGCCAGGTGCGGTGATGAAGGAAGACAGCATGGACCGCTGGCGCTGCGAAGTGCGGCAGCAGACGAATGCGATCGAACTCGCCAGCTGGGATTACCGCAGTCTCGATCGCCGCCCCGTCTTCTCATCCTCGATGCACGCAGGGGAAGAGGAACTGGCGCTGCGCGACATGCCGGGACAGTACGCCTATCCGAACCGCAGCCACGGCCAGCGCCTGGCCGACCGCCGGCTGCAGGCCCTGGAAGCGCGCGGCGAGGTCTTCACCGGCGCCGGCACGGTGCGCACCCTCGCGCCGGGAACGACATTCACGCTGTCGGGCCACGCCGTGCACGATACGGAAAACGAGGACGAGCGCCGCTTCCTCGTCACCCGCGCGCGCCACCTGATGCATAACAACCTGAGCGCCGAGATAAAGGCGGAAATCGCCGGGCGTGTTGGCGAGCCTCCGGCCTCGGATGCTCGGGCATACCTCGCCCGGCCCGGCGAACGTCCGCTGTACCGCAATCGCATCGACGCCATCCGCAGCAGCATTCCCTACCGCAGCCATCCTTCACCGCATGCGCGGCCCACCATCCGCGGCCAGCAGACCGCCATCGTGGTCGGCCCGCCCGGCGCAGTCATCCACACCGACCGCGATCACCGGATCAAGCTGCAGTTCCACTGGCAGCGCGGCGCGGACGGCCACAATCGCCTGGACCATCCTCATTCCGACGGACATACGGGAGCGCCTGGCGACGACAGCGCCGGCACCTGGGTACGCGTCGCCACGCCGCTGGCGCCGATCGCCGGTGCGAACTGGGGCAGCCACGCGTTGCCGCGCGTCGGGCAGGAGGTGCTGGTCGACTTCCTGGAAGGCGACATCGACCGCCCCGTGGTGATCGGCGCGCTCTACAACGGCGCCGGCGCCCGGGACGCCCAGCACAACACCCGCAATCACGGCGCCGGTCCGGCGACCGGCAATGCGCCGCCCTGGTTCCCGGGCGAGGCCGGCGCACACGCGCATCCGGCCGTGCTGTCCGGCCTGAAAAGCCAGGCCATGCAGGCCAGCCAGCTGGGAACGAAAGCCTATAGCCAGCTGGTGTTCGACGACAGCCCCGGCCAGGCCCGCGTATCGCTGCAGCGGCATGCGAACGCCCACCAGGGCACCGCGGAGCTGAACCTTGGCCATCTGCGGCACCAGACGGACAACCAGCGCATCAAGACGGCCGGCCTCGGTGCGGAACTGAAGACCGCGCACGGCCTGGCCTTGCGTGCCGGGAAGGGGATGCTGCTGTCGGCGGACCGCCTGGCCGGTGGCGCGCAGATGGACGCGCGCGGGGCGTGCGGACAAATCGATGCGAGCCGGGAGTTGCAGGAGAGTCTGGCGGGGACGGCGGGTAGGCACAATGCGGCGCTGAATGACGCGAGCGCCATCACCGGGATGAGGGACAGCGCCGAGGTGATCGGCACGGTCGGCGAGGACACGATTGCCTGGCCCTCGCCGCAGCTTCAGCTCTCCAGTCCCGACGGCATCGTGGTCCTGACGCCGGCGGATGCAGTACTGACGGCGGGCGCCACGACGACGATCTGCGTCGGCCAGGACATCAACTTTGCCGCACGAGGCAGTGGCTATCGTGCCGCTGTCGCAGGGATCAGCCTGTTCACGTATGGCAAGGCAAACGCCAGGGACAAACCGAACCAGGAAACCGGGATCCTGCTGCATGCGGCAAGCGGCAAGCTGAGCAGCCAAAGCCAGTCCGGTGAAACGCATCTCACGGCCGACAAAGGCATTACGGTGGCAAGTATTGCCGCCAGCGTGAAGGCTGTCGGCAAACAGCATGTGCTGCTGACCGCCCAGGGCGCCTGCCTCAAGCTCGAAGGCGGCAACATCATGCTGCATGCGCCGGGGAAGGTGGAATTCAAAGCGGGCATGAAAGAGCTGGCGGGGCCAAAGGATGGGAGTGCCAGCGTTCCCGCACTGCCCAAAGCCACAGAAATCTATAACGAAGCTTTCGTCATCAGGAATGAAGAGACGAAAGAACCGATGGCCTACGTCCGCTACCGGCTGGAATCGGCCGGCGGCGTCACGATCGAAGGCATCACCGATGCCCTGGGACGCACCCAGCGCATTTTTACGGCAAAGAGGGAAGACCTCAAGCTGTACCTGCCCAAAGACGAGTGATATCCCTACCGGAGCGTCATGATGAGCGAATCGCTTGCTGCCGTTAAATCCACCCCGACGACCACGTCTCGCGACACTTATATCGAGTTCGAGCATACGCTGACGGATGGGGTCCTGCTCTACCGTCCGGACGACAACTCTTTCATCGCACTCTATCCGGACGAGTGGCTGGAATGCCGCAAGGATGGGCATGAGAACAAGACCGCCATCGAAGAGCTGCAAGATGCCAACCGGGCGGTCACCGAAAAATCCCTCGCGCTGCAGCACCTGCTGGAGCAACCGAATTCGGCGAAAGCCGACATTGCACGAGCGCAGAAAGAGCTTGATGCAGCCTTGAATACGCTGTCGCAAAAGAGCGAAGCGGCAAAAAAACGGGTGGAGGCGATCACGAATCTGAAAACGGATCCGAAGAAGCTGGTCGAGCTTGTTCCGCTGACGATGAAACGGATGGAAGGAAGAACGCATACACCGATTTACGTCAGCGCCCAGTCGTTGAAGAAAGCCCTGGATGACAAACGCGTGTACATGGTCGAAGGTTCGACCGAGCGAAAAAAGGCCCCGAAAGAAAAGGTCTTCAACGGCACGACGCTTAATGTGCAAGAGGTTCGGAAACGCATTGCGAACCAGGTGCAGGATAAAGCCAAGTTTGAGAAGAAATGGAAATGGGCACCAAAAGATACAGATCACTTCAGCGGCATCCTGACGGACTGGGCCAAGGTGATGGGCGCCTCGGCAACTAGCTTCCTGGAGCGTGGACAGAAAGAAATCATCGAAGGCATCGTTGGCGCGGAAAAGAGCGATCCCAACAATCCTTACCGTGTAGTCGACATGAAGCCGGAAGCCCAGTTCCTGCGCTGGACGGCAGGCGCCGGCGCTGAGGCCACCTTCATGCCGTGCCAGGGCAACTTCTTCGACAAGCGCGACAAGACCATGGCCCAGCGCTTCAAACGGGCTGCAAAGGCCGCACAGTTCAGCATCAAGGCGAATGCCGAGGCTTCCTTTGCCGTGGGGGAGGCCAAGGTCGAGACCATCATGTATCTGCCGCACGCTGCGGGCTGGCATTTGGACACGACCGTCATTGATCAGCCGCTTGATCTTGGCTACTTCCGGTTGCGCGGTGACCTGACGTTATATGCACTCGCTGGAGCAAGTATCGCACTTGAAGCAGGAGCTTCGTTGATGGTAACGGGAGACAGGCAGGGATTACGAGGCACACCAAAGAATCAGAGCGGTACCAAGGCCAAGGTCGGGGCAAAGGGTGAGGTTAAGTTATTTACCGGGCTGAAGGAAGGAGTGAGCTTGGCAGGAGCCTTGCAGTGGTTGAATCCGGAAGGGTTTATTAACCCGGGAAAGCCCAAGAAGGCAGATGTCAACAAGGCGCTTGCAGCATATGTCGATATGGCGACAGTCAGCGCTGATGCCGCTCTAATTCAGGGGCTTGCAGCGACGCTGGGCTTCGAATGTGCTTACCGTAACGGGAATTTCGTGATTGCGGCGAAAGCAGGAGCGTGCTTAGGTTTGGGAGGTTCGGGCAGCGTAGGCGCAAACGTTGGCTTAGAACAAATTGCTCAATTTTTCATGTGCATCGCTCATCAATTAAAACAAGCTGATTATAAAAAAATACCTCAATTGATTGGCGAAGCTGATTTTTACATATTTAATCAAATTTTGTATCTCACCACTGCCACAGGCAGATCACTTGAGAGTTTTTTTAGAGTCAAAGCCAGCATGATTGAAAATATGTATAACGAAACCAGCTCTGCAATCCAACAAGTTGGCACCCGATTTATTAAAACAATAGAAGAGAGATTAAAATCCGGCTGGGGTTGGCATTCCTATTTGCCGCCGGAATCGCGAGGCGCATTAATCAAAAGTCTTATTGAAGCGTCCAAAGCATCCAGCGCAACAAATGATCATTTGCGAAAATCTGTTGCATTTTCAATTAACGAAATACTGACGACAGCACAATCGACTAGGCATCTCAGCAAGACCCTTGAGAGAGTTACGTTCTCGATTGGTCAGAAATCAGATCAAAATCAAGCAGTTCAGTCGATTAACTCTGTCACTATGGGAACGACTTTCGAGAACTGTGTTACTCGCTGCGAGGTTCGGCTAGCGGCAGCAAGCCCTTTAAAAGGTAGACCATTCCTTCGCAATGACGACCCTGAGTTTCGAGTTGCAGAGTTTCCACTCCATCACCCCGGGTATTTTACTTAGTTTTCTTTACGCCACTGATAACGCAGCGAAAATTCTGATCTATATAACCAGAGTACCCGGGAAATGGCACTTCGACTCTTTTTTCATAATCAAAGCCGTTTGGATAAGTTTCATGCTGTGGCTGCGGTATCGCCGAGGTTCTCATGAATACCATTGCCGAAATTTCAGCATATCCTCCCACACTTCCCCGCAATACTTTCTTAAGCCCATTAGCGGGTCCGGAAGGGTTGCTTTTCGGTGAGTTTTTATAATATTCCTCATCAAACCAGTCGTTGACCCATTCTCCGCTATCCTCAGACATACCGTATAGGCCAGCTGGGTTGGGAGGAAACCCTCCGACCTCCGGCGGCGGCGGTTGCTTTATCTCGTGACGCCAATCTTTCGGAAAATTTCGAGGGCGATCTATTTTTCCATTATCGGTAGCGAATAGAACACGTTTTCCACCTGATCGGGCGGCGTATTCCCATTGCGCTTCTGAGGGCAAATCGAATGACAGATTGGTCAGCTTTCCCAGCCACTGACAATATGCCTTGGCGCCATACCAACTGACCCCAGCAGGACGCCTAGGCTGCCGGCTACCGATACTGAATTTGTCCATATTGATACGTTCATTGCCGGTCACGTCCGTGAATACATCGAAGTCGTCATACGTCACCTTGTAAGCCATCATCGAAAACCCATCCAAGGTCACCTTGTGCAAAGGGCGGGACCAGGTATCAGGATCGTAATGTTGGCCAGTCTCAGTCCCCCAATCCCCCATCTCGAAGGAGCCACCCTTCAGCGGACGTAATGATCTCTTCACCTTCGCGATCAACGCCTTGATGCGCGCGTCAAGCTCGGCATTCGAAGGCCGCTGCGCTGGCGACGTGTCCGCGCGGGCCGACACCGTGCTGGACTGAAATCCAGTAGACAAGATCAGAACGCTGATAAATACGGAAGTACGCTTCATGGGCCAATACCTTCAAAAATCGTCAATCATCAGGAAGGAAGGTCAGAAGATCGCACCAGCGCAACCATCCTGCGATACGGATCTTCATTACCGACACAAAGCACCGGCGCACCACGCTCAAGCGTGAAATGGCGCCCCAACGCCAGCGCAGCAAAAAATGAAACCGCACCGCATCTCCCACTGGCGACGCCAACACGGACCATGTCATCCGTTTCGTCCAGCCGGGATAACCCGGCCGCCTTCAGCGCCAATAATTCGAGTACGCGGCTCGAGCTCTGCCCGGTATCGGCAATCACCATCGCCACATCGGAAGCATCGATCCCACTGCGTTTGAAGGCACGTTCCGACAATTCCCCCAGCAAGCTGGAGTCGACACGCTTGGTCTCGTCGGCCGACGAATCCAGGTACGCTTCTTCGATTCCATCCAGCAGCGCAATCGTCGAGGATTCGGCCAGGCTGAGCTGATCGGTCATCAGAAACCCGACCGCGCCTTCGCCTGGAATATGTCCATGAGGCTGCGATGACGTGAACAGGGAACCATTCGCCGCCCAGCGCGCCACCGACTCGTCGCCAATATGCGAAGCGAACGCCACGACCATGGCGATCAATGGCGCATTCTCCGCACCAGCGCTGTGAGCCAGCCGATTGATTACCGCTGACGGGGAAACATCCCCCGCAAGCGCAGGGACTTCCGTCGTCACGATGACATGGTCGCCTGGCCAGCCGTAGCGTGCCACGGTCTGCTTGAGCCATATGCCGGCCGCGCGGCCTTGTGCGACATCCCATTCAGCCGGCAATAACGGTATCAATTGCAGCCTTGCCTGTGTATCCACCTGGTACAGGATTGGTCCCGCAGCCTGTGCGGCCAGTTCGGCAACCACGGCGCTTGCCAGCGTCAACGCACGCCATTGCTCGTCATCGAACTGCAGCCCGCTCATGCCATTCAGGGCCAGCCATTCCCCGATTTCGTCTCGCAGCGCTTCGTCCACGGCGTGATTGCAGCGCGCTGCCATGATGGGAAAGCCATCCTCATCGACCAATTCCTTGTCGAGATCGGCGCGCGCCTTGTTACCGGCGATGGCCGAGGCCAATTCTTCGGGCGATGCGCCATGCGGCAGCCGCAGCGAGGCCGCCAATATGGCCAGCGGACGGGTTTGCGACGGCGCGGTCGATGCTTTTGCTGGCGTGGAAACGGTGGTAGCGGTTGGCGCGGCGGCCGGTCGGGCAATCAGCTTTCGGCCAATGAAGCCCATCAGGACCAGGCAAGCTGGCAATCCGAGCAGGTAGAACAGCAATTCGCCCGTTGCCGGGTTGGCTTTGGTCGTGCGCCAGTAAACGATCGCGCTTCCCCAGCAGGCGACAACGACAAAGGTGGCCAGAAAAAGGGATTTGAGCCAGGAAGGCAGTACGCGCTCACCGGCTGGCAAGGCAGGATGTGTGGACATCGTCGCGCTCAGATCTTGTCGATGGGTGGTTTGCTGACCTGCGATCAGGACAGCGCCGCAAGAAGTCTTGTCGCCGTCGCGCGCGGCCGGCTTGCCGTCGACGATCAAGGTCGTGTCTCCGCTGGCGATCGTGACCGTGCCGTGTTTGGAACAACTGACCTTGTCACCCATGCGTGCGATGCCGACGCCATCGATATCGCTGTATGGCGACGCTTCGATGACGCTGCCGCCGTGGGAGATTTTGTCACCGAGTCTGATCAATGGTCCTGCCATATGAATCTCCTCTCAAAACATTCCACAATTAATCGTGACTCAAGGCAATCGCGATGACGTCGCGCAAGTATCGACTTTAGCGCTGCTATATCTTGGCAAGCCTTGGTCCCTGTTGAAAAACCCGATCACTCTGCATGGAGGCGCACATGAAATATCCAAAATTGCTGGTGTTACTTCCCCTGCTGGGTTCCTTGGCCGGCTGCGGCAAGCCCGTTCCAAAAGAAAAATCCTTGTATGTCGGCGAGTGGCAAGAAAAGGCGATGTATCTGCTGATTACGCAAGACGGCTCCGTCAAGTACAAACGTTTAAAGGACGGTGGCACGACCTCAGTGGATGGCCCACTAAAAGGGTTCAACGGAGACAATTTCGAAGTAGGGTTGGGCCCCATGGCGACGACTTTCGTCGTAAGCAAACCGCCGTATCAAGATGGCGCGCAGTGGAAAATGGTCGTCGATGGCCTCGAGCTGACGAAAACCGATTAATCCCTGAAGCTGCCGGCACAACGGAACCCGCATCTGAATACCTACGCTTTGCCGCCAGGGAGAGGCGCCAGCACCGCAGGCACACTCTCCCCACCCTCAAACAAATGCTGCCCACCCTTCACACTGAACTTCCCTGAGCAGGCAAACGTAATATCCCCACCCGCCAGCGTCACCGCTGCCTGCCCCGCCTGCAGCACGATCTTGTCCTTGGCCTTGATCTCGATGCTGTCGTTGACGGAAATGACCGTCACCGCCCCTTCCGCCAGGATCTCCAGCTGGTCCGTATGCGCCTGCAGCGACACTGGCCCGTTGCCGGCGATGGCCTGGATACCGCCGCTGTGCGCGAACAGGCCGGCGGCCTGGCCAGCCACCGAGGACACCGTATGCGCCGCCGTCATGTGCAGGTCCGATTGCGTGGTCCAGTGCAGTTGCTGTCCGGCGTAGATGACGGTGGAGGCGGGCGTCGCCCAGTTGATGCCGGCGGCCGCGTCCATCAGCACGATCGCCGCGCCGAACTTTTCCACCGGCTGCCCCGCATCCGGCTCGCGCGTGCCCGCTTGCGCTTTCAAGGCCGGCTGGCCGCCGATCGCGCCGGCGTACCTGCCCTTCGCCTGCGGATCGATCTGTTCGATGAAATCCGCCTGCGCTTTCGCCGCTTCCTTGCTGAACAAAGCCTGCTGCTGGGAGGCTGCGCCGGCCATCGCATCGTTCAGCGAACGCGCGCCCTTGAACAGCGACAGGGCCTCCGCCGCATCCATCTGGGTCGATGCGCCGTCGGCGCGCGCGCTGGTCGACAGCAGCACGCCTTCGCCGCCGCGCAGCACGGCCCAGGCATCGGTGCGCAGCTCGAAACCGCTGCCGCGATAGCGTCCGCGCTGGGCCGCGCCGGGCGGCTGGTCGACCAGGTAGCCGAGGTTCAGCTGGGTCGCCGCGCTGCTGGTGGCCAGGCGCATGCGCAGCTGGCCCTGGGTGTCGTCGAGCTGCCATTGGTTCCAGCCGCCGTCGAAGTTATTCGTGTGGATCCCGGACAGCACGCCCGCATGCGTGATGCCGGAATCGACGCCGGCGGCGAACGGCGGCGGGTGCGATCCGGTGTAGAGCTGGGCGACGATCACCGGGCGGTCGATGTCGCCTTCGATGAAGTCGACCAGCACTTCGGTGCCGATGCGCGGCGTGAACTGCGTGCCCCAGTTGGGCCCCGCCAGCGCTTCGGCCACGCGCACCCAGGTGCCCGAGCTGTCGTCGCCGGGAGCGCAGCCTTCGGCGTCGCTGTTGTGGGCCATACCGCCGGGATTCGGACTGCGCCCGCGCTGCCAGGGAAACTGGATCCTCACCTGGTGATCGCGCGTGGTGGTGGCCACCGCATCGGGCAGCCCGACTACCAGCGCCGTTTGCGGTCCGGGTGCGGTGCAGGGCTGCGGCGCGGTCATCGCATCCGGGACGATGGCGCTTACGTCACGCACGCATGCGAAGGTATTGCGGTAGATGCCGTCGATACCGTCGATGCCATCGATAACGGCCATCCGCAGGTTGTTGCGCGCCTCATGGCGCACCCACAACACGACGAAGGCGTTCTCCCCCTCCGGATAGCGCTCGTGCTGGCTCAGGCTGAAGGCATACCCGGCCGCCAGCCGGCGCACCGAGCCCGCGCCTTCGAAACGCTTGTTGTCCAGCTCCAGCGCCTGCAGCATCAGCTGGCTGTGCCGGCCGGCTTCGTCGCTGCTGGCCGCGATGCGCTCGCCGCTGCCGTCGTAGATCGCCATGCCGGGCAAGTCGCCGGCATCCAGGTGGGACTGCTGCTCCGCGCCCGGCGCCATCAGCTGCGCCGGATTCCAGCTGCTGATGGCGACGCCGTTGGCCGCGACCTGGCGCCGCGCGCCGAAGACGTCGATGCTGTCGTCCTGCTCGGTGGCGCGCACGCCGTGAAAGCGGATGGTGTCGCCGCCCGGCGTCGCGGGCGCCGGCGCCTTGCCGTCGAAGATCAGCAGGCGGTGCGTATCCTGGTCGTGCTCGAAGCGCCAGCTCAGGCCCTCCGAGGCCAGCACCCGCATGAAGAAGGCGAGATCGCTCTCGCGGTACTGGGTGTAGACCGGGCGCGTGGACAGCGGCTGCGTCAGGTCGAAGTCGAAGCGCAGCTGTGGATAATCCATCAGCAGTTCGGTGACGATGTCGCGCGCATTCTTGTCCTGGAAAATATAGCTGTCGCGACGCAGTGCCAGCAGCGACAGCGCCGGCTCCAGCCGCAGGCGGCAGCGTGCCATGCCGCCGTCCGCGCCCATCCATGAAGCCTGGGTGCACAGGCCATGCCATGCACGCCGGCTGCCGTCCGGCTGCAGGATCGCCATGCTGAGCGCTTCGCCGATGAAGGCCGACAGCTCGAGATCGGCCGACACGCTCAGCGCATCGATCTCGAAGCAGAACAGTTCGTTGACACCCTCACGGCCCGTGAAGCGCTCCACCACAAGCGATTCGGGCAGGCCGCCATCCTGTGCGCTTGCAAGCGTGACGAGGCGCGCGTGCTGGCTCAGTCCTTCGCCGAAGATGTTCCCCATCTCAGGCCGCCACCGCCAGCAGTTCGAGCTTGAGCTCCTTCATCCCCGACGGCACGTAGATCGACACCGACTGCGCCTGCAGCATGCGCTCGACCATCGGCCCTTTGGATTCGAGCACGAAGTAGCAGGTGTCGGGGCGCACCGGCACCGCGGCCGGCAGCTGGGGCGCGTACTGCAGGCGCACGCCGGGCAGGGCGGACAGCACGCATTTCTCGACGTCGTCGGGAGCGCCGACCTTGAAGCGCAGCGGCACCGTGTCGACCAGCTCCAGCGCCGGGATGTCGGCCGAGACGGCGATATAGAAGGTGGTCTTGTCGTCGATCTTGCCCGAGTCGAGCATGCCGTGGTGGTAGCTGGGCCGCACCTCGCTGAGGACGATGGCGAAGTACTTCGACGAGATCACCGTATCGAGCAGCTCGCGCACGATCTGGTGGAGCTTCAGGAAGGCCGGGGCGGGGTCCGCATGCTGGTAGGGCGGCAGGTCGGCCAGGGTCCAGCTCTTCGAGAAGGTCATCAGGGCACCGGCGGTGGCGAGCAGCTGCTCGTACAGGCGCTCGGGATGCAGGTCAGGATGGTGCAGATAATGGGTCAGCGCCGCGCAGGACGTGCTGGCCGTGTGCAGCAGCCAGAACGAGGACATGTCGCCGGAGCGGAACTCGATCACGTTGCGGCTCGGCTCGTGGTGGTGGCCGTACAGGGCGCTGACCTTGGCCTGCAGCGCGTCCAGCAGGCGGCGCAGCTGCAGGTGCAGGATCGGCGCGGCGCCGACCGACAGGCTGGGCGGCACGAAGCCAGGATCGAGCTCGAAGCCGCCGGTGGCGGCGCGGCGCAGGCGCAGCAGCGGGAAGCAGGTGTAGGCATCGCGCGGCTCGAACTCGGCCACCAGGCGCACCGCCTTCTTCAGGTAGGCCAGCTGGGCCGGGGAGGCCTGGGTGTAGAGGTCGGGCGTCTCGTGGTTCGCCTGCACGAAGCGGGCCGTGTTGCTGTCCTCGCCGGGCGGAACGAAGTTGCCGCTGAAGGGCTTCAGGCCCGGCAGGGCGGCATAATAGGTCACGCTCTGCTGGTTGTGCCGGGATTGCAGCAGGTTCAGGTCGACCGTGGGCGGCAGCTCGTCCGGTCCCGGCGCGTCGACCAGTTCGCCGTCCTGGAAACGCAGCGCCAGCGCCAGGATCCGCAGCACGTTGCTGCCGAGGGCGTCGCGGTCGACTTCCAGCCGCTCCACGCCCCAGGCATAGGGATGAACGGCATCGATGCTCTTGTAGAGACGGTGTTCGTGGTATTGGTCCTGGCGTTGGAAGTGCTGCGGACGCAGCAGCAGGCCCTCGCCCCAAAGTACCTTGCTGTTCATGTCGCGTTCCCTCCTGTCGAGTCCACCACCATAGCTTTTTCGTGGCGCCCTTTTTACGGGAACCCGGTTGGGTCTTGCTCCCGCTCAATGTTTTGGTAGCGCCTTCCCAACTGAACTATTTTTTCGGCAGCGACTATGTAAGACTCTCGGCTCGATCACGCGAGGGGATGCCGATGAAGGGTTTCACGCCTGGTTTATTCGACCGCCTGCTCGGTGTGCCGACGCGTGGCGCCGGCAGTGCCACGGTGTCGCGGATCTCGGCCGAGGACTTGAAGGATGCGGTCGCGCGCGACCTCGAGGCCCTGCTGAACACCCGTGCCGTGATCCCGGAAGCGCTGCTCGAGGACTACCCCGAATGCAGCAGCTCGATCCTGAACTACGGACTGAGCGACTTCGCCGACCGCTCGCTGTCCAGTCCCTCCGACCGCGCCCACATCTGCACCTGCCTGGAACAGGTCATCGGCCGCCACGAGCCGCGCCTGCGCAACGTGAAAGCCTCGCTCGAGATCAGGGAGGGCGCGGTGAACCGCCTGAATTTCTCGATCACGGCGCTGCTGGTGGCCAGCAGCTCGCAGGAGCCGGTCAACTTCGACGCCGTGCTGCAGCGCTCCACGCTCCAGTACAGCATCAGCAAGGCCGGACGAACGGCGGGGACCTGAGATGGAACAGCTGCTGCCGTATTACGAGCGCGAGCTCGGCTACCTGCGCCGCAACCTGCGCGACTTCGCGGAACGCTACCCGAAGATCGCCGGCCGCCTCCTGATCAGCGGCGAGGTATGCGAGGACCCGCACATCGAGCGCATGATCGAGTCCTTCGCGCTGCTCAATGCGCGCATCGCCAAGCGCCTCGACGACGATTATCCCGAGTTCACCGAGGCGCTGTTCGAGGTGCTGTACCCGCACTACCTGCGGCCCTTCCCATCGTGCTCGATCGCGCGCATGGACGTCGCCGCCGCCGCCGCGCAGCAGACCGGCGCCAGCATCGTCCCGCGCGGCACCCAGCTGAATACCCGGCCGGTGCGCGGCGCCGCCTGCACCTTCCGCACCGTCTACCCGGTCTGCGTGGCGCCGCTGGAACTCGCCGAGGCATCGTTTTCCGCCATCATCCGCTGCCCGGAAGCGGTAAGGCTGCCGGGCGGCGCCGGCGCCGGGCTCAGGATCACCCTCGCCGCCACCGGCGAGCAGGCGCCCGGCCAGCTGCAGCTGGGGCGGCTGCGCGTGTTCATCGACGGCGAGCCTTCGTTCTGCGCGGCCCTGCGCGATGCGCTGTTCATGCGTACCGTCGCCGCCTGGGCCGAAGCCGACCGCAGCGGGCGCTGGGTGCCGCTGGACGCGATCCCGATCCACACCGCCGGCTTCGACGACGACGATGCCCTGATCGACTTCCCGGCGCGCTCCCATCCCGCCTACCGGCTGCTGACCGAGTACTTCTGCTTCCCCGAGAAATTCAACTTCTTCGACATCGACCTCGCCGCGCTGGCGGGTGCGCTGCCGGCGGGGAGCAGGACGCTCACCCTGCACCTGGCGCTGTCCGGCCTGCGCGCCGATTCGAACACCGCGCGCATGCTGGAAACGCTGTCGACGAACAACGTGCTGCTCGGCTGCACCCCGGTAGTCAACCTGTTCCGCCAGAAGGGAGAACCGATCCGCCTGACCCATGCCAGCGCCAGCTATCCGGTGCTGGCCGATGGACGCCGCGCCTTCGCCTACGAAGTGCAGACGATCGAGTCGGTCTCGCTGGTGCGCCAGACACCGCAGGGCGAATCCATCATCGAATACCAGCCCTTCTATTCACTCAAGCATGCGCAGGCACCGGATAACAGCGGCCATTACTGGGCGCTGCGGCGCGACGAGACCCTGCGCGATAAAAGCCCGGGCTTCGAGACCCAGATCACGATCGTCGACGTCGACTTCGATCCGGCCGCGGTGGAGACCGACACGCTGAACCTCGAACTGATCTGCACCAACCGCGACCTGCCTTCCCAGCTCGCCTACGGCCAGCGCGGCGGCGACCTGTTCCTCGAAGGCGGATCCAGCGTGAAGTCGATCGCTTTCCTGCGCAAGCCCACCAATTCCTGGCGCTTCGAGCACGGGCGCGGCACCCACTGGCGGCTGATTTCCCACCTGTCGCTGAACCACCTGTCGCTGACCTCGGACGGCATCGACGCCTTCCGCGAGATGCTGGCCCTGTACGACCTGCCGCGCTCGGCCTCGTCGCAGCGCCAGATCGCCGGCGTCAATGGCATCGAACAAAAGCCCGCCAGCGCCTGGCTGCCGGGGAATCCGTTCACCTGCCTGGTGCGCGGGGTCGAGGTGCGCCTGACCATCGACGAGGAAGCCTTCGTCGGCAGCGGCATCCACGCCTTCGCCCACCTGATCGAACGCTTCCTGGCCCTCTACGTCCACGCCAACAGCTTTACCAGGCTGACCATCGTCTCGCACAAGACCGGAGAGGAGTTACTCGCATGTTCGCCAAGAAGCGGCGATTCGAGCCTGCTGTAATCGAGCGCCTGTTCAAGGAACCCTGGCGCTTCGAATACTTCCAGGCGGTGCGCCTGCTCGAGCTCTGGCTCAGGCGCCAGCGCCAGTCCCGGCCCGACCCGGTGGCACAGGTGCTGCGCTTCCGGAATTCGACCTCGCACGGCTTTCCGGCCAGCCAGCTCGAAGCCATCCACCTCGAGACCCACGACGACGAAAGCCTGCGCCACGTCCACCTCACGCCCGCCTTCATGGGCCTGTTGGGCTGCAACGGCGTACTGCCGGCCCACTACAACGAACGCATCGCCGAGCACGAGCAGCGCCACAAGGACGAAGGCCCGCGCGCCTTCCTCGACACCTTCTCGAACCGCTCGCTGGCCCTGTTCTACGAAGCCTGGCGCAAATACCGGCTGCCCTTCAAGTACCAGCTCGAGGGCAGGGACAGCTTCCTGCCCCTGCTGCTCGGGCTGGCCGGCTTCGGCAATGCCGCGCTGCGCCGGCGCCTGGCGCAAGGACACAACGGCGCGGTGCTGGACGAATCGGTCGGCTACTTCGCCGCAGCGATCCGGCACCGGCCGGCCTCGAGCAGCCAGCTCGCGCGCGTGCTGGGCGAATACTTCGGCCAGCCGGTGGCGGCCGAACAGTTCGTCGGCCAATGGTACGAGGTGCCGCCCGCGCAGCAGACCATCCTCGGCCAGGCCACCGCCGTGCTGGGCGCGGGCGCGATGGCGGGCGTGCGCGTGTGGCAGCGCGACCTGCGCCTGCGCCTCGTGATCGGACCGCTGGACCGCACCAGCTTCGGCGCCTTCCTGCCCGGCGGCCTGGCGGCGAAAGCCCTGCACTCCCTGCTGACCCTGTTCACCGGCGTGACCCTCGAATACGAAGTGGAGCTGGTGCTGCGCGCGGCCGACGTGTGCGAAGTCACCTTGCGGGATGGCTCCCAGTTCGGCCGCCTGGGCTGGGATGCCTATCTGGTCGACGGGCCCCAGCACGCGGACCGCCGCGACGTGCGTTACGAACTGAATTCGCTGTAGCCGCCCTCGTCGTCGAACAGGCCTTCGCCGTCCCAGCAGCGCAGGCCCGCCGCGGCCTGGCTCGACACCGCCTTGCCGGCAAGGCCCAGGCTTTTGAGCAGGCGCGGGAAGGCGCGGCAGTAGCTCGACTGCACCCCGGCCAGGCGCGCCAGCCGGGCATGGCTCAGCACCATCCCGTCCGGCGCGGCGCGCAGCACCCGGGCCACCCGCAGGCGCCAGTCCTCATCCCAGCCCGGCAGCATGCGGCCCAGGTCGCGGATGCGGTCGCCGGGCCGGATGACGCCGCCGGCCAGCACGCGCGCCAGCACACCGCGGCGCCGGCCGATCCGCGCCGCCACGCCGGCCTGGAAGGCATCGAGGTGGCCGCAGGCTTCGCACTGGAACATCAGGCGCAGCAGGACCGCTTCGCCGATGCGCAGCACGCTGCCGGAGACCAGCCGCGAAGTGTCGAAGTCGACCAACAGGTTCTCGCCCAGCGCCTGCGTGGGCAGTTCGAAATCGGCATAGGCCGGGGCACCGGCCAGCAGCACCTGGCGCGACGACAGCGGGTCGGCATGGCGCTCGCCGGCCAGGCCCATGCCCGCGATGGCCTCGACATGCGGTGCGCCGTCGGCCAGCGCCAGCACTTGTCCGAGTCCGGCACCAGTGATCATGGATTCGTCAACGATCACATCCTTTTCCATGTTTATTTTGTATTGCTGAGCCGGCTTGAGCTTTGCCATCAGGTGCATAAAACAGACGAGCTAGGCTGGTCGAGTATGCCAGTTGGGTTCGCATCTTTCCTGGATGCACAGCGAGCATATCTCATTCGGAGAGCACGCCATGATTCGACAAGCAAGCCATGCGTTCGGTCCGTCACGCCGCACCATCCTCAAAACCGCCGCCCTCGGCCTTGGCGCCGGCATGCTGCCGCTCGGCTCCGCATTCGGGCAGGCGGCGGCCAGGCCGGCGCGCTACCGCCGCTACAACGCGTCCACCTCGAAGATGGGTGCGCGCATGCTGCAGAGCTATGCCAAGGCTGTGCGCGCCATGCTGGCGCTGCCGCCCGAGGATCCGCGCAACTGGTACCGCCACGCGATGGTGCACACGCTCGACTGCCCGCACGGCAACTGGTGGCTGCTGCCCTGGCACCGCGGCTACCTGGGCTGGTTCGAGCAGATCTGCCGTGAGCTGAGCGGCGACCCGCAGTTCGCCCTGCCGTACTGGGACTGGACGGCGGAACAGAAGGTCCCCGGCGGCATGTTCGACGACGTGCTCGACCCGAACCATCCAGCCTATATCCCGAACGCCCAGGAATTCGAAAACCGCCTCAAGACGGCGCTCACGAACACGGACTACTGGACCTCGCCCGGCGGCGTCTTCGACCGCAATTCCCGCTACGGCCAGCTCCTGATCCGCAAATTCCGCTTCGCCGACGACATCATGTTCGACATCGTCGGCGATCCGTCCGGCCCGCTGTTCTACGAGCAGTCGCGCGCACGCGGGATGCGGCGCGAGCTGCCCGCGCTGTCGGCCGCCACCATCGACGCGGTCTCCTCGGCCACCATCCAGGCCGCCCTGGCCGCGCCCGACTTCACGACCTTCGGCAGCCCCAAGAGCGCGAACCACCACACCATGGCCGGCTTCGGCATCATCGAGGGCCGGCCGCACAATTCGATCCACCGCTGCGTGGGTTCGCGCGACTGCAACTTCATGGATGCCCAGGGCTTCATGACCAACTTCCTGTCGCCGGTCGACCCGATCTTCTTCCTGCACCATGCGAACCTGGACCGGCTGTGGGACGTCTGGACGCGCAAGCAGCAGATCCTCGGACTGCCAATCCTGCCCAGCGGCTCAGAGCTGCGCACCGACCTGCCGGACGAGCAGAAGTCGGCGGAAGAGAGGAACACCGATTACTACCGCTGGGCGCGCGAACCGATCGTGTTCTTCGTCGACAGCCAGGGCCGGCCGGTCACCAGAACCCGCGCCGAAGACTATATCTGGATGGAGGCCTTCGGCTACGACTATGAGCCAGGCAGCGGAGAAGAGGTGGTGCGGCGCGCCGGCAGCCAGCCGCGGCCCAGGGCGACGGCGCGCCGTGTCTACCCCGGCAAGGTGCTCAACCAGGTGATCGGGGCGGCAAAACCGGCCAGCGCGACGGTCCAGCTGCCGGCGAATACCCTGGCCCAGGCCGGCGCCATGGGCGCGACGCTGGTGGCGAATATCGTGCTGAATTTTTCGGAGATGGTGCACGACGCTTTCGTCGTCATCCTCAACGGCCCGGACGACCCGTCGCAGGTGGAACCCGGCAGTCCCTTCTACCTGGCGACCATCACCATGATCGGCGGCCACGGCAGCTGCGGTGCGCTGTCGTACGCGCTGCCGCTCGGCGAGAAGCTGAACCAGGCAGGCACGGCCCAGGCACTGGCGGGGCATGACACGCTGAGATTGCGGGTGGTGCCGATGCACGCGATGATGGGACATCACGGCATGGGGGGTGGGAATCCGGTGGAGTTGCTATCGGTGAGTGTGGAGACTTATTGAGCCTCGAAAACGTCGTCCCCGCGAAAGCGAAAAAAGCGCCACTGGCGCTTTTTTCCCCCAAGTTCTGTTCGCGCTGTCGAAACGCTTGCAAACTTGGAGCGCGGCCCTGACGGATTCAAGGCCCCGGTCCTCCGTGGAGGACCTGCTTCTATCAGGCAGCCGAAGCCAGCGCCTGGTTGAAGGTCGCGCTCGGACGCATCACGGCTTTCACCTTGGCGTTGTCCGGCTGGTAGTAGCCGCCGATGTCGACCGGCTTGCCCTGGATTTCCAGCAGCTCGGCCACGATCTTCTGCTCGTTCTCGGCCAGGGACTTGGCCAGCGGCGCGAAGTAGGCGGCCAGTTCGGCATCCTCGGTCTGCGCGGCCAGTTCCTGGGCCCAGTACAGCGACAGGTAGAACTGGCTGCCGCGGTTGTCGAGTTCACCGGTCTTCGGCGACGGCGACTTGCGGTTGTCCAGCAGCTTGCCGGTGGCGGCGTCCAGGGTCTTGGCTAGCAGCTTGGCTTTCGCGTTGCCGGTCTTGATGCCCATGTCTTCCAGGCTCACCGCCAGTGCCAGGAACTCGCCCAGCGAATCCCAGCGCAGGTGGTTTTCTTCGGTCAGCTGCTGCACGTGCTTCGGTGCCGAGCCGCCGGCGCCGGTTTCGTACATGCCGCCGCCCGCCATCAGCGGAACGATCGACAGCATCTTGGCGCTGGTGCCCAGTTCCAGGATCGGGAACAGGTCGGTCAGGTAGTCGCGCAGGATGTTGCCGGTTACCGAGATGGTGTCCAGGCCACGGGCCACGCGCTCCAGGGTGTAGCGCATCGCGCGCACCTGCGACATGATCTGGATGTCCAGGCCGGTGGTGTCGTGATCCTTCAGGTAGGTCTTGACCTTCTTGATCAGTTCATTCTCGTGCGGACGGTACGGGTCCAGCCAGAACACGGCCGGCATGCCCGAGTTGCGGGCGCGGGTGACGGCCAGCTTGACCCAGTCGCGGATCGGTGCGTCCTTCACCTGGCACATGCGCCAGATGTCGCCCTTCTCGACGTTCTGCGACATCAGGACTTCGCCGGTGGCGAGGTCGGTGATGTTGGCGATGCCGTCTTCGGCGATCTCGAAGGTCTTGTCGTGCGAACCGTATTCCTCGGCCTGCTGCGCCATCAGGCCCACGTTCGGGACGGTGCCCATGGTCTTCGGATCGAAAGCGCCATGCCATTTGCAGAAGTTGATGATCTCCTGGTAGATGCGGGCGAAGGTCGATTCCGGCAGCACGGCCTTGACTTCCTTCAGGCGGCCGTCGGCGCCGTACATCTTGCCGCCGGCACGGATCATGGCCGGCATCGACGCATCGACGATCACGTCGTTCGGCGAGTGGAAGTTGGTGATGCCCTTGGCCGAGTCGACCATGGCCAGTTCCGGACGGTGCTCCTGGCAGGCGTGCAGGTCGCGGATGATCTCTTCGCGCTGCGAATCCGGCAGGGTGGCGATCTTGTTGTACAGGTCGGCCATGCCGTTGTTGACGTTCACGCCCAGGCTGTCGAACAGGGCGCCGTGCTTTGCGAAGGCGTCCTTGTAGAAGATGCGCACGGCGTGGCCGAACACGATCGGGTGCGAGACCTTCATCATGGTCGCCTTCACGTGCAGCGAGAACATCACGCCGGTCTTGCGCGCGTCTTCGATCTGCTGTTCGTAGAAGTCCAGCAGGGCCTTGCGGCTCATGAACATCGAATCGATGACCTCGCCGTCCTGCAGGGAGACCTTCGGCTTCAGCACGATGGTCTGGCCGCTCTTGGTCAGCAGTTCCATCTTGACGTCGCGGGCGCGGTCGAGGGTCATCGACTTCTCGCCGTGGTAGAAGTCGCCGTGGGTCATGTGCGACACGTGGGTGCGCGAGGCCGGCGACCATTCGCCCATCGAGTGCGGGTTCTTGCGGGCGTATTCCTTGACGGCCTTCGGTGCGCGGCGGTCGGAGTTACCTTCGCGCAGGACCGGGTTCACGGACGAGCCGATGCACTTGCTGTAGCGGGCCTTGATTTCTTTTTCTTCGTCGGTCTTCGGATCGGCCGGGTAGTCGGGCAGGTTGTAGCCCTTGCCCTGCAGTTCCTTGATCGCGGCGGTCAGCTGGCCGACCGAGGCGCTGATGTTCGGCAGCTTGATGATGTTGACTTCCGGCGTCAGGGTCAACTTGCCCAGCTCGCTCAGGGCATCGGGCACGCGCTGTTCCGGCGTCAGGCGCTCGGGGAACTGGGCCAGGATACGGGCAGCGACCGAGATGTCGCTTTCCTGGATAGTGATGCCGGCAGGCTTGGTGAAGGTGCTGACGACGGGCAGGAAGGCGTGGGTTGCCAGCAGGGGCGCCTCGTCGGTAAGGGTGTAGATGATGGTCGAATCGCTGCTCATACGCTTTTTCCTCGGTGTTCGCGAAGGTAAGGGAAACTAATACTAAAAAGATATCAACTGTCTGGGCTCGCGGATCGCGCACGCCATCAGGCGATGATGTCAGGCGATGATCCTAACCGATCTACTCCGACGCGAGGAGCTTTTCGCCATGCGGATCATGTTTGCCGCATGGCCAAGTCTTATATAAGACAGAAGACAAGCGCCATATTATGCACCGCTTTTCAGGCGGACACCACCCTTTCGCGATTTTCGGCGTCAAGCGCGCGCCGCCAGTGGCAGGTTTGCTTCATCCTGCGGCAACACGCGTCTGGCGACCGATCCGGAGGCTCCCATGCTTTCCTGGCGCATCCTTATCCCCTTGTCCATACTGTTGACCGCCTGCGGCGGCGGCGGCGGCAGTGGGGGCACGTCCGGCAGCGGCACGCCGGTGCCTCCCGCACCGCCGCCCGCCGCCCTCACCCTGGCGCTGGCCCCCTTCGCCAGTAACCTGTCCAGTCCCACCTTCCTCACCGCACCGCCGGGCGACGCGCGCCAGTTCATCGTCGAACGCGCCGGCCGCATCCTGGTCATGCAGGGTGGCAGCCTGCTGGCCCAGCCCTTCCTCGACCTGCGCAGCGTCACCGACGTCGCCGGCGAGGGCGGATTGCTGTCGATGGCCTTCGATCCCGGTTATGCGACCAACGGCCGCTTCTATGTCTACCGCACGAATGCGAATCACGACATCGTGGTCGAGCGCTACACGGTGTCCGGCGATCCCGACCGTGCGGATGCCGCGTCGGCACTGACCATCATCCGGATCCCGCACCCGACCTACATCAATCACTTCGGCGGCCTGGTCGCCTTCGGTCCCGACGGCTTTCTCTACCTCGGCACCGGCGACGGCGGTTCCGAAGGCGATCCGAACGGCAATGCGCAGAACCTGGGTTCACTGCTGGGCAAGATGCTGCGCCTGGACGTGAGCAGCGCCAGCTCCGCACTGCCTTACCGGATCCCGTCCACCAATCCCTACCTTGGCCAGGCGGACGTGCGGCCGGAGATCTGGGCGAACGGCCTGCGCAACCCCTGGCGTTTCACTTTCGATGCCGACAAGATCTACATCGCCGACGTCGGCCAGAGCCAGCGCGAGGAAATCGACCTGGCGCCGGCGTCGCAGGGCGGGCTGAACTATGGATGGAAGATCATGGAAGGCAGCACCTGCTACCAGGCGGCCAGCTGCAACCGCAGCGGCCTGGCGCTGCCGGTGCTCGAGTACAGCCATGCCGATTCCGGCAGTCCGTGCTCGATCACGGGCGGCTTCGTGTACCGCGGGACGGCGATCCCCGAGCTGGCCGGTCGCTATTTCTATTCCGATTACTGCGCCGGTTTCGTGCGCAGTTTCCTGGCCTCCGGCCTGGCCGCCTCCGAACAGCGCGACTGGAACATCGCCAAGCCCGGCCAGGTGCAGTCCTTCGGCCGGGACGGGCAGGGCGAGCTGTACGTGCTGACCTCGAACGGCATCTGGAAGATCGTCAAGGGACAATAATGAAGCCGAGCCTGACGCTAGGTAGCGAAGCCGAAGCCGACGATGCGGCTGGTCCAGTCCTGGTTCCTCTGGACATACTCGTTGACCAGCCATGCGCGCCTGGCGTTGCGGGTGTCGAGCGTCACCGCCGAGTAGTCGCCCCAGCGGCCGCCGCCGTACCAGGTCGGGCTCGTGAATGCCGCCGTGCCCGGTCCAAGGATATACGGCAGGCCGTCGTTATGGTCGTAGCCGGAGAAGCGCACCTGGGCATTGGTGCCGTTCCTCGGATCCGTCATCGTCCATGTCACGAAGATATCGTCCCCGGCGTTCGCCGCGATCGAGGCATTGAAATCGAAGGAGGTCGAGGTGCCGAAGAAGAAGGCGCTCTGGATGATCGAATTGGTGGCGGTATTGATCTCGTAAAACCTGGGCGCGGCATAGCCGACCAGGTTGATCGTGTGCACCTGCCAGAGGGAGTTGCCCATCTGCGTACTGGCATTGACGAAGCGGCCGTCGAGGGTATCGAGCAACGCGCTGGTGCCGGGCTGCGGCGCGTCCGGCGGCGCCGAATACGCGGCCACGGGGACGTTCACCGGCCCGCTCAACTGGATGCCGTTCGGCCGGCTCGAGTTGGTCAGGGTGTACAGGCTCAGTGCGCTGCCGCCCGCCGCCGCGACGAGGTAGGTGCGCGCGTTCTGATCGAGGACGTTCGGCGGCGCCAGCGTGCCGCGCAGGCCGGTGAACACGGGCACCGCGAAGCCCAGGCCGTTATAGAGGCGCGCCTTGGCGACGGCGAACATGTCGGCGCCACGGAAGCCGCCGGAGGCGGCAAAGATATTTGCCGTCAGGATGATCGAATCCTGGTCCATGCCGAGTTGTGGATAATCCCAGAAATCGCCGGCCGCGAAAGTGACGTTCAGTCCATAAATGAAATACGGGCCCGCCGCATTCGACGAGGTCGAGACGGCGATGAAATACAGCTGGCGCGTGGCCGACTCCTGGAAGGCGACGGCGGTCACGATCCAGCGGTTCCAGGTGGTGTCGTACACCGCGCGCGGATCGAACAGGATCTGGGCGGTGTAGCCGAAAAAGGCCGCCAGCGAAATGCTGGTGCGCTGGGTCGGGTTATCCCGCGCATAGATGTCGATGTGCGAATTGGTGACCTCGACGAAATGCTCGCGTCCGATCGCGCCATGGGTGTCGGGCGGCGTGAGCCCGTCGACATTCGAGGCGCCCTGGAAATTCGGCCCGACCAGCACGATCGGGACGCGCGGCTGCGCTTCGGCATGCAGGGCGGTCTGCACGTCGGCGGGCTTGTCGGCCGTCGCCCCCGCTTCCTGCAGCCTGGCCTTCATCTCCGCATAGTCGGCCGAGGGCATGGTCGGCAGGAAAGGCTTCATGCGCGGTTGCGCCGAAAGATTCTGGGCGGGCGGCGGCATGTTCCGCATGTCTTCCATCATGGTGTCCAGGGTCCGGGTCTGGGCGGGACTTGCTTCGAGCTTGGCGTCAGCCTCGATGAACGAATGTTCCATGGTGTTTCTCCTTTTGCCTGAAATGAATTGCGATGCGCGATGCGCGTTGCGTGTCTGAGGCGTGTACCGGAGCACGAAGCGGCTCTTCCGGCATCAGCTACTATCGTGACAAAGCTGGCGCCGCTTCTTGATCGAACTCAGAGGCTAAAGAGTGGAGGAAAGTGGCCCTGATCTAAGGCTTGGAAGGCGGGTCTGCCACGACTGGCAGTCGAATGGAGAAGGTGGCGCCCTGGCCACGGCCGGCGCTGCTGACGCTGAGCGTGCCCTCGTGCAGCTCGACGATGCGGCGGGCGATGTACAGGCCCAGCCCCAGTCCGCTGGCGTTGTCGTGTTGCTGCAGCCTGAAGGCGCCGAACACGTGCGGCAGGTCTTCCGCTTCGATACCCTGGCCGGAGTCGGCGATGTCGATCTCGACCATGCCATCGAGCCGCCGGATGGCAATGCGGATGACGCCGCCCACCGGCGTGAATTTCACCGCGTTGAACAGCAGGTTCCAGATGACCTGCTGGAGGCGCCGGCCATCCGCCTCGAAGCGGATCGGGGCGCCGTAATCGGCCGGCGTCACCTGCAGCAGGATCTGCTTTGCGTGCGCATGCGGTTCCACGGTCGAGATGGCGTCGCGCAAGACCTGTCCCAGCACGACCGCCGTGCGGGTGATCGACATCTGCCCGGTCAGCGTACGCGCCGCGTCGATCAGGTCTTCGACCATCCCGGCTTCCTGGCGCACATGCACGCGCATGGCCTCGAGCCCGCTGACCGCTTTCGGCGGCAGATCGGGAATCGTGCGCAGCAGCAGTTCGATGCGCATCGACAGGGCCGACAGCGGCGTGCGCATCTCGTGCGAGACAGTCGCCAGGAACAGTTCGCGGGTGCGGTTCACGCGCGTCAGGTCATCGATGGTTTCGCGCTGGCGGTCGAGCGTACTCGACAGGGTTTTCAGGAGCCCGGCATAGGTGCTCATGCGCTTGTCGGACACGGGCGCATCGAGCCGCGCCTCGTTCCATAGCAGGTGGCCGGCCAGCCCGATCTGCTGGGCGATACGTTCGCAGGCGAGCGGCGAGCTGAAGTCGGCGAAGCGCCAGCCGAACACCAGCACGCCGTAGACCTGGCCGTGCAACAGCAGCGGCTGGGCGCACACGCGGAAGCCTTCGCCGAATTGCCCGGAGGCGGAATCCGCCCGCGCGCACGCCTCGCGCACCAGTGTGCGTTCGAAGGCCGTGCCGGGGCCATCCTCGGCCCACAGGGTCGAGCGCTCCGCCAGCAAGTTCGACATGCGCGATCCCGTCAGCGGACCGATGTGGCGCACGCCCGCCGCGTCATAGGCGGACGTGACGAGGCCCGTCGCTTCCGTGAACTGACGTAGCGGCGTATGCCAGTCGTCCCAGTCGACCGGCGTGTTGTCTGGCAGTTCGGCCTTGATCACCTGGGCTTTTCGGCCGGCAGGGGCGCCGAGTCGGGCAGAGGAGCGCCGTTGGCCACGGCTTCTTCGATCGCCGGGCTCTGGCGCGATGGTGAACGCGACAGCAAACCGTAGTAGGACGAGAACGGCAATTGCGGCACGGCCGGGATATCGTTGCGGTCTTCATCGATCAGCACCAGGCCGCCGACGCCGATTTCGTATTCGCGCGTGACCTGCACATTGCGGCTGCCGCGCACCTTCGGCACCGCCAGGGCCCGGCGCAGCACGGTCGAGATTTCCACGTAGTTGAGCAGGATGATGTTGTCGACCAGGTGCGAGCCCTTCAGTTCCTCGCTGATCTGCGAAACGCCCAGCAGTTCCGGGCTTTCGTAGTTGAACAGGGTCGTGGCGAGGCGGTTCTTGAAGAAGCTCGCCAACGCGTACAGGTAATCGGCAACCTCGTCGGCGCTGGTCATTTCATACACAGCCACCGAATCGAGCACGATACAGTCGATCTTTTCCTGCTCGACCAGCTTGACGATGCGGTCGAAGTGCACGTCCAGTTCGAGTTCCAGGGGCGACTCGTAATGGATGAACAGCTTGCGGTCGTCGATCAGGCCCTGAAGGTCGAAACCGAGCGACTTGGCATTGCGGATCAGCTGGCGCGGATGTTCGTCCAGGCTCACCAGCAGCGCCTTGTGCCCATTCTTGATGGCATCGGTCAGGAACTGGACGCTGAACACGGTCTTGCCGGTGCCGGAAATGCCGCTGACCAAGGTCACCGAGCCCTCGTAGATGCCGCCGTCCATCATCTTGTCGATGGCCGGCGAGCCGGTCGACAGCCGCCGTTCCGAGGTGGGCTGGTCGGGCGAGGCAACCGGACGCGACTGCGCGCGGCGATACACATGCACGCCGGTCTGCGGTTCGATGCGCATCGTATGGCTGCCGCCGATGAAATCCTGGCCGCGCGACTTCGTCACCGTGAGGCGGCGATGCATCCGGCGCCGCGCCTCGCCGAAGGTGAGCGAAATGATGGTGTCGAAGACGAAGCGCTCATGCGCCAGCACGCCGGTCATCGACTCGTCCTTCTCCGCCGTGACCATGGTGGTCACACCCAGGCGCGTCAGGCCTTCGATCAGCAGGTGCACGTCTTCGCGGAAGGGCATGTCGTGCATGTCGGCGTACAGGCGCAGCGGCGTCAGGCCGTCGATCAGCAGGCGCTTGGCCCCCATCGCGACGAGTGAGGCGGCGAAGGCGCCGTCGTCGCTGCGGAACTCGCTCAGCAGCACGGCCGGGCTGGTCTGGATGATCTTGATCTTGCCCTGCTCGATCATGCCCTGCAGGTCCCAGTTGAAGCCGGCGGCATCGCGCAGCAGCTTGGCGGGATCGAGCTCGAAGGACACGATGGCGCCGGGTTCGTCGTAGTCGAGCGCGCCGTGGTAGATGAAACCCAGCCCGAGCGAGGTCTTGCCCGAGCCGGGCGGACCTTCGACGATCAGGTTGTTATTGCGGGGAATGCCTCCGTGCAGTACCTCGTCCAGTCCGGTAATCCCCGTCTTGACCAGTTCGTTCATCGATTCACTCCTCGTAAGTGTGTCAGCTTAGCATGCGGCGGCGCAACAGTCTGCCGGCCGCATTGCCGGCGCCAGCTGTAGTAGCTCGATGCAAACTTAGTTTTGCGAAAGTATCCGGGAAGATTCTAAGACAACTGTCTGCTGTGTATTAACACAATTGAAACATTCTGAACGGGCAGTTCTGTCGCATTATCCGCCCGGCTGCAAGTGCGTTTGCAGCGTTTAGGCGACATAAGTTCAAGCGCGCCGGAGCTGGTCGAGCACGGTCCTATGATAGGCCCGCATATTGATGAGTGATCCCTGACCTGAAGCCATCAAAGGAGATCCGCCATGAAACTGCTGACCCTGGTTGCAGCCCTGGCGCTGGCCGGCTGCTCCTCGCCACCCGCTTACCCCGGCAAGACCTACACCCACGTACCGCGCACGGAAAAGTGCAAGCCGACCTCCGAAAAGAAGATCGCGGCCCTGTTCGACCGCTGGAACGACTCGCTGGAGTCGGGTGATCCGCACAAGGTCGTGGCCAACTATGCGGACGACGCCATCCTGCTGGCGACCGTGTCCAGCCAGCCCAAGCTGACGCCGGCGGAAAGAGAGGAGTATTTCGAGACTTTCCTGCTCAATGAACCGTCGGGCAAGATCGACCTGCGGCGCATCTACCTCGGCTGTAACGTCGCCGTCGATGCCGGCCTGTACACCTTCACCTTCGGCAGGACCGGGCAGGTGGTGCCTGCGCGTTATACCTTTACTTACCGATGGGATGGGGAGCAGTGGTTGATTACTGGCCATCATTCTTCGGTGTTGCCGGAGCAGGAGTGAAAGCGGGAACATGACGAAAAAAATGGTTCTTCACGGATTAGCGGGAAGTAACCTCAAAATGAAGAAAGCGGTAAAGAAGAGCTAGACTTGTTGTGCGACCAACGAAACCTGACTCAGCTTACCGCTTTTCATGACGGATCATAATCTCGAGCTCCCGTTCTGGGAAGGCTTTATTGCAGCAAAACTGGAGCGCCGATCTGGTGCTATATGGATCGTTCTGCGACGCTGCCCATCAGCGCCGATGGTGTGTGGTGGTTGCGGCCACCATTGTTACCGGGTGCACGAGTCTGGGACACGGATCATCCGCGAGCTGCCAATGCTGGGGCAACCTGTGTGGCTGCGTGTGCCGCTCCGGCGTCTTCGTTGCGGCCAATGTGGCCCTCGGACTGAGCGTGTCAGTTGGCTTGATCGTCACGCCCGGATAACCCGAGCGCTAGCCGATTTCGTCGGCGCGAACGAGGAAGTCGACCGAGCCGCGCACCGTGTCGTAGTAGGTAAAGGCAGCGCTTATGACTTGTTCCTGACGCGTACGCTGCAGTATGCGCAAATTGAACGTTCGCCCACTTCCCCTACCGTGGTCGACACTTTCTTAGAACTTCGCGCTGAAGTCGCGGCCGGCGTCAAGCAGCAACTGGAAGCCGACACGCGGCGCTTCAATGGTCTCCGCCTGCTGGACGGGCGTTTTATGGTCATCCAGCAGGCAATGGGCACGCCTAAAAGCCGTGGCGAGGAAGCCGCAGCTTTTCTTAGCCGCTTCGTTGATCGCACCGGCTGCGGCTTGAGCTTGTGAATTAAGCACTAAACGATAACCACCGTTTTCCACCACATGTGTTCGCTTCAGCGTTTCAAGCTGACTCCGAGAACCATCAGGCCGCACTAGCCACGCCAAAGAAAAGGCTGTGCCGTGCGGCCAGGAAATCGGATCAACAGCAAGAAAGCGCGAGATAAAGTTGTCAGAAGTGATTGGTGGCGAAAGAAAATAACCTTCAATTTCCTGGCAACTTTCATAATTGCCTGCTGTACAAAGGCCTGTATGGCAAGCAGAAATGGTACTTCCGGCAGAGCGCTGAGGAGGCCTACGCGCAGATCGCCGTCGGTGGAACACTGCACAGCAACAGCGCGGAGACGCTTGTAGCCGCAGCGCTCGCGAATGGGACGCATCCTCGACGCCGTCCAAAACGTTCATCCAGTTGCTATCGCCGGAAAATCGCCTTCGGTCACGGCGGACGCAAATGGTTTCCGAGTTTCTGGCCCCGACGTTCGGCGCGCCGCCGTATTAGGACAAGTGCTGATCGGTGCCGTGTCGAGCAGTCACAGCGCCGCCTTGCTCACTACGGCACACTGGTCCAGGGCAGCGCGCTGAAACGCTCTGCCAGCAACGCCACGATATGCTTCACTTTCGGCGATAGATGCCGGCTCTTTTGCCACACCGCGTAAATCGGAAAACCCTGCGGCCTTGCCTCGGGCAGTATTCGTACCAGCCTGCCGGACTCCAAGTGGGGATTCACCAACCAGCCGGATAGCAGGGAAACCCCGAGTCCCGCGAGAGCCGCACCCATGATGCCTTCACTGTCGTTGATGCCGATGCGGCCACGCACCGGCAACGGAACGGGATGGCCTCGCTCATCAAGGAAGTACCACGGGCGGGTCTGTCCTCGACGACCAAAGGTCAGGCAGCTGTGCTGTTCAAGGTCGACAAGGCTGCGGGGCGCGCCATACCGTTCTAGGTATTCGGGCGAAGCGCTCAGGACAGCCTGTTGCACGCCCAGGAGCTTGGCCACCAGCGACGCGCTATCCACCAAAGGTCCGACCCGGATCGCCAGGTCGACGCCATCTTCGACAAGGTCCACGACGCGGTCGGTCAAGCTGATGTCCAGTTCCAGGCCAGGATGTTCCAAGGCGATGTCGAGAAGTTCCGGCAGCACCCAATGGCGGCCGAAGATGACGGGCAGGCTAATTCGCAGGTTGCCGGCCATCAGACGGTGTGGTGACGCAAAGGAGGCTTGTGCGTCGTGCAATTCGCTGCGAGCGCGGCGGCATGCATCGCTGTACACGCGTCCCTCCTCGGTCAGCGTCAGCCGTCGTGTCGTGCGATAAAACAGGCGCACGCCAAGACTGGCTTCCAGCCGACTGATGCTTTTTGAGACGTTGGACTTGGTCATGTCCAACCGTTCGGCCGCCGTCGTAAAACTGCCGGCGTCTGCCACCTCGAGGAAAACGGCAGTACCACGGAATGGATCAAACTCAGGCATACAGCATCCTATTGGTGAATCTAGTTCAACTTAGTTGCGAAAAAAATCGTATTTATCACTAATTCTAGCTCCAATAGAATATTCGTTCACGCAGTCCATGAGCGACTGCAGCAACTGAGAGTCTATCGATGAGCCATTCTTCCCCTAGCGTTGCCTCCGGCCGCGCCTTGTTCCTGCTGGCCGTCTGCGCTGGCCTGGGCGTTGCAAACGTTTACTATCTTCAACCAAGCTTGTTTGTCATCCAGTCCGACCTGGGCGTGAGTTCGGAGCAGGTCGGCTGGCTGCCGACCGCCACGCAGCTGAGCTACGCGCTTGGCATGCTGCTGCTTGCGCCACTGGGCGACGCGATAAGGCGGCGGCGCTTAATCCTCGCAAAGTCTGCCATCCTAGTCGTTGCCCTGCTGGTAGCTTGGCAAGCGCCGACACTGGCTGTCCTGATCCTGTCGAGTGCCGTCGTCGGCCTGCTCGGCAGCGTTGGCCAGGATTTCGTTCCCGTCGCAGCCCAACTGGCCCCCGAAAAATCGCGCGGACGAGCCGTCGGCACCGTCACAATGGGCTTGCTCAGCGGGATTTTGCTGTCGCGCACTTTGGGTGGCTGGGTCGCCGACCTGTTCGGATGGCGCGAGATGCAGCTGGTCGCAGCGGGCTTGATGCTGGTCGTAATGATCATTACGAGTTTTGCGGTACCGGATACGGAGCCACCGCACAGCAGCAGCTACGGTGCCTTGCTGGGTAGCCTGTGGACCTTCTGGCGCGACTCGCGCGAGTTACGCCTGTCGGTCATCGTCCAGGCGTTGCTGGCGGCGACCCTTGGGGCGTTCTGGTCGTGCCTCGCGCTTGTACTGGCGGCGCCTCCATTCCAGTTCGGTGCAGGCGTGGCCGGCAGCTATGGTATCGCTGGCGTCGCTGGCGCCCTCGCTGCCCCGATCTTCGGCCACCTGGCGGACAGTCGCGGTCCTTTGCTTGCCATCCGCGTCGGCTGCGCGTTCGTCATCGTGGCCTTTGCCGGCATGACATTGGCGCCGCCCAGTTGGTGGATCATGGCCATCGGTGCCGTGCTGTTCGACCTCGGCGTCATGGCCGGCTTCGCATCGCATCAAGCGCTTGTCAGCGGCATCAATCCACAGGCCCGCAGCCGCCTGAACGGCTTATTGATGACCGGTGCCACCGTTGGTATGGCGGCCGGCGCCGCGGTAGGCAACCTGGCATGGGCCCATGCCGGCAGCGCGGGCCTGTTCGGCTTCGGTGCCGTGTGCGGCGCGGCCGCATTGATCTTTTCGTTCCTCCACAAACCCTTTCCGAGAGCCCAGCATGCAACAGCCACCCAATAACCAGCCCCAAGTGGACGCAGTACCGGCCGGCATGAGCACGGAGCCATTAACGGTGATCTGCTCGTTGTTGTCGCGCGCCGATGCGACGCCGACGAACGAGCGCTCTCGCGCCGAGGGCCACGTGCTGGATCGCTCCGGTTCGCCGCTGGCGGATCCAGCTGTGGACGCCCATGACAATGCCTTCGCCACCGCACCGCATCTGCATTTCGAACATTGGGGCGAATACTGGCGCAAGGTACACGGCGCACGATTCCTGCACCTGGACGAACCGGACGACCGTGGTCTGGACCTCCTGCTGCGCTACGACCAGCTGCATCGCTTCGCAGCTGGACCGACACACACCGATGCGCCGCCCTATCGTGCGCCGGTCGACCCGGATGGCCGCCTCTGGCCCACGGTCATCGGCTACGTCGCACCCTATGCCCGTCCGCAGTGGGACGGGATCGCCTATCTTGCCTTCGCCAGTGAAGCGGACGTGGCGCCGGTGCTGGGCAGTGCCCGGTTCCGCGAAAAGATTCTGCCAGAAGACCGGGTGATGTTCCGGGACATCGCCCCGATCCTGACGCGCCAGTACGTCATCGTTCCAAGCCCTCAGAGCAACGAGCCGATCACGCTGGTGAAGCTGCATGTCAAGGCGTCTCATGTCGACCGCGCGGCGTTCCAGCAGTGGTGGTTATACGAGCACGCTGCGTTGGTAAGAGGTGCAGTGGGAGAAAGCGTTCGGCGCTATGCCCAACTTCACAACGTCGGACCGGTTGGACGCGGGCTGCCGTTCCAACATCCGTACGGCACCACGATCGACGGCGTCACTTTGATGTCGTTTGCCAGCGTGACCGACCTGGAGGCATTCCTGGTCAGTCCGGCACAGCAAGCCATCGCACAGGACGAAGCACGCATGTGCGACACCTCAGCTGGTGAATGGTGGACGGCGATCGGCATGACCGTGACGAGCCAGCTCGGCGCTGAGCAGGCGACGACGTTACCACCACGGGCGTAGTCGCTGGACGACGGGCTGCTCTGTGCCATCCTGGATCCAGCCCGTCGAATGAAGAAAGTTTCAGCTCAACCTTCAGGAGGATCGATATGTCTATACCGAAGTTTGCATCGCGGTGGCGACCATGGCTGCAACGGGTCACAGCAGGCTTGGCGTTCGTCTGCGCTGCGTCGTCAGCACATGCGGCCACGGACGATGGCACTGCCGTCGACAAGGCGGCATACGCCAGCCGTACGACGCTTGACGATTTCACCGCTGCCGCGTGTCCGGACACGCCCCGAGACCTGATCCGCGTGCAAGGGAACCTGTATCGCCACACCGCCGGCGGCGGCGCGACGCTGCACAGTGGCTTCGTGCTGATCACCAAAGAAGGCGCACTGGTCATCGATCCGGCAATGACATGCACGTCGACCTGGTTGAAGGGGGAGATCACCCGGCGCTTCCATGTCGATGTGAAGTACGTCGTCTACACGCATGCCCATGCCGACCATGTCAGTGGTGGCCAGGTGTTCCAGAAGGATGGTGCGCTCGTCGTGGCGAACCAGCGTGCGCTCGAACCGATCGTCGGAGAAAAGCTGCCGACGGCGCTGCCGGACAGGGTCTTCGACACCGACATGACCATCACGCTCGGCGGCGAGAACGTCCAGCTGCACCGTGTCGCGCCGAGCCACTCCGATAGCATGGTGATGGTCTATTTCCCGGCATATCAGGCACTGCAATGCACCGACGTCTGCGAAAGCAAATCGATG
This sequence comes from Massilia sp. 01N417, assembly GCF_056399645.1. Classification (NCBI taxonomy): domain Bacteria; kingdom Pseudomonadati; phylum Pseudomonadota; class Betaproteobacteria; order Burkholderiales; family Oxalobacteraceae; genus Massilia; species Massilia sp. 01N417. The sequence goes on along the minus strand of NZ_JBFTRS010000002.1, from coordinate 303,335 downwards.
CCCTATAACGACTTCCTCGACTTTTATTACGACGGCTGGATGGAGACGCTCGACTGGGTGATCGCCAAGAATGCGGCTGTGATCGACGTCGGCCACTACGCGCCGGCGAAGACCGCTGACATCGTTGCAGAGCGAGCCTATATGGTCAATCTGCATCAGCAGGTACTCGACCTGGTGCGCGCGGGCCAGCCATGGGACCAGCTATACCGAAAGGTCAAATTCAGCCCGGAAGTGCAACGCTGGACCGGCTTCGAAACCATGAAGACGCTGAATATTCTTGGGATGTACCGCTGGGTTGAAACCCACCGGCGCGGTGAGTGGTGATGGTATCCATCGAGGTGCATGATCGCTCGATTGGCACCTCGAGACAGCTTCAAGCAAAAACGAAGTCATCGAAGCACCGAGCTTGGGACTGGGTCGCTCAAAGGAAGACGAATGGGTAAGAACCGTCTGGAAGCCTTCAGTGACGCCGTCATCGCAATCATCATCACGATCATGGTGCTCGAGCTGAAGGCGCCGCATGAGGCCGACTTCAAGGCGCTGATCCCACTTTGGCCTACCTTCATCAGCTACGTGCTGAGCTTCGTGTACGTTGGCATGCACTGGAATAATCACCATCACCTCCTCAATGCTGTCGAGGAGGTGGATGGCAGCGTGCTATGGGCCAACCTGCACTTGCTGTTTTGGCTGTCGCTGCTTCCGTTTGTCACCGCCTGGACGGGAGAAAACCACTTTACGGCAGGCCCAACCGTAGCGTACGGTTTTGTACTCTTCATGTGTGCGGTGTCTTACTCGCTGTTGGCACACGGCCTGACGTCGGACCATCCTGAGAATGCCAAGCTTGCTGAGGCAATCGGCAGTAATCGTAAAGGGAAGCTGTCCATTTTCCTCTATCTCATCGGCATTTTCTTGTCGTGGTTTGCGGCATGGCTAGGATTTCTGGCCTATGTCACAGTTGCGGTCATATGGCTTATCCCAGATCCCCGCATTGAGGAGAAGGTCGCCGAGAAACCGGAAAAGCCGGCTTCCAAAAAGGACGCGAAATAGTAGGGGCAGCACGCTGGCCCAACAGGGCGATAATGACAGCATCAACTTCCAGCGAGTCAGTGATGGGCTCACAAGCTTTGATGAAATACATTATCAAGAGTAAAGTTTGTCGGTGGGCAGGGCTCCGCAGGACCGCGCGAAAAATTAGGAAAACGGGTGCAACCACGCCCAGGTCGTAACGGCAAGATGTTGGCATCGACAACCGCATATCGAGCCACATGAAAAAGCAGCCGCTGGACCACTTCCACAATACGCCTTGGCCGGTCCGTCTGATGGTTTTCCTGATTGAACGTTTGACCTCGCCTTGGTTCATCGCCGCGGCCATACCGGCTATACCTATCTTATTAAAAGCCTTCCAATGACCAGATTACGACATCGCGCCTGCCTGTTACCGGCCTGACCAATGCCGACTTCTACCAGCTGGCCGACGGGCCGCCGGCGCTGACCTGGTTCGGCAATACCAACAACCCGCAGACGCGACGCCCCCAGCAGGCCGACGTCAAGGAATTCATGGCGTTTGCCGGCATCAAGGATCCGCATGCGTTCCGCCAAGTCGGCCGCAGCCACATGCTGGCGTGGCGCCGCAACCGCAAAGGCCGCGAGCTGGGCGCGGCGACGATCTGCCACAAGCTGCCCGCGCTGTCGTCGTTGTTCGAGGCGCGGTGTGAAGTCAACGCCGGTCAGAGCAACCCGGTCGACGGCGTGAAGCTGCCAAAGATTGACAGCCAGGAAGGGAAGACACTGCCGATCGGCGATCACCAAAATCAGTGCAGCGCGTGACGCCCCAACGATTGGACGCCTCTGAGCAATTCGGCGCAGCCTTGAACAGCCTGGCACTCAAGGTCGAAATGGAAGCAACGGACCGTAACCGCATCGTCGGGTCAGCATTCGCAATCGCCATGGACCATCATGCGGCGATTGTCCAATTGAACAAGGACGGCGACAACGGCATTCACGTGCTGGAATTGATGAGGCAACGCTGGAATGTCCCTGAGAAATAAGCAGAAATATACGATGCAGCAAGACGAATGCTCCTCGGGCGCCAATCATACCCTTCCCGTGAACTAATTCGTCTCCCTGTTCATTCTATGAAAACATACCCATCGTCACGAGTTGTAACGATGGGTCCATTGATCACGCATTTCAGATACGCATAATCAACGTCAATATTCATCCCTGAAATTTGACAAACATTGCTGTGATTTAACAAACATAATCTAAGCTTGTCATTTTGGCTGGGATAAAGCGGGTTCTTACTCCACCGTCACCGACTTCGCCAGATTACGCGGCTTATCCACATCGGTACCACGCGCCAGCGCCGTGTGATACGCCAGCAGCTGCAGCGCCGCCACGTGCAGGATCGGCGACAGCAGGCCGTAGTGTTCCGGCAGGCGGATCACGTGCAGGCCCTCGCTCGAGGTGATGTGGGTGTCGACGTCGGCGAAGCAGTACAGCTGGCCGCCGCGGGCGCGGACTTCCTGCATGTTCGACTTCAGCTTTTCCAGCAGGGCGTCGTTCGGGGCGATCGTCACCACCGGCATCTCTTCGGTCACCAGCGCCAGCGGGCCGTGCTTCAGCTCGCCTGCCGGGTAGGCTTCGGCGTGGATGTACGAAATTTCCTTCAGCTTCAGCGCGCCTTCCAGGGCGATCGGGTAGTGGATGCCGCGGCCCAGGAAGAGGGCGTTTTCCTTGCGCGCGAATTCCTCGGCCCAGGCGATGATCTGCGGTTCCAGCGCCAGCACCGAGCTCAGCGCGACCGGCAGGTGGCGCATCTGCTTCAGGTAGGTGGCTTCTTCCTCGTCGCTCAGGCGGCCGTTCACTTGCGCCAGAGTCAGGGTCAGCAGGAACAGGGCGGCCAGCTGGGTGGTGAAGGCCTTGGTCGAGGCCACGCCGACTTCGACGCCGGCGCGGGTGATGTAGGCCAGCTTGCACTCGCGCACCATGGCGCTGGTGGCGACGTTGCAGATGGTGAGCGTGTGGACCATGCCCAGGCTGCGGGCGTGCTTCAGCGCGGCCAGGGTGTCGGCGGTTTCGCCGGATTGCGAAATGGTGACGACCAGGGTCTGCGGGTGCGGGACGCTGTCCCGATAACGGTATTCGCTGGCGATCTCGACGCTCACCGGGATCTTGGCCACCGATTCGATCCAGTACTTGGCGGTGAGGCCGGCGTAGTAGCTGGTGCCGCAGGCCAGGATCAGCACGCGGTCGATTTCCTTGAACACGCGGAAGGCTTCGTCGCCGAACAGTTCCGGCATGATGCCGGTGACGCCTTCGAGGGTATCGCCGACCACGCGCGGCTGCTCGAAGATTTCCTTCTGCATGTAGTGGCGGTAGGGGCCGAGTTCGGCGGCGCCGGTATGGGCGTGCACGGTTTTCACTTCGCGCTCGGCCGGGCGGCCGTCGACGTCGACGATCCAGTAGCGCGCCAGTTGCAGGTCGACGACGTCGCCTTCTTCCAGGTAGATGATCTGGTCGGTGGTGCCGGCCAGCGCCATCGCGTCCGAGGCGACGAAGTTCTCGCCCTTGCCCAGGCCGACGATCAGCGGCGAGCCCTGGCGCGCGGCCACCACGCGGTGCGGCTCTTCACGGCAGAAGACGGCGATGGCGTAGGCGCCGTGCAGGCGTTTCACGGCCTGCTGGACGGTCTCGAACAGGTCGCCGTTGTACATGTGGTCGACCAGGTGGGCGATGACTTCGGTGTCGGTCTGGCTGGTGAATTTGTAGCCGAGATCGGTCAGTTCGCGGCGCAGCTCGTCGTGGTTCTCGATGATGCCGTTGTGGACCAGGGCGATGCGGGCGTTTTCTTCGGTCGGCGAGAAGTGCGGGTGGGCATTCTGGGTGGCCGGGGCGCCGTGGGTGGCCCAGCGGGTGTGGGCGATGCCGGTGAAGCCCTGCAGCTCGGTTTCCTTGATCTGGGATTCGAGATCGGCCACGCGCGAGGTGCTGCGCGAACGCTGCAGACGGCCATCGACGTGCAGGGCAACGCCGCAGGAGTCGTAGCCGCGGTATTCAAGGCGCTTCAGGCCTTCGATCAGGATAGGGGTAATGTTGCGCTGGGCTACAGCTCCGACGATACCGCACATGGTTGGGACTCCAATAAAAATTAACAGATGTCACTAATGTAGAGCAGGCGTCGTGAAATATGCTTTCTGAATCCAGGCATTTTTGATAGATTATTTCATCAACTGCATAATGTGAAATATCCTTTCAAATTTCAAGGAAATTTTTATAAAAATGTCGACAGAGCCCCTCATCCTGGACGATCTCGATCGTCGCATCCTGAATACCTTGCAAATTGACGCCTCGCATACCAATGCCGAGTTGGCGGAATTGGTACACGTGTCCCAGCCGACTTGCCTGCGGCGGGTCAAACACCTGACCGAGAACGGTGTTATCGAACGGCAAGTTGCGATTGTCTCGCCGGACAAGGTGGGGTCGCGCCTGACCGCCATCGTCGAGATCACGCTGGACGTGCAAGCCGCCGACCGCATGGAGGAGTTCGAACGCGTCGTCGCTGACGACGCCGCCGTGCTGCAGTGCTACCGGGTCGCGCCCGGCCCCGACTTCGTGCTGGTGGTGCAGGTCGCCGACATGCCGGCCTACCACGCGCTGGCGCACCGCCTGTTCACCACGCATAAGAATGTGCGCAACGTGAAGGCCTATTTCTCGACCTTCCGCAGCAAGTTCGAGACCCGCATCGTGGTGTAAAAAGACGGTCACGCACAAGTCATCCACAGGGGCTTGTGGATAATGTGGATAAGCTGTTTACCTGTAAACTTTGCCATCGACCAAGTAATACACAGCTCATCCACAATCGGATGTGGACAAATTGTGACATTGCTGAATTCGTGAGCAGAGGGCTTCATTGACGGCAAAAACGGCCGCTCGACGGGCGCCCATACCCGTTTCATGCGCTGTGGATAACCCCGGCAGTCACGATGCCGATAGCATCGCGGTCACTTCGGGCGCCACCAGAGAAAAGCTTGATAAAACAAACACCAATAAAGACAACAGGCCCGTCGGATTACCGTACGGGCCTGTGGATGACTTTGTGGATGACTGGGTGAAAACCCTGTGCAAAGCCGGTGGACCAGGCTGTGCTCAAGCTGTTGCCAAGCTGTGGCTATGCTGTGCGCAGCCCGTGGATTACTTCTTCTTGACCGGACGCGTCCAGTTCTCGATCGTCAACTGCTTCGGACGCGAAATCGTCAGCTTGCCGGCCGGCGCATCCTTGGTCAGCGTGGTGCCGGCCCCCAGGGTCGCGCCCTTGCCGACGCGCACCGGCGCCACCAGCTGGCTGTCGCTGCCGATGAAGGCCTCGTCTTCAATGATGGTGCGGAACTTGTTCGCGCCATCGTAGTTGCAGGTGATGGTGCCGGCGCCGATGTTCACGCGCGAGCCGACGTCGGCATCGCCCACATAGGCCAGGTGGTTCGCCTTGCTGTGGGCGGCGACTTTGCTGTTCTTCACTTCGACGAAGTTGCCGATGTGGACATCTTCGGCCAGCTCGGTACCCGGACGCAGGCGCGCGTAGGGACCGATCTGCGATTTGTCGCCGACGATCGCGTCTTCCAGGTGGCAGAAGGGTTTGATCTGGACGCCCGCGCCCACCTTCGTATTCACCAGCACGCAGTTGGCGCCGATGGTCACGCCGTCGGCCAGTTCGACACGGCCTTCGAACACGCAGCCGACGTCGATCGAGACGTCGCGGCCGCAGACCAGTTCGCCGCGCACGTCGATGCGGGCCGGATCCAGCAGGTGCACACCCTGTTCCAGCAGTGCGTTCGCAATGTTCAGCTGATGGCGGCGCTCGAGTTCGGCCAGCTGCACCTTGCTGTTCACGCCGGCGACTTCCCACTCGGCCGACGGATGCGCCGACACCACCGGCACGCCGTTCGCCACCGCCTGGGCCACGATGTCGGTCAGGTAGTATTCGCCCTGGGCGTTATTGTTCTTCAGCGCGCCCAGCCAACCGTTCAGGTGTTTGGTCGGGATCACCATGATGCCGCTGTTGATTTCCTTGATCGCGCGCTCTTCCTCGTTGGCATCCTTCTCTTCGACGATGCGCACGATCTTGCCGTCTTCGCGGATGATGCGGCCGAGGCCGAAGGGGTTGTCCTGCACCACGGTGAGGATCGCCAGCTTGTCGTCGCCGGCCGCTTCGACCAGGCGCTGCAGGCTGGCGCTGGTGGTCAGCGGCACGTCGCCGTACAGCACCAGGGTCGGCGCGTTCTCGTCGATCTGGGGCAGGGCCTGCATCACGGCGTGGCCGGTGCCGAGCTGGGGCTGCTGCAGGGCGGTGTCGATGACGATGCCGGCATCGACACCCCATTCATGAACCGCACTCGGGACCGCTGCGCCGCCGTGACCATAAATCACGCATAATTTACTCGGCGTTAAGCTGCGTGCCGTGTTGATAACATGTTGCAACAGCGGTTTACCCGCCAGCGGATGCAAGACTTTGGGCAGGGCGGATTGCATGCGCTTTCCCATGCCGGCGGCGAGGATGACTACGTTCATATGCCGTTCTCAATAGAAAATGTAGTTGAATAATATGAAAAATTTTAACACGCACCAATCGTTGTTCCAGCGCGCACGCCTGCTGTTTCTGGTCGCGCTGATGGTCCTTGCCGCAGGTTGCAGCACGATCCGCTTTACCTACAATCATGGCGATACCTTGCTGTACTGGTGGTTGAACGCTTACGTCGACCTCGACAGCGACCAGTCCGACTGGGTCAAGAAGGACATCGACAACCTGTTCCAGTGGCACCGCGCGACCCAGTTGCGCGACTACGCCGGCCTGCTGGGCAAGATGCAGCGCCAGCTCGGCGACGGTACCGTCACCCAGGACGAGCTGCTGTCCGATTACCGCGACGTCAAGGCGCGCACCGAGCTGCTGGCCTTCAAGGCGCTGCCCCAGCTGGCCGACCTGGCGATGTCGATCAAGCCCGACCAGATCGCCCAGATGGAGCAGAAGTTCGCCAAGAATAACGACAAATTCCGCAAGGAGTTCATGAGCGGCAGCGTCGAGGATCAGCACAAGGCCCGCTTCAAGAAGGCGATGAGCCAGTTCGAACTGTGGTTCGGCAGCTTCAGCCGCGAACAGGAAGCGGCGCTGCGCCGGGCCTCGGATGCGCGTCCGCTGGACAACGACGTCTTCCTGCAGGAACGCATGCTGCGCCAGAAGAAGATCGTGGCCCTGCTGCGCCGCGTGCACGACCAGAAGCTGAACAAGGAACAGACCATGTCGGCCGTGCACGACCAGCTGCGCGACATGTTCGACCGCATGGAGGCGCCGGAACGCAAAGCCTTCTACGATGCCTATGTGGACAACACCTCGAAGTTCATCATGACCGCGATCAAGCTGACCACGCCGGAGCAGAAACAGCATGCGCAGAAGCGGATGCAGGGCTGGATCAACGATTTCAACGCCCTGGCACAAGGGAAATAATCGCGATCGTGGGCACGGTGTACCCACCCTACGAGCGCATACGGTAGGGTGGGCACACCGTGCCCACGTCGGACTCAAACATGCTGCGTGCTATAGTCCGGCCATGCAAAAGAAGTCCTCACACAAACCTTCATATCCCCGCCGTCCGGGCCCGCCGCAACAGGTGCGCATCATCGGCGGCGCCTGGAAACGCACGCCGCTGCCCGTGCTCGACGCCTTCGGCCTGCGTCCCACCCCCGACCGCGTGCGCGAGACCGTGTTCAACTGGATCCGCCACCAGCTGGGGGGCGACTGGGACCAGCTCGACTGCCTGGACCTGTTCGCCGGCAGCGGCGCCCTCGGTTTCGAGGCGGCCAGCCGCGGCGTACATTCCGTCACCATGATCGATACCCTCGGGCCGGTGGTGCGCCAGCTCGAAACCATCAAGGAAAAGCTGAAAGCCGACAACGTCAGGATCCTGCGCGCCGATGCGCTGGCGGTCGCGCGCGACCTGGCCCAGCGCGGCCAGCGTTTCGACCTGATCTTCCTGGACCCGCCTTATCAACAGGATTTCCTGAGCCAGGCCCTGCCGCTGTGCGCCGGCCTGCTGAAGGAGGGCGGCCTGGTGTATGCGGAGTCGGGCGCGGCCCTGCCGTTCGCGGAAACGGAACAGGACCAGTCGCCGGCGTGGCTGTCGGGCTGGCAGCTGGTGCGTGGCGACAAGGCCGGCATGGTCTACTTTCACCTGCTGAAGTTGCACTAAAACACGGCAATTTCAGCCCCATCCTGGGGCGGCTGCCGAATTTTCAGGCATAATGCGCGCTTATTCAGGTGCATTTCTCCAGGGAGCCGCAATGGTTGTAGCCGTTTATCCAGGTACGTTCGATCCGCTGACCCGCGGCCACGAGGATTTGGTGCGTCGCGCATCGGGTCTGTTCGACACCCTGGTCGTCGGTGTCGCCGACAGCAAGAACAAGAAACCGTTCTTTTCGCTCGACGAACGCCTGGAAATCGCCAACGAAGTGCTCGGCCACTATCCGAACGTGAAGGTCGAAAGCTTCAGTGGCCTGCTCAAGGATTTCGTGCGCCAGCATGATGCGCGCGTGATCGTGCGCGGCCTGCGCGCCGTCTCCGACTTCGAGTACGAGTTCCAGATGGCCGGCATGAACCGCTACCTGCTGCCCGACGTCGAAACCCTGTTCCTGACCCCGTCCGACCAGTACCAGTTCATCTCCGGCACCATCGTGCGCGAGATCGCGATGCTGGGCGGCGACGTCTCCAAATTCGTGTTCCCTTCGGTCGACCGCTGGCTGCAGAAGAAGATCGCAGCCATCACCGGCGCCGCACCGAAGGCCTGAGCTTCACGCAAGAGGTTGTAAACAATGGCTTTGCTGATTACCGACGACTGCATCAATTGCGACGTGTGCGAGCCCGAGTGCCCGAACGACGCCATCTCGATGGGCGCGGAGTATTACCAGATCGACCCGCACAAGTGCACCGAATGCGTCGGCCACTTTGACGAACCGCAGTGCGTGGCACTGTGCCCGGTCGCCTGCATTCCCTTCAATCCGGAGTGGCGCGAAACCCGCGAAGAACTCCAGGCCAAGTACGAAAAGCTGACCGCCGCCAAGGCCGCAGCCTGAAAGCGTGTTCTAAATTCGGGCCGGCGCCTGCCGGTCCTTCCCCGCGTCGACTATGACATCCGCGCAACACCGGCGCCCTTATCCGCCGGCGTCCGTGTTGCACAGCAATCTCCCCCCTTTTCCTCTCTGGCGGCGTCGGCATGACCGTCGCTTGTGCATCCGCAACATCGAAATAGTTCCGAATATTTTATTTGGGCAAATTGATTGGTGCTATATTTGTTATTAAAAAAATAGCACGTCCATTCTATTTTGATGGAAATGGGGAGACACATGATCAGGAATATGCGGATCGGCCAGCGCCTGGCCGTGGGCTTCGGCTTCGTGATTGCCTTACTGGTGCTGTTGGCGGCCATCTCCTGGCTGCGGATGGAGAGCCTGAACAAGGAGATGGAAACCCTGGTGCAGCTGCGCTACGCCAACACGGTGGCCGCCAACCTCGTCAAGGAAGACGTGAGCGAAGCCACGCGCAGCATGCTCAACGTCCTGATCATGAGCGACCCGGACCAGATCAGGAAGGAACTGGCGAATACCGAAGCGCGCAGCGCCAAGGCGACCGCGGCGGTGGCGCAACTGGCCAGGCACGTCGGCGATGCCGAAGGCGAGGGCATCCTGAAGGCGATCGCCGCCATCCAGGACAAATTCCTGCCGGCCCAGACCAAATTCATCGGCCTGGTCAACGAGGACAAGAAGGACGAGGCCATGGTGAAATTCATGTTCTCGCTGCGTCCCCAGCAAACCCGTTATTTCGAGCAGCTCGACAAGTTCGTCGCCTACCAGAACGCGGCCATGCAGAAGGCCGGCCAGGATGCCGCCGCCGTCACCCGCCGTACCCAGATGCTGATCCTGCTTCTCGCCGGCGCGGCCTGCCTGCTGTCGCTCGGGGTGGCGGTGTTGTCCACGCGCAGCATCACCGGTCCGCTGGCCCGGGTGGTGGAGATCGCCCGCCGCGTCGCCGACGGCGACCTCACCAGCGACATCGCGGTCGGCAGCCGCGACGAGGCCGGCCAGATGATGGAAGCGCTGCGCCACATGAACGACAGCCTGATCCGCATCGTCGGCGAGGTCCGCACCAGCACCGAATCGATGGCCGGCGTGACAGGGGAAATCGCCAGCGGCAACCTCGACCTCTCGAGCCGCACCGAAGCCCAGGCCAGTTCCCTGGCCCAGACCTCGCGTTCGATGCGCGAACTGACCGGCACCGTGCAGCAGAATGCGGACAACGCGCGCCAGGCGAATGCGCTGGCGGCCCAGGCTTCCGAAGTGGCGGCGCGCGGCGGCGCCGTCGTCTCGCACGTGATCGCCACCATGGGTTCCATCACCAGTTCCTCGAAAAAGATCGTCGACATCATCGGCGTGATCGACGGCATTGCCTTCCAGACCAATATCCTGGCCCTGAACGCCGCGGTGGAGGCGGCGCGCGCGGGCGAACAGGGACGCGGCTTTGCCGTGGTGGCGTCCGAAGTGCGCAACCTGGCCCAGCGCTCGGCGGCGGCGGCGAAGGAGATCAAGTTGCTGATCAGCGATTCTGTGGATAAAGTGCATGAAGGTAGCAGCCTGGTCGAGCAGGCCGGCGTGACGATGGCCGAAGTGGTCGAGAGCGTGCGCCGCGTGACCGACATCATGGGAGAAATCACGGCCGCCAGCGTCGAGCAGAGCGCCGGCATCGCCCAGGTCAGCCAGACCATCGTCGAGATGGACCAGACTACACAGCAGAACGCGGCGCTGGTCGAGGAGGCGGCAGCAAGCGCATCTGCGATGCAGGAACAGGCGGCGCGGCTGGCGCGGGCGGTCAGCGTCTTCAAGCTCGACCAGGATACTGCGCAGGCGCCGTCCCGCCCGTCGTCCGAACCCCGGCTGGCGCTGGGCTAAGCCAATTAATTACAAGTGCATTACCGTTCATTCTGAGGAGACACACATGACTTCCATTTCCAATACCTCCTTTGCGCGCCGGCTGGTCGTCAAAGGCATGATGGCCGGCGCCCTGCTGGCCGCCGCCATCAGCCTGCCCGCCCAGGCGTCGGTCGACGTCAGCGGCTACAAGTTCGAGGACACCGCCAAGGTCGCCGGCAAGGACCTGAAACTGAACGGCGCCGGCATGCGCACCAAGCTGATCATCAAGGTCTATGCCGCCGGCCTCTACCTGCCGGAAAAGAAGACCGCCACCGCCGACATCATGAAACTGGAAGGCCCGCGCCGCGTGACCCTGCAGATGGCGCGCGACATCTCGTCCGAAGACTTCGGCAAGGCTTTCATGGATGGCCTGAACGAAAACGTGGACAAGGCCGAGAAGCAGAAGATCGTGGCCCAGATCGGCAAGATGGGCGAGCTGTTCGCCTCGGTCGACGGCCTCAAGAAGGGCGACGTGCTGCACCTGGACTGGATCCCGGGCACCGGTACCCAGGCTGAGCTGAACGGCAAGAAGCTGGGCGACCCCATCCCCGACATCAACTTCTACAACGCCATCCTGCGCATCTGGCTGGGCGACAAGCCGGTCGACCGCTCGCTGAAGCCGGCCCTGCTCGGCGAAGCCAGGTGATTTAAGACCCCTCGCATCATCCTGGTTTGACGCGGCCCCGGGCAACCGGCGCCGCGTTTTTTTTCGCCCTGATTTTTGACTGCGCAGCGGCCGGATTTCCGGATGAGGTCGGACCCCATCCGGCATGCCGAGGCCGCTGGCGGCGCATGCCTTCGATAAGATCGAAACTACGATAACTCAACCATATACAGCTACTCTTCTTGAACTTCTTTCTTTGTAACGCTATCTCATCTATAAATCACCGTCATCTGCATCGTACACGCTCGATAACCATCTCCCGCCCGCCTGCATTGAGTGCTTTACGGAAAACACCTCTGAGGAAATCATCCTCTCTTAAAATCATAGTAAAACTCATCAATATTCATGCATTCCGCATGTTGATGAATATTCGAATTTATGCTTACCGCATATCAGATCGACTAATTGTTAAATCGATTGCTTAAAAAATCCCCAGAAAACCGAAGCGACCGGAAGTCGACCGCGATTCTTCATTCCCGCTCAGCGCGGGATGGAGACGAAGGGATGAACGGGGTGAATGGACGAAAAAAAACGGCACCGGTTGCCCGGGTGCCGTTCAAGGAGAAATTCTGTATAAACTGGTCAGGAACGCAGCGCGCGTACCTCGGCAGGGGCGGCGACCGCCACGGCGGCCTGTTGCGCCAGTTTGGCGTCGCGCAGCTTGCGGCGTGCGGCCAGCTCGTCCTTCGACGGACGCGGGCGCACGACCAGCATCAGTGCGCGGGCGATGCCGACCAGCAGAGGGCGGAAGAACATCAGCAGGCCACCCAGCAGGACCAGCTGGAGCATGCTGGTGAGAAGATGCATGAACGGCAGAGCCGTCATCGGTGCTTGTAACAGGGCGTCAGTGAAAGACATGGCTCAGGAAATTGTTCAACGTTAAGGTTCGATGTAACTATAGTGCAACGCAACATATAAATCTAATCACGTTCTCTGATGAGTCTTATATTGATCGTGAATGGAAATCGGGTACACTTGCAAACATCACATACGCAGCCCCAGAACGGACCCCATGAGCTTCCTCACGCTTGACCTGAACCTGCTCCGCGTCTTCGACGCCGTCATGACCGAGCAAAACCTGACCCGCGCCGCCGGCCACCTGGCAATGACCCAGCCCGCGGTGTCGAACGCCATCAAGCGCCTGCGCGAAAGCCTGGGCGACGAGCTCCTGATCCGTACCGCCTATGGCGTCAAGCCGACCCCGCGCGCCGAAGCGCTGTGGCCGGCCGTGCGCCAGGCACTGGCCGCGCTGGAAGCGGCGGTCATGCCGGAAACCTTCGATGTCTCCAAGGCCCAGGCCACCTTCCGCCTGGCGATGGCGGACGCCACCGCGGCGCTGTGGCTGCCGTCGCTGGTGCGTTCGATCGAAAAGGAAGCGCAGGGGGTGAATATCCGCATGGTGCCGCTGACCACGCGCGAGCCGCGGCCGATGCTGCTGCGCGGCGACATCGACCTGGCCGTCGGCTTCTTCCCCGGCGTGGCGGCCCAGCTGTCGTACGAGACCGGTTCGCCGATCCGCCATGAGCGCCTGTATTCGGGCGAATACGTGGCGGTGATGCGCAAGAACCACCCGCTGGCCCAGGGCAAGCTGGAACTGGACGATTACTGCAAGGCGAACCACCTGCTGGTGAGTTTTTCGGGCCGTGCCCATGGCCTGGTCGACGAGGCCCTGGCCCAGGTCGGCCGCGAGCGCCGCATCCTGCTGACCGTGAACCAGTTCTTCACCGCCGGCCGCGTGGTCGCCAACTCGGACCTGGTGACGGTGCTGCCGAAGCACCTGATCGCCTCGACCGGCGCCGCCGACGCGCTGGTATGGCGCGAACTGCCCTTCCAGCTGCCGGCCGTGCACCTGGACATGCTGTGGCACGAACGCGACGGCCGCAGCCCGGCCCACCGCTGGCTGCGCAAGAACCTCGAACAGATGTCGGCCGCGGCGCAGAAGACGCTGCCGCAGGCTTCGGAGGCGAATGTGAAGATGGAGAAGATTGCTTAAGCGGCGTTCCCGCTAAACCCCGTCGTCCCCGCGTAGGCGGGGGCCACGTTATTCAAACAAGCGGGGATGACGACGTTTAAAAGCCGCAGGTGCTAACAAGCGATTTGCTTATTTAATAGGCAGCTTGGTCGTATTCTTCACTTCCTCCATCACCGCATAGGTGTGCGTCTCGCGCACGCCCTTCTGCAGCAGGGTCTTGCCCAGGAACTCCCGGTATGCCGCCATGTCTTTCACGCGCGCCTTGACCAGGTAGTCGAAGCCGCCGGCGACCATATGGCATTCCAGCACCTCGGGAATCAGCTGGACGCTCTGTTTGAAGGCGTCGAAGACTTCCGGCGTGGTGCGGTCCAGCACCACTTCGATGAAGACCAGCAGCGATACGTCCAGCAGCACGGGATTCAGCTGGGCCGTGTAACCCATGATGTAGCCGGACTCGTGCAGCTTGCGCACGCGTTCCAGGCAGGCCGCGGGCGACAGGTTGACGCGGGCGGCCAGTTCGACGTTGCTGATACGCCCGTCGTTCTGCAGCTCGGCAAGGATTTTCTTGCTGATCTTGTCCAGCATGTTCTTCTCTCTCCACTATAAATATTATTTGGTGAAATTCTCTCACCAAAAACTATCTATTGCTAGTCTTCTGTAAAAACAGAATTAATCCAGAAGATTTCCCTCTACAATCGAATCATGTATTCACATTTTTGCTTGCGCCGGCCATCGCCCGATGGACCGGCGCTTTGCACATGTGGGCCCGGTCCGATTTTTATTCTTTTTCTAAAACTTCCATGAACATTGCCGCCACCCCGGCCATCACCTTCGTTCCCTTCGACGCCCTGCAGGCCGAGACCAAACGCGAACAGACTCCGCTGCGCGCCGCGATCACCGCCGCCTACCGCCGCGACGAGACCCAGGCCGTCGAATGGCTGCTGTCCCAGGGCGCCGCCGCTTCCGCCGACGCCTATATGCTGGCGCACCGCCTGGTGTCGGCGGTCCGCGAAAAGCGCACCCGCTCGTCCGGCGTGGACGCGCTGATGCACGAATTCTCGCTGTCGTCGGAAGAGGGCGTGGCCCTGATGTGCCTGGCGGAAGCCCTGCTGCGCATCCCGGACAGCGACACCGCCGACCGCCTGATCGCCGACAAGATCAGCAAGGGCGACTGGAAGAAGCACCTGGGCGAATCGCCGTCGCTGTTCGTGAACGCCGCCACCTGGGGCCTGCTCATCACCGGCAAGCTGGTCTCGAGCAGCAGCGAAAAGGGTCTCGGTTCGGCGCTGACCCGCCTGATCGCCAAGGGCGGCGAGCCGCTGATCCGCAAGGGCGTCGACATGGCCATGCGCATGCTGGGCAACCAGTTCGTGACCGGCCAGACCATCGATGAAGCGCTGAAGAACAGCCGCGAGAATGAAACCCGCGGCTACCGCTACTCCTACGACATGCTGGGCGAAGCGGCGCTGACGGAACTCGACGCCGAGAATTACTACGCTTCCTACGAAGCCGCGATCCACGCGATCGGCAAGGCCTCGAACGGCCGCGGCATCAAGGATGGTCCGGGCATCTCGATCAAGCTGTCGGCCCTGCATCCGCGGTACAGCCGCGCGCAGTACGCCCGCGTGATGGGTGAGCTGCTGCCGCGCGTGAAAAAACTGGTGCTGCTGGCCAAGCAGTACAACATCGGCATCAATATCGACGCCGAGGAAGCCGACCGCCTCGAGATTTCGCTGGACATGCTGGAAGCGCTGGCCTTCGACGCCGAACTGGCTGGATTCGAAGGCATCGGCCTGGTGATCCAGGCGTATCAAAAGCGCTGCCCCTTCGTGATCGACTACGTGGTCGACCTCGCCCGCCGCAGCAGCCGCAAGTTCATGGTGCGCCTGGTGAAAGGCGCTTATTGGGACGCCGAAATCAAGCGCGCCCAGGTCGACGGCTTGAGCGGCTACCCGGTCTACACGCGCAAGGTGTACACCGACGTCTCCTACCTCACCTGCGCGAAGAAGCTGCTGGCTGCGACCGACGTCATCTACGCCCAGTTCGCGACCCACAACGCGCACACCCTGTCCGTGATCTACACCTGGGCCAAGGCCGACGGCGTCTCGAACTACGAGTTCCAGTGCCTGCACGGCATGGGCGAGACCCTGTACGACCAGGTCGTGGGCGCCGACAAGCTCGGCAAGGCCTGCCGCATCTATGCGCCGGTCGGTTCGCACGAGACCCTGCTGGCCTACCTGGTGCGCCGCCTGCTGGAAAACGGCGCCAACTCGTCCTTCGTCAACCAGATCGTCGACGAGAGCGTGCCGATCGACACCCTGCTGGCCGATCCCTTCGAGCAGGCGCGCGCCGCCAAATGCCTGCCGCATCCGCGGATTCCGCTGCCGCTCGACCTGTACGGCGACGAGCGCAAGAACTCCGCCGGCCTCGACCTGGCCAACGAAGACGTGTTGCGCGGCCTGGCGGCCGAGCTGTCGGCCCCGCGCCACTACCTGGCGGCGCCGCTGGTCGACGGTCCGCTGGATGCCGTGGGCGCCGTCAACGTGATCAACCCGGCGCAATCGGCCGATATCGTCGGCCAGGTGACCGAAGCGACGGTCGCCGACGTCGACACCGCGCTGCAGGCGGCCGCGCAAGCCTTCCCGGCCTGGCAGGGCCTGGGCGCCGGCGCCCGCGCCGACATCATCGCCCGAGTCGGCAGCCTGTTCGAACGCGATATGGGCGAGCTGATGGCCCTGGCCGTGCGCGAAGCCGGCAAATCGCTGCCGAACGCGATCGCCGAGATCCGCGAGGCGGTCGATTTCCTTCGCTACTACGCGAACGAGATCCGCGAAACCGCCGCCGACGCGGCAGGCTCGGCGCCGACCGCGCTGGGCGCGGTCGCTTGTATCAGCCCATGGAACTTCCCGCTGGCGATCTTCACCGGCCAGGTGGCGGCCGCGCTGGCCGCCGGCAACGTGGTGCTGGCCAAGCCGGCCGAGCAGACCCCGCTGATCGCCTACCGCGCCGTGCAGCTGTTCCACGAAGCCGGCGTGCCGGTGGGCGCGCTGCAGCTGCTGCCGGGCCGCGGCGAAACCGTGGGCGCCGCCCTGACCTCCGATGCGCGCGTCAAAGGCGTGATCTTCACCGGGTCGACCGAAGTCGCCCAGCTGATCAACCGCACCCTGGCCGAACGTGCCCAGCGCGAAGGCCATGACATCCCCTTGATTGCCGAAACCGGCGGCCAGAACGCGCTGATCGTGGATTCCTCGGCGCTGCCGGAGCAGGTGGTGCAAGACGTGCTGAGCTCGGCGTTCGACAGCGCCGGCCAGCGCTGCTCGGCCCTGCGCGTGCTGTTCCTGCAGGAAGACATCGCGGATAAAACCATCAAGATGCTGAAGGGCGCGATGCAGGAACTGCGCGTCGGCGTGCCGGACCGCCTGGCCACCGACATCGGCCCGGTGATCGACCGCGAAGCCCAGCAGAACCTGCTGGCCCACATCGAGGCTACGCGCGCCAGCGCCAGGGCCCATTTCGCGCTGGAACTGCCGGCCGCGCTCGAGGCGCAAGGCACCTTCGTGCCGCCGACCGTGCTGGAAATCGGTTCGATGGCGGAACTGCAGCGCGAAGTCTTCGGTCCGGTGCTGCACATCGTGCGCTACCGCCGCGCCGACCTGGGCAAGGTGGTCGACACCATCAACGGCACCGGCTATGGCCTGACCCTGGGCGTGCATTCGCGCATCGACGAGACCATCGATTTCATCGTCTCGCGCGCCCACGTCGGCAATATCTACGTGAACCGCAACATCGTCGGCGCCGTGGTCGGCGTGCAGCCTTTCGGCGGCGAGGGCAAATCGGGTACCGGTCCGAAGGCCGGCGGTCCGCTCTACCTGAAGCGCCTGCAGAAGGAAGCCCCGGCGCTGCTGCAGCGTGCGCGCCACAGCAATCCGGCGCTGGACGCCCTGATGGGCTGGGCGCAGGCGAACGGCCATGGCGATATCGCCGTGCTGGCCGAGCAATACGCCACCACGACCCTGGACGGCATCAGCCTCACCTTGCCGGGCCCGACCGGCGAGCGCAACGTGCTCGGCTTCGTGCCGCGCGGCGCGATCCTGTGCGCGGCCAGCGATACCAAAGGCCTGCTGAACCAGCTGGCTGCGGTGCTGGTCACCGGCAACCGCGCGCTGGTGCTGGCGGATGCGCGCGACCCGGTGCTGTCGACCTTGCCGGCGGAAGTGAAGGAGCGCCTGCGCTTCATCGGTGAAGCCGAACTGGACAGCCTTGATATCCAGCTGGCGATGGTCGAACGTGGTTTGAAAGGAAATCTGCAGGCGAGACTGGCGGCCCGTCCCGGCGCCATCGTCGGCATCGTCGATACCCTGCCGGACCGGCCGGCCGCCCTGTGGCGGCTGGTGGCCGAACGGGCCCTGTGCGTCAACACGACGGCGGCTGGCGGTAACGCAAGCCTGATGACGCTGAGCTTGTAATCATAAAAAGAAATGACCGGGGCGCACGCCCCGGTTTTCACATGGTCAGCTGTTTAACTTGGTAACTTGGAGACAGACATGCTAGTTGGCGTTCCGAAAGAAATCAAAAACCATGAATATCGCGTCGGCCTGACCCCGCCCAGCGTCCACGAACTGGTGGCGCGTGGGCATCAGGTCCTGGTCCAGGCCGGCGCTGGGGCCGAGATCGGCCTGACAGACCAGCAATACGAAGTGGCGGGCGCAAGCATCGTCGCCGGCGCGCAGGAGATTTTTGCGCGCGCGGACATGATCGTGAAGGTCAAGGAGCCGCAGCCACAGGAATGCGCGATGCTGCGCGAAGGCCAGATCCTGTACACCTATCTGCACCTGGCGCCGGATCCGGAGCAGACCGCGGCCCTGGTCAAGTCGGGCGCGGTCTGCATCGCCTACGAAACCATCACCGGCCCCGGCGGCGGCCTGCCGCTGCTGGCGCCGATGAGCGAGGTGGCGGGACGGATGTCGATCCAGGCCGGCGCCAGCCACCTGGAAAAATCGAAGGGCGGCATGGGCCTGCTGCTGGGCGGCGTGCCGGGCGTGGCGCCGGGTCACGTGGTGATCATCGGTGCCGGCGTGGTCGGCACGAATGCGCTGCAGATGGCGGTCGGCACCGGCGCCCGGGTTACCGTTCTCGATAAAAACGTCGATCGCCTGCGCCAGCTCGACCTGGTCTACGGCAACCGGATCGCGACCCTCTACTCGAACGCCCACGCGATCGAGGAAGCGGTGGTATCAAGCGACCTGGTGATCGGCGGCGTACTGGTGCCCGGTGCGGCGGCACCGAAGCTGGTAACCCGCAACATGGTTTCGCGCATGAAGAAGGGCGCGGTGGTGGTCGACGTCGCGATCGACCAGGGCGGCTGCTTCGAGACCTCGCATCCGACCACGCACACCGATCCGACCTTCGTGGTCGACGGCGTGGTGCACTACTGCGTGGCGAACATGCCCGGCGCGGTGGCGCGGACCTCGACCTTCGCCTTGAACAACGCCACCATCGGCCACGCAGTCGCGCTGGCCATCAAGGGCTGGCGCCAGGCGCTGCGCGACGATCCGCACCTGAAGAACGGCTTGAACGTCTGCCAGGGCAAGGTGACCCATGCGGCCGTGGCGAAAGACCTCGGCTACGATTACGTGCCGGCGGACAGCCTGTTGGCCTGATTGTTCGCCTGGCAGAACTGCCTGACGATGTAGAAGGCATACTGCGCGGCCACGGACTTCACGAAACGCATGAAGTCGGTGGCCGCGTTTTCGTTGGCATTGTCGGAAATCGTGCGGATCACGCCGAAGGGGATGCCGAGCTCGAAACACACCTGCGCGACCGCGGCACCTTCCATTTCCACCGCCAGCAGACCCGGCAGAGCCTCGCCAAGGGCCCGGATACGCTCCCTGTGGCTGACGAACTGGTCGCCGCTGCCGACGAGCCCACGGTGCACCCGCGGCGCCTGCAGCCCGAATACGGCCCTTTCCTGGGCATTGATGGCCTGGACGAGATCGCGTTCGAGGAAGCGCTGGGCGGCGTGGCCGAGTTCCAGCGCCATCTGGCGGTCGCTGGAAAAATGGCTCAGGCCCGTCAACGGCACTTCATGACGCGGAAACAGCGGACTCGCATCCATGTCGTGCTGGACCAGGGATTCGGCCACCACGATGTCGCCGACACGCACCGAGGCATCGGCGGAACCGGCCACGCCCGTGAACAGGATGTGCGTAACTCCGAACTTCTCCACAAGCGTGGTGGCTGTCATGGCAGCTGCAACCTTGCCTATACGCGATAAAACGGCCACAGCGTCGATTTCCCAGAGTTTTCCTAGCCAGTACTCACGCATACCGTGGATGAGCTTGTAGGGCCCTTCCATGGCTTCTACGAGCCCCTGCTGTTCTTCGTGCAAGGCACTGATGATCCCTAATCGCATGTTTTTTCTGTCCTGGATGGCCTCAAAGGCGGGTTGACGGCGGTTTTGCTGCCCAGTGTTTTAATAAAACAAGATGTATATAAAAACTGGTAGTAGATAGTAAACGCCGCTTCTGCTGTGGATAAGCGGAGATTTTTCTACAGCGTCAACGGTTTACGTGCTGCCGGATGAGCTGGAAAAGCATTGTATCCAGCTTGAACCGATCTTGGACAAAAACGCTTTGGCCAGCAAAAAACCGGCTTCTGCACATTTGCCGCTGTGGATATGCAGGCGTTTTTCCACAGACGATGTGGTTTTGCAGCGGATTTGGTGGCTGAACTTGCCAGAAACGGCTGTGCAGCGGCCGCGTTCGCTTCATCCGCCGGCGTTCGCGTCGTCTCGTCATCTTCCTTCTCGCTCTTTTCTGTCTGCAGTCCAGGATCGCCATTCCCTGCGATGCGGTGGTATCCCGTTCTTCCTGTAGACCAATCGGGCGTTTGCCGAACAGCGGCTCTGCCGTCAGTCGCCAGTCGCCAGTCGCCAGCGACAGCGAAGCGGGATTTTTCCGTCTTGTCCACGCAAAGTCGCTTCTCTGTTTTAGTTAACTTGGATAGATATATAAATTGGTAGTGATAGTAAACGCGGCCGGATCTGTGGATAAGGTCGATTTTCTCCACATGCTCAAGGGTTTACCGGCGTTCGAAGCTGCTGGACAAGGCCTGTTTCTGGCGGGGACCAAAACTGGACAAAAAACCGGCTGTGGCTAAGTCGTGTGGTTTCGCACATTCGCTCCTGTGGATATTCATGGGCTTGTCCACAGAGCGGCCGGTTTCGCGTGCTGGAGACAAGGTCGAAGCCGGTTTTCCGGATGCTGAGGCGGCGTTGCCGGAGTCGGAAATTTTTTTTAGCCAGGCAATGGTCGGCAAGACTGGATCGTTTGCCAGCTGTTGCGGTCGAAGCCGGATGAGTCGCCGGGCTGTGGCCAGGCCGAAGTCGAAAATTTTTTTTTCGGCCAGGGCCGGCTTTTGGAAAGAGTCCTCAGGTTTACCCCCAAAAGTATGTATACAGAATAGTGGTAATAGTTAACGGAGGGTCTCATCTGTGGATAAGCAAGGTTTTGTCCACAAGATCAGGCGTTTACGTGCCGCATAAGCCGGTGGACCTGCCTTGTATGTGCTTGGTGGAAAAAATGGATAAAAAATCGGATTGTGCGAAAAGCCGGGTTTTCGCACAATCCGTACCTGTGGATATACAAACGCTTATCCACAGTTGCCGCAGCTTGACGATCTGGTAAGCTTGCTGAAGCGAAGCATCAACCGTGTGACATGGAGGGGGCAGCGTGGAAACGGCAGGGGAATACGACTACATCATCGTGGGCGCCGGCACCGCCGGTTGCGTGCTCGCCAACCGCCTGACCCGCAAGCCGGAGGTCCAGGTCTTGCTCATCGAGGCCGGCGGCAAGGACGACTACCTGTGGATTCACATCCCGGTCGGCTATCTCTACTGCATCGACAATCCGCGCACCGACTGGCTGTTCCGCACCGAAGCCGATCCCGGACTGGCCGGGCGCTCGCTGATCTACCCGCGCGGCAAGGTATTGGGCGGGTCGTCCTCGATCAACGGCATGATCTATATGCGCGGCCAGGCCGGCGATTACGACCGCTGGGCCGAGGTCAGCGGCGATCCGTCCTGGCGCTGGGAAAACGTGCTGCCCCTGTTCCGG
Organism: Massilia sp. 01N417; assembly: GCF_056399645.1. Lineage (NCBI taxonomy): Bacteria > Pseudomonadati > Pseudomonadota > Betaproteobacteria > Burkholderiales > Oxalobacteraceae > Massilia > Massilia sp. 01N417. The sequence continues at coordinate 281,575 of NZ_JBFTRS010000002.1, read as the reverse complement.
GAGAGCGAAGACCATCACGGCGGCGCCAGCGAGATCCACGGCAGCGGCGGCGAATGGCGGGTCGAGCGCCAGCGCCTGTCCTGGGAAATCCTGGACGCCTTCCGCGAGGCGGCCGCCCAGAACGGGATTCCGAAAGTCACGGATTTCAATGGCGGCGATAACGCCGGCTGCGCCTATTTCGAAGTCAACCAGCGCCGCGGCATCCGCCTGAACACGGCCAAGGCCTTCCTGAAACCCGCTTCCCAGCGTCCGAACCTGACCATCATGACCGGCTGCCATGTGGAAAAGCTGATCATCGAGGCGACCGAGCAGGGCAAGGTCTGCCGCGGCGTGCAATTTACCGGCGGCGGACGGGCCTTCAGCGCCGGCGCGCGCCGCGAAACCCTGCTTGCCGCCGGCGCGATCGGCTCGCCGCACATCCTGCAACTGTCCGGTATCGGCCCGGCCGTCGGCCTGGCCAGGCAGGGCATCGAGCCGCTGGTCGATTCCCCGGGCGTCGGCGAAAACCTGCAGGACCATCTGCAGCTGCGCATGGTCTACCGCATCACCGGCGCGCCCTCGCTGAACACGACGGCCGCGAGCTGGTTCGGCAAGGCGAAGATCGGCCTCGAATACATGCTGTTCCAGAGCGGGCCGATGTCGATGGCGCCGTCCCAGCTGGGCGCCTTCGCCCGTTCCGACGCGAGCCAGGTGTCGCCGAATCTGCAATATCACGTGCAGCCGCTGTCGCTGGACAAGTTCGGCGACCCGCTGCACGGCTTTCCTGCCTTCACGGCCAGCGTCTGCAACCTGCGCCCGACCTCGCGCGGCCACGTGCGCGCCGCCTCGAACGACAGCTACGCGCCGCCGAAAATCACGCCGAACTACCTGAGTACGCCGGAAGACCGGCAAGTGGCGGCCCAGGCGCTGGCGCTGACCCGGCGCATCGTGGCCTCGCCGGCACTGGCTAAATACCGGCCGGAAGAGTTCAAGCCGGGCCCGCACTACCGCACGGAAGAGGAACTGGCCGAGGCGGCCGGCCTGATCGGTACCACGATCTTCCACCCGGTCGGCACCTGCAAGATGGGCAGGCGCGAGGATCCGATGGCGGTGGTCGACAGCGAATTGCGGGTCAAGGGCGTGCATGGGCTGCGCGTGGTCGACGCTTCCGTCATGCCTTTCATTACTTCCGGCAACACGAATTCGCCTACCTTGATGATCGCCGAGAAGACGGCCCAGCTGATCGCCGCACAGGGTGCGCAAAAATGCACAACGGGTTTGCGTTTGCACAGTACGTGACACGGACGCAACAGCAAACGATGTGTTGTATCTTGGAGAATCCTGAAAATATGTAAGTTTGGCAATGGAGGAGTGATGGCGGACGTCATTCTGGAGACACGCGAGCTGACGAAAGAATTCAAGGGGTTTACGGCGGTCAGCAGCGTCGACCTGCAGGTGCAGCGCGGCCATATTCATGCGCTGATCGGCCCCAATGGCGCCGGCAAGACCACCTGCTTCAACCTGCTGACCAAGTTCCTGGTGCCGTCCTCGGGCCGGATCCTGTTCAACGGGCGCGACATCACGGGCGCGAAACCGCCCCAGATCGCCCGCATGGGCATCATCCGTTCGTTCCAGATCTCGGCCGTCTTTCCCCACCTGACGGTGCTGGAAAACGTCCGCATCGGCCTGCAGCGCGCGCTGGGCACGAGTTTCCATTTCTGGCGCAGCGAACGCTCCCTCGACCAGCTGAACCAGCGCGCGATGGCGCTGCTCGAGGAAGTCGACCTCGGCAGCTTTGCCGACACCCTGACCGCCGATCTGCCCTACGGCCGCAAGCGCGCACTCGAAATCGCGACCACCCTGGGCATGGAGCCGGAACTGATGCTGCTCGACGAACCGACCCAGGGCATGGGCCACGAAGACGTGCACCGGGTGACGGAACTGATCAAGAAAGTATCGGCCGGACGCACGATCCTGATGGTCGAGCACAATATGAACGTGGTGTCCGGCATCTGCGACCGCATCTCGGTACTGCAGCGCGGCGCCATCCTGGCAGAAGGAAACTATGCCGAAGTCTCGCGTAATCCACAGGTGATGGAAGCCTATATGGGCACCGAAGCGCCACTCGAAGGAGCGCACTGATGGCGGCGGCACTGGAAATCCAGGACCTGCAGGCCTGGTACGGCGAATCGCACATCCTGCACGACGTCTCCCTGTCCGTCGACGAGGGCGAGGTCGTGACCCTGCTCGGCCGCAACGGCGCGGGACGCACGACGACCCTGCGCGCCATCATGGGCCTGACCGGCACCCGGCGCGGCTCGATCCGCGTCCACGGCACCGAGGCCATCCACCTGCCCACTTACAAGATCGCCCACCTGGGCATCGGCTATTGCCCGGAAGAGCGCGGCATCTTTGCCTCGCTGTCGACCGAGGAAAACCTGCTGCTGCCGCCCGTGCTGGCGGCCTCGAAGGGCAGGGCGGCCGGCATGTCGCTGGACGAGATCTACGAGATGTTCCCCAACCTGTACGAGCGCCGCAACAGCCAGGGCACGCGGCTGTCCGGCGGCGAGCAGCAGATGCTGGCGGTGGCGCGCATCCTGCGCACCGGCGCGCGGCTGCTGCTGCTGGACGAGATCTCGGAAGGCCTGGCGCCCGTCATCGTGCAGGCCCTGGCCCGCATGATCACGACCCTGAAGGCCAAGGGTTACACGATCGTGATGGTGGAACAGAACTTCCGCTTCGCGGCGCCGCTGGCCGACCGCTTCTATGTGATGGAGCACGGCCAGATCGTCAAGACCATCCGCGCGGCCGAGCTGCAGGCCAGCATGCCCGAACTCACCGAATTGCTAGGCGTTTGAATAACAACTTTCATTAACGGAGACGACCCATGAAACGCACCGCCATTGCCACCGCCACCGCCATCGCCGCCACCGCCGCGGCCGCCTTTTTGTCCATCCCCGCCCAGGCCCAGGTCTCGGGCGACACCATCAAGATCGGCATGATCACCGACCTGTCCGGCGTCTACTCGGACATCGACGGCAACGGCGGCGCCGAAGCGGTGCGCATGGCGATCGCCGACATGGGCGGCGCCATCAACGGCAAGAAGATCCAGTTCATCGTCGCCGACCACCAGAACAAGGCGGACATCGCCGCCAGCAAGGCGAGGGAATGGTTCGACCAGCAGGGCGTCGACATGCTGATCGGCGGCACCAATTCGGGCGCCAGCCTGGCGATGGCCAAGGTTGCCGCGGAAAAGAAAAAAGTCTTCATCGCCATCGGCGCCGGCTCGGCAAGGCTCACCAACGAGGAATGCTCGCCCTACACCGTGCACTACGCCTACGACACCGTGGCGCTGGCGCGCGGCACCGGCGCCACCATGGTCAAGCAGGGCGGCAAGAGCTGGTACTTCCTGACCGCCGACTACGCCTTCGGCCAGTCGCTCGAGAAGGACACCACCGAGGTCATCAAGGCCAACGGCGGCACCGTGCTCGGCAGCGTGAAGCACCCGCTGGGCGCTTCCGACTTCTCGTCCTTCCTGCTGCAGGCCCAGGCTTCGAAGGCGCAGGTGCTGGGCCTGGCGAACGCCGGCGGCGACTTCATCAACTCCGTCAAAGCCGCCAATGAATTCGGCCTGACCAAGAAGATGAAGGTGGCCGGCCTGCTGGTGTTCATCAACGATATCCACACCCTCGGCCTGAACACGACCCAGGGCCTGTACCTGACCGACGGCTGGTACTGGGACCAGAACGACGCCACCCGCGCCTGGTCGAAGCGCTACTTCGCCAAGATGAAGAAGCAGCCCTCGATGCTGCAGGCGGCCGACTACTCGGCCACGACGAACTACCTGAACGCGGTGAAGGCGGTCGGCAGCGACGACGCCGACAAGGTCATGGCCCACCTGAAAAAGACCAAGATCAACGACATGTTCGCCAAGAACGGCGAAATCCGCCCGGACGGCCGCATGGTCTACGACATGTACCTGATGCAAGTCAAAACGCCGAAGGAATCGAAGGGGGCTTGGGATTACTACAAGGTCGTGGCGACCATTCCGGGTTCGCAGGCTTATACGACCAAGGCCGAATCCAAGTGCTCGGCTTGGAAGTAATCGTTTGACCGTCACGCCGGGCATTGCCCGACGTGACTTCCCGCGATAACTCTACACCGTCGTCCCCGCGAAGGCGGGGATCCAAGTTCATGGCATATCGCCAAACTTGGGTTCCCGCCTGCGCGGGAACGACGGGCGTACTTAGCCTGAACTCATATGCAAATCTTCGGCGTCCCCCTGCAAGCCATGCTGAGCCAGCTCCTGCTGGGCCTGGTCAACGGCTCTTTCTATGCGATGCTGTCGCTGGGCCTGGCCGTGATCTTCGGCCTGCTCAACGTCATCAATTTCTCGCATGGCGCGCTGTACATGATGGGCGCCTTTGCCGCCTTCATCGGCGTCACCTCCTTCGGCCTGAACTACTGGGTGATGCTGGTGCTGGCACCGCTGCTGGTCGGGGTGTTCGGCATCCTGGTCGAGAAGTCGATGCTGCGCTGGCTCTATAAACTGGACCACCTGTACGGCTTGCTGCTGACCTTCGGCATCACCTTGCTGCTGGAAGGCGTGTTCCGCTCCTTCTATGGCGTTTCCGGCCAGACCCTCGACGTGCCGGATGCCCTGTCGGGCGCCACCGATCTCGGCTTCATGATCCTGCCGAACTACCGCGCCTGGGTGGTCGCGGCGTCGCTGACGGTCTGCCTGGCGACCTGGTTCGTGATCGAAAAGACGAGATTGGGCGCCTACCTGCGCGCCGGTACCGAGAACCCGAAACTGGTCGAAGCCTTCGGCGTCAACGTACCGCTGATGGTGACCCTCACCTATGGCTTCGGCGTCGCCCTGGCGGGCTTTGCCGGGGTGCTGGCGGCGCCCGTCATCAACGTCACGCCGCTGATGGGTTCCAACCTCATCATCGTCGTATTCGCCGTGGTCGTGATCGGCGGCATGGGCTCGATCCTCGGTTCCATCGTCACCGGCCTGGGCCTGGGCGTGATCGAGGGCCTGACCCGCGTCTATTACCCGGAAGCGTCGGAAGTGGTGGTGTTCGTCGTGATGGTGATCGTGCTGCTGCTGCGTCCGGCAGGTTTGTTCGGCAAGGAAAAGTGATATGAATCGAAAACTCGGCTACACCCTTGCCCTGCTGGTCGCCCTGGCCGCTCCCTTCGTCGGCTATCCGGTGTTCCTGATGAAGCTGCTGTGCTTCGGCCTGTTCGCCTGCGCCTTCAACCTCTTGATCGGCTATACGGGCCTGCTGTCCTTCGGCCATGCCGCCTTCTTCGGCGGCGCCGGCTACGTGACCGGCTACGCGCTGACGGCGCTGGGCCTGCCCTTCGAGGCCGGCCTCGTGCTGGGCGTGCTGGCGGCCGGCGCCATCGGCCTCGTGATGGGCTTGCTGGCGATCCGCCGCCAGGGCATCTATTTTTCGATGATCACCCTGGCGCTGGCCCAGATGGTGTACTTCGGCGCCCTGCGCGCGCCCTTCACGCACGGCGAGGACGGCTTGCAGGGCGTGCCGCGCGGCAAGCTGCTGGGCCTGCTCGACCTCGGCAACGACCTCACCATGTACTACGTGGTGCTGGCCCTGTTCGTGGCCGGCTTCGTGCTGATCGTGCGCATCATCCATTCGCCCTTCGGCCAGGTGCTGAAGGCGGTCAAGGAAAACGAGCCACGCGCCATTTCCCTGGGCTATGACGTGGACAAGGTCAAGCTGCTGGCCTTCGTGCTCTCCAGCGCCCTGGCGGGCCTCGCAGGGGCCACCAAGACCGTGGTGCTGGGCTTCGAGACCCTCACCGACGTGCACTGGACCATGTCCGGCCTGGTCATCCTGATGACCCTGGTGGGCGGCATGGGGACGCTGGCCGGGCCGGTGCTGGGCGCCTTCCTGGTGGTGGCCCTGGAAAACAAGCTCGGCGACGTAGGGAACTTCCTCGCCGAAGCGACCCATGTAGAATGGTTTGCGTCACTCGGCGAATCGGTCGGCATCGTTACCGGGCTGATCTTTGTTGCCTGCGTGCTGCTGTTCCGGCGCGGCATCGTCGGCGAGATCGCGGCGGCTCTGGATGCCGCCAAGCGCGGGAGCAGGGCGGCCTAACACACAGGAGGCGCTTGTGATCGACGAATCCCTGATGCTGGATGCGAACGGCATCCGCATGCACGCCACCACGACCGGGCAGGGGCCTGTGGTCCTTCTCCTGCACGGTTTTCCCGATACCCACATCGTCTGGCGCAAGCAGATACCGGTGCTGGCCCAGGCCGGTTTCCGCGCGCTGGCGCCCGACCTGCGCGGCTACGGCCGCACGGATGCGCCGCCCCACGTGCTCGACTACACGCTCGACAAGATCCGGGCCGACCTGCTGGGCCTGCTGGATGCGCTGAAGATCGACAAGGTGACGATCGTCGGCCACGACTGGGGCGGCATCCTCGGCTGGCAGCTGGCGTCCATGGTGCCGCAGCGCGTCGAGCGCCTGGCGGTGCTGTCGACCGGCCACCCGAAGGCGATCGCCCACGCCGGCATCCTGCAGCGGTTGCGGATGGCCTATATCCCGCTGTTCTGCATGCCGGGCATTGCCGAAGCCATGCTGCGCGCGGCGGACTGGTTCGCGCTGCGCCAGTTCACCAGCGAGCCCGGCCAGGCCGATTTCTGGAAGCGCGATCTCAGTCCGCCGGGACGGCTGACGGCGGCGCTCAACTATTACCGCGCCAACCTCAAGCTGGCGCTGCCGCAATCCTACCCGCGCGTCAAAGTGCCGGTGATGGGCATCTGGAGCGACCGCGATCCGGCCCTGGGCGAAAAACAGATGCGCGATTCGGCGCATTACGTGGACGGTGAGTTCCGCTTCGAACGTATCCGCGACGCCGACCACTGGCTGCAGTTGACGGCGCATGAGCGGGTGAATGCCTTGCTGCTGGATTTTCTTGAGGCGAAGAAAGTCTAGATACGTTGTCCCCGCGAAAGCGGAATCGAAAGCTACAGCGCCGCCGCGTAGATGGCCCGCGCATCCTCGCGCGTCAGCTCCCGCGGATTGTTCCCCAGCAACCTGGTCTGCAGCATCGCTTCGTCAGCCAGACGGTCCAGGTCGCGTTCCGTGATGCCGACCTGCTGCAGCGTCGTCTCCACTCCCGTGATCTTGGCGATCTGCTGCATCGCAACAATCAAGGCTTGGGCGCGCGCTTCTTCGCTGCCGCTGGCGTGGGGCACGACGATGCCGGCCAGTTCCGCATAGTGCCCGCTGGCGGCCGGTAAATTAAAACGCAGCACATGCGGCAGCACGAGCGAGTTCGACAGTCCGTGGGCCACGTGGAAGATGCCGCCGATCGGGTAAGCCAGCGCATGGACGGCGGCCACCGGGGCGTTGGAAAAGGCCTGGCCGGCCAGGCAGGCGCCCAGCAGCATGGCCTGGCGGGCGTCGAGGTCGTGGCCGTTCTCGCAGGCTTTGACGATGTTTGCCGACAGCAGGGACAGCGCGTGGCGCGCCAGCATGTCCGACAGCGGATTCTTCTTGTGGCGGCTGGTATAGGCTTCGATCGCGTGCACCATGGCGTCGATGCCGGTGGCGGCGGTGACCACCGGCGGCAGGCCGACCGTCAGGCTCGCATCGAGCAGCGCCAGGTCGGCGTAGAGCTGGGGAGCGACCACGCCCATCTTGGTGGTCTCGCCGGTGGTGACGATGGCGATGTTGGTGACTTCCGAGCCGGTGCCGGCGGTGGTCGGCACCTGTACCAGCGGCAGGCGCTTGCCGACGACCTTGCCGATGCCGTACATCTCGGCCAGCGCTTGTTCGCTGCCGGCCAGCACCGCGACCAGCTTGGCGACGTCCATCGAGCTGCCGCCGCCCAGGCCGATCACCAGTTCCGTTCCCTGGCGGCGCGCGAAGCGGGCCGCGGCCTCGACCACGGCTTCCGGCGGATCGGCGAGCACATCCGAGTACACCACCACCTGCATGCCCTGGCGTTCCAGGCTGGCGCGCCGCGGCTCGACCAGGCCGGTGCGCAGGAAGCCTGGATCGGTGACGATCAGCACCCGACGCAGGCCCGGGAAACGTTCGGCGACGAGCTGACCGAGCCTGAGCGAGGCGCCGGGTTCGGACACGATGCTGGACACGGTGCTGAAGCTGAATGCGGGGATGGCGGTACTCATCGACGGCGTCTCCTTTTGGTTTTGCGTTTGCTCAAGCTTACACCAGCTAGCCTCTTTCATTACCGTACAATGGCGGTTTCCTCGTATGCATTTGTTCCCATGTTTGATCTCGCCACCCTGGCCTGCGCGGCCTTTCTTGCCGGTCTAGTCGATGCTGTGGTGGGAGGAGGAGGCTTGATCCAGATTCCGGCGATCTTCGCGGTGTTTCCGAAGGAAGTGCCGGCGACCCTGCTGGGAACGAACAAGCTGGCGTCGATGTGCGGCACCACGGTCGCGGCGGTGAAATATGCGCGCCGGGTGCAGGTGGCCTGGAGCACGGCGGCGCCGGCGGCCGTCGCCGCTTTCGCCCTGGCCTTCGTCGGCGCCTGGACCGTGACCCGCGTGCCGGGCGACTTCGTGCGCAGCCTGCTGCCGCTGATCCTGCTGGCGGTGGCCGTCTACACCTTCAAGAAGAAGGATTTCGGTTCGGTGCATGCGCCGGTCCACAGCGGCATGACGGAGCGCCTGCTGGCGGTCGGGGTCGGCGCCGCGATCGGCTTCTATGACGGCTTCTTCGGTCCGGGGACCGGCAGCTTCCTGATCTTCCTGTTCGTCCGTTTCTTCGGTTTCGATTTCCTCGGCGCCTCGGCGGCGGCGAAGATCGTCAACGTGGCCTGCAATGTCTCGGCCCTGATCTGGTTTGGCTACAGCGGTCACCTGATCTGGAAGCTGGCGGCGGTGATGGCGGTGTGCCAGGTCGGCGGCTCGCTGGTCGGTACCCGGCTGGCGCTGAAGCACGGCAGCGGTTTCGTGCGCAAGCTCTTCCTCGTCGTGGTGTCCTTGCTGATTGTAAAGACAGCCTTTGATACCTTCCGTCACCTTGGCTGGTAATGTTTCACGTGAAACAGTGCGGCCTCATCGTGTCGGTTTGATGGTTGTAAGCAAGGTGGACAACTGCCAGGCGCCGTCAGCTGCGATCAGCCGCCACCTGCCGGTAGCCCAGGCGGCGCTCTGGAGGTGGCGCCGTTGTAGGCCGCGAGCCAGCAGCGCACACCGGCCGGCAGCTGGTCCATGTGACCGCGGTCTTGCCCCGCACGGCAGCAAGCAAGGCCGAGGTCTGTGCGGCGCTGAGCTTGCCGGTCGCGGAGCCGACGCCAAGCATGACCTCGCCGAGCGGGCGCCCGGCCGACCGGCATGCGCACCTGGACGGCCCTGGTCCCGGCCTCGGCACCCTAGTCGGCGAGTTCGACCTGGGCGGTGACCGCTTGATCGGGACCGGCTGCCCGCGTCAGCAGCACGGATACGCCGGGCTCGGTGTCGCCGGCCTGCTAGCCGGCGGCGCGACAGGTAGGGGTGTCGTCGCAGGCCAGCTCCCAGTCGAAAGGGCTGAAGGTCGTGGGCGCCTGAGCAGCCGCGATGGCGGGGAGGGCGGCGAACATTCCGCGAACGGCGAGCAGGGTTGGCGTCATCGGTCTTCCTAAAAAGGTTTCACGTGAAACAAAATTCTGTGGTTTTAGGGAGCGAGCCGAAGCCGCACGGAAAAAAGAATCTATAATCCAAGCTTAACTCTCCTCGCAGCACATTCCATCATGTTATTTCCGACAGAATTCGACGTGATCGTCGTCGGCGGCGGCCATGCCGGCACCGAAGCGGCGCTCGCGTCTGCACGCATGGGGCAAAAAACCCTATTGCTTACTCACAACATCGAGACCCTCGGTGCGATGTCCTGCAACCCGTCGATCGGCGGCATCGGCAAGGGCCACCTGGTCAAGGAAGTCGACGCCATGGGCGGCGCAATGGCGATTGCCACCGACGAGGCCGGCATCCAGTTCCGCATCCTGAACTCATCCAAGGGGCCGGCCGTGCGCGCCACCCGTGCCCAGGCCGACCGTGTGCTCTACAAGGCGGCGATTCGTTCGCGCCTGGAAAACCAGCCGAACCTGTGGCTGTTCCAGCAGTCCGTGGACGACCTGATGGTCGAAGGCGACCGCGTGGTCGGTGCCGTCACCCAGATCGGCCTGCAGTTCCGCGCGCGCGCCGTGGTGCTCACGGCCGGTACTTTCCTCGACGGGAAGATCCACGTCGGCCTGCAGAACTACACGGCCGGCCGCGCCGGCGATCCGGCGGCCGTGTCCCTCTCGAGCAGGCTGAAGGAACTCAAGCTGCCGCAGGGCCGCCTGAAGACCGGCACGCCACCGCGCATCGACGGCCGCAGCATCGATTTTTCCGCCATGAGCGAACAGCCCGGCGACCTCGATCCGGTGCCGGTGTTCTCGTACATGGGCAATGTCGCCATGCACCCGAAGCAGGTGCCGTGCTGGGTCACGCACACGAATGCGCAAACCCACGAGATCATCCGTAATGGCCTGGACCGCAGCCCGATGTACACCGGCGTGATCGAAGGCGTCGGCCCGCGCTATTGCCCGTCGATCGAAGACAAGATCCACCGCTTCGCCTCGAAGGAATCGCACCAGATCTTCCTCGAGCCGGAAGGGCTGACGACCAACGAGTTTTACCCGAACGGGATCTCGACCAGCCTGCCTTTCGACGTGCAGCTGGCCCTGGTGCGCTCGATGCGCGGCCTGGAAAACGCCTTCATCCTGCGCCCCGGCTATGCGATCGAATACGATTACTTCGACCCGCGCGGGCTCAAATCTTCGCTGGAGACCAAGGCGATCAACGGCCTGTTCTTCGCCGGCCAGATCAACGGCACCACCGGCTACGAAGAAGCGGCGGCGCAGGGCATGCTTGCCGGTATCAATGCGGCTTTGCAGACCCAGGGCAAGGACGCCTGGACCCCGGGCCGCTCGGAAGCCTACCTCGGCGTGCTGGTCGACGACCTCACCACCCAGGGCGTGGCCGAGCCTTACCGCATGTTCACCAGCCGCGCCGAATACCGCCTGTCGCTGCGCGAAGACAATGCCGACATGCGCCTGACGGAAATCGGCCGCAAGCTGGGCGTCGTCGGCGATGCGCAATGGGAAGCCTTCGAGCGCAAGCGCGAAGCCGTGGCCCTGGAGCTGGAGCGCCTGCGCTCGACCTGGGTGAATCCGCGCATCCTGGCGGCCGCCGAATCCGAACGCGTGATCGGCCAGGCCATCGAACGCGAGTACAACCTGGCCGACCTGCTGCGCCGTCCCGGCGTCGAGTACGACAAGCTGATGACCCTGCAGGGCAACGAGGGCCAGGCGCTGGCCGGTCCCGGCGTCGAGGATCCGGCGGTGAAGGAACAGATCGAGATCCAGCTGAAGTATTCGGGCTACATCAACCGCCAGGCGCGGGAAGTGGAGCGCCACGACTACTACGAGAACCTGAAACTGCCGGAAAACCTGAACTACCTGGAGATCACGGCACTGTCGATCGAAGTACGCCAGAAGCTCGATAAACAGCGTCCGGAAACCCTGGGCCAGGCATCGCGCATCTCCGGCGTGACCCCGGCGGCCATCTCGCTGCTGCTGGTGCACCTGAAAAAGCGCGGTGCCAAGGGCTTTACCAATGTGCCGACGGAAGGGCCGCAGCAGGAGCTTGCTGAATGAAGAATTTCGACCGCAACGCCCTCGCCCAGGTACTGCGCGACGGCATCGCCGAGATGCAGCTCGACGTCAGCCCGGCCCGGCAGGAACAGCTGCTGGATTACCTGGCCCTGATGTTCAAGTGGAATTCCGTCTATAACCTGACCTCGCTGCGCGATCCGATGCAGATGGTGACCCATCACCTGCTCGATTCCCTGGCCGCGGTACCCGCCTTCGCAGGCGCGAAAAACGTGCTGGACGTCGGCGCGGGCGGCGGCTTGCCCGGCATCGTGCTGGCGGTGGTCCGCCCGGACATGAAAGTGTCGATGATCGACACCGTGCACAAGAAAACCGCCTTCCTCACCCAGGTGAAGGCGCAACTGGGCCTGGCCAACGTCAGCGTGTACACCATGAAGGTGCAGGAACTGGAGGTGAGCGACAAATTCGACGTCATCACCTCGCGCGCTTTTGCCGACCTCTCGGATTTCGTCGAGTGGTCTTCCCACCTGCTGGCGGAGCAGGGCCGGTACATTGCCCTGAAAGGGGTGGCGCCGGAAGACGAGCGGCAGAGGCTGCCCGCCGAATGGAAGGTGACGAAAGTGGAGCCCCTGCAGGTGCCCAGGCTGGGCGCGGAACGTCACCTGGTTTTCATCCAGAAGGTAAGCAGCTAAACGATATAAACCGTTTATACCGTATTACCAAGTAAATCGTATAAATCGTTTTAATGGTATTAACGGTATGGCTTTTTGAAGGCATACATGGCGAAAATTTTTTGCGTAGCAAACCAGAAGGGCGGCGTCGGCAAGACCACCACCAGCGTCAACCTGTCCGCCGGACTGGCCAAGCTGAACCAGCGCGTGCTGCTGGTCGACCTCGACCCGCAGGGCAACGCCACCATGGGCGCGGGCATCAACAAGGCCGGCCTGACCTCCTCGATCTATGAAGTGCTGCTCGGCGAGGCCGACGTCGCCACCGCGAAGCTGCGCAGCGAAGCGGGGCGCTTCGACGTGCTGCCGGCGAATCGCGAGCTGGCCGGCGCCGAAGTCGAGATGGTGGAACTGGAAAACCGCGAACGCCGTCTGAAGGATGCTCTCGCCAAGGTCGATGCCGACTACGACTTCATCCTGATCGACTGCCCGCCGGCGCTGTCGATGCTGACCCTGAACGGCCTGGTGTGCGCGCACGGCGTGATCATTCCGATGCAGTGCGAGTACTACGCGCTCGAAGGCCTGTCCGACCTGGTCAACACGATCAAGAAGGTGCACGCCAACCTGAACCACGACCTGCGCATCATCGGCCTGCTGCGGGTGATGTTCGATCCTCGCATGACCTTGTCGCAGCAGGTGTCAAGCCAGCTCGAGCAGCACTTCGGCGACAAGGTCTTCAAGACCATCATCCCGCGCAACGTGCGCCTGGCCGAGGCGCCCTCGTATGGCATTCCCGGCGTGGTGTTCGATCCTTCGTCGAAAGGGGCGCAGGCGTACATCGCCTTCGGCGCCGAGATGGTCGAGCGCATCAAGACCATGTAATCCACATATAAACAAAACAGTCCAACATCATGGCAACCAAAAAACTGAAGGGACTCGGCCGCGGCCTCGACGCCCTGCTCGGCGGAGACGCCCACGAGACCCCGGCCGCACCCAGCGGCAGCCCGTCCACCCTGCCTGTCACCCGCATCCAGGCCGGCAAGTATCAGCCGCGCACCCGTATGGACGACGGCTCGCTGTCCGAGCTGGCCGCCTCCATCAAGAGCCAGGGCATCATGCAGCCGGTGCTGGTGCGTCCGATTACGGGAGCAGGGGAGATCGGCTACGAGATCATCGCCGGCGAACGGCGCTTCCGCGCGGCGCAGCTGGCCGGCCTGGAAGAGATCCCGGTGCTGGTGCGCGAAGTCGACGACCAGAATGCGGCCGCGATGGCCCTGATCGAGAACATCCAGCGCGAAGACCTCAACCCGCTCGAAGAAGCGCAGGGCATCGCCCGCCTGATCTCGGAATTCGACTTCACCCACGAACAGGCCGCCAACGCGGTCGGCCGCTCGCGCAGTGCGGTATCGAACCTGTTGCGCCTGGTGAACCTGGCCCAGCCGGTACAGACCATGCTGATGGCAGGGGATATCGACATGGGCCATGCGCGCGCCCTGCTGGCGGTCGACGCCGCCAGCCAGATCGCGCTGGCCAACCAGGTGATCGCGAAGCGCCTGTCGGTACGCGAAACCGAAAAACTGGTCGCCCGCACCCTGGAAGAGCTGAACGCGCCGGCCGCCGCCCCGCGCCAGAAGGAAAAGTCGGGCGACATCGTGCGCCTCGAGGAAGAACTGTCCGACCGCCTCGCCACCCCGGTCGCCTTCAAGATGGGAACCAAGGGCAACGGGCAGATGATCATCGATTTCGCCGACCTCGACGTGCTCGAAAGTGTACTGACGCGCCTGCGCGGCTGATCCCGCATCGGCATCGACGCTGTGGGCAAGTGTTAAATTGCCCACAGTACACCCCTCATCGATCACCGGTATATGCATCCGCAGGACTTTTGGTAGATCGCACTACTTTGCCCGTAATACGCTGAATTTCGTAGGATTTTTCCGAGTTTGACGTCAAATTTCTTTGTCGTTTTTACATCGTTGTAGACGCGATATAAGGACGGAAGAGTTTGACTCTGCACTTCATAAGCCCTTATAATCCCGCTGATTCATGTAATTACCATACCGTAACTCGGTTCCACACGGCTGGCGCGAAAGAACAAAAACAATGCTGCGCTTGGTCTCCCTGCAAATGATGGCAACAGTTGTGGCCGGCGTGATCGCCGGACTGCTAGGGGGGTGGTCTGCGATGTTTTCGGCGGTACTTGGCGGGTTGTGTTGTGTCGTTCCCAATGCTGTCATGGCGGTGCGCCTGTTTGCCGGCGCCAGGAAGCCGGGCGGAGCGAACCCCGCCACATTTTTCATCTGGGAATTTGTAAAGATTGCTTTAACACTGGCGCTGTTGGTGATCACCGCGCGGGTGTACCACGATTTGAACTGGCTGGCCCTGTTGGGCGGCTTCATCGTGGCGCTGAAAAGTTACATCATCTTATTATTTAGGCATTCACAATGACGAGTCCAACGGTAGAAAACGCCGCGGCGCACGCGCCGACTGCGGGAGAGTACATCACCCACCACCTCGGTCACCTGACCAACATCCATCAGGGCTTCATCGTCGACTTCAGCGTGATCAACTATGACACGGTGTTTTGGTCGATTTTGATGGGCGTTGTCGGTGTTTTCGTCATGTGGCTGGGCGCCCGCAAGGCGACCTCCGGCGTGCCGGGCCGTTTCCAGGGCTTGCTCGAAACCGTCGTCGAAATGGTCGAAGACCAGTCGAAATCGATCATCCACGGCGATCGCCGCTTCATCGCGCCGCTGGCCCTGACCGTCTTCATCTGGGTTTTCCTGATGAACTGCCTGGACTTCCTGCCGGTCGACCTGTTCGCCGGTATCTTCCGCCTGCTGGGCATGGGTGAGCCGCACTTCCGCATCGTCCCGACCGCCGACCTGAACGGTCCGCTGGGCATGTCGCTGGGTGTGCTGGCCGTGGTCCTGTTCTACAACCTGAAGGTCAAGGGCGTCGGCGGCTGGATCCACGAACTGTTCGCCGCTCCGTTTGGCATCTATATGGCTCCGTTCAACTTCCTGTTGAACATGATCGAATACGCAGCACGTACCGTGTCGCTCGGCATGCGACTGTTCGGCAACATGTACGCCGGCGAGCTGCTGTTCCTGTTGATTGCCCTGCTCGGCGCCCTGGCGGGTCCGTTCGGCATCGTCGGCCAAATCGTTGCAGGTTCGGCTTGGGCAATCTTCCACATCCTGATCGTGCTCCTCCAGGCATTCATCTTCATGATGTTGACGCTGGTGTATATCGGTCAGGCCCACGAGAGCCACTGACCGACGCGATCGCAAGAACGAACAAGATAGTGGTAGTAAAGAAGTAGTAAAAATCCTAGTTTTTTTAATTTTCAATCTTTTGGAGTAAATCTCATGACTGACGTTTCTTTCGTTGCACTGGCTTGCGGTCTGATCATCGGCCTGGGCGCAATTGGCGCATGTATCGGTATCGCGATCATGGGCGGTAAATACCTGGAAGCCTCGGCACGTCAGCCTGAACTGATGAACACCCTGCAGACCAAGATGTTCCTGCTGGCTGGTCTGATCGACGCGGCATTCCTGATCGGTGTCGGTATCGCCATGCTGTTCGTGTTCGCCAAGCCGTTCACCAGCTAATCACGCTTTTCACGACAAGTGATCTGATGAGCCGAACCTCTGCGGTTCGGCATCCGTTTTTGTGAGAAGGAATTTACCGTGAATCTGAACGCAACTCTGTTTGTTCAGTTCGTGGTCTTCTTCATCCTGGTGTTCGTCACGATGAAATTCGTGTGGCCGCCGGTGATGAAAGCGCTCGACGAGCGCGCCCAGAGGATCGCGAACGGCCTGGCCGCAGCTGACCGCGGCAAGGCAGAAATGGCTGCCGCCGAAAAACGCATCGCTGCCGAACTGGCATCGACCCGCGAAGAAAGCGCCAAGCGCATCGCCGACGCCGAAAAGCGTGCCCAGGCAATCATCGAAGAAGCCAAGCAGACCGCTGCCGCCGAAGCCGCCCGCATCGTCGAAGGTGCCAAGGCCGACGCCGAGCAGCAAGTGACCCGCGCGCGCGAAGAACTGCGCGGCCAGGTCGCTGCACTGGCTGTGGCCGGCGCCGAGCAGATCCTCAAGCGCGAAGTGAACGCAGCGGCCCACGCCGACCTGCTGAACCGCCTGTCGACCGAGCTCTGATCATGGCTGAGTTCGCAACCGTCGCCCGCCCCTACGCCGAAGCGCTGTTCCGTGTCGCCCAGAACGGCGACATGGCGGCCTGGACCGGCATCGTCTCGGAACTGGCGCAAATCGGCGCCAATCCGGACGTGCAGGCTTTTGCCGGCAACCCGAACGTCACGGCGGCACAACTGGCCGAGACGATTGCGTCGCTGGTCAAATCGCCGCTGAACGCCGAAGCGAAAAACTTCATCGCGATGCTGGCCGAAAACGGCCGTGTCGCACTGCTGCCGGAAATCGCTTCGCAGTTCACCGCCCTGAAGAATGCACAGGAAGGTGCTGCCGACGCGACCGTCTACAGCGCCTTCGAGATGTCGGCAGAGCAGGTGAATGCGCTGGCCGCCACGCTCGAAAAGAAATTTGGCCGCAAGCTCAACCCCACGGTCGAAGTCGACCCGTCGCTGATCGGTGGTGTGCGCGTGGTCGTCGGTGACGAAGTGCTGGATACCTCGGTCCGCGCGAAGCTGCAGCAGATGCACAACGCGCTGGTGGCCTGAGGATCTTTGCACCGTCTACCGCGTCCAAGCCCTTGCCCTACGCATCAAGAAACTATTAGGAGTTAGCACTCATGCAACTTAATTCGTCTGAAATCAGCGAACTGATCAAGAGCCGCATCCAGGGCCTCGAAGGTTCGGCTGATGTTCGTAACCAAGGCACGGTGATCTCCGTCGCCGACGGTATCTGCCGCATCCATGGTCTGTCGGACGTGATGCAGGGCGAGATGCTGGAATTCCCGGGTAACACCTTCGGTCTGGCGATGAACCTCGAGCGTGACTCGGTCGGCGCCGTGATTCTGGGTGCTTACGAGCACATCTCCGAAGGCGACACCGTCAAGACCACCGGCCGCATCCTGGAAGTCCCGGTCGGTCCGGAACTGCGTGGCCGCGTCGTCAACGCACTGGGCCAGCCGATCGACGGCAAAGGTCCGATCGACGCCAAGCTGACCGCTCCGATCGAAAAGATCGCCCCGGGCGTGATCGCGCGTGAATCCGTCTCGCAGCCGATGCAGACCGGTATCAAGTCGATCGACGCGATGGTGCCGATCGGCCGTGGCCAGCGTGAGCTGATCATCGGCGACCGCCAGACCGGTAAATCGGCCGTGGCAGTCGATGCGATCATCAACCAGAAGGGTCAGAACATGACCTGCGTGTACGTGGCGATCGGCCAGAAGGCCTCGACCATCAAGAACATCGTGCGCTCGCTGGAAGAGCATGGCGCGATGGAGTACACCATCGTCGTCGCCGCTTCCGCTTCGGAATCGGCAGCCATGCAGTACATCTCGGCCTACTCGGGCTGCGCGATGGGCGAATACTTCCGCGACCGCGGCGAAGACGCGCTGATCGTGTACGACGACCTGTCGAAGCAGGCAGTCGCCTACCGCCAGATCTCGCTGTTGCTGCGCCGTCCGCCGGGCCGCGAAGCTTACCCGGGCGACGTGTTCTACCTGCACAGCCGCCTGCTGGAGCGTGCCGCTCGCGTGAACGCCGACTACGTGTCCGCCTTCACCAACGGCGCCGTGACCGGCAAGACCGGTTCGCTGACCGCACTGCCGATCATCGAAACCCAGGCTGGCGACGTCTCGGCTTTCGTGCCGACCAACGTGATCTCGATTACCGACGGCCAGATCTTCCTGGAAACCTCGCTGTTCAACGCCGGTATCCGTCCTGCGATCAACGCAGGTATCTCGGTGTCGCGCGTCGGTGGCGCAGCCCAGACCAAGGTCATCAAGGGCCTGTCCGGCGGTATCCGTACCGACCTGGCGCAGTACCGTGAGCTGGCTGCGTTCGCGCAGTTCGCATCGGACCTGGACGAGTCGACCCGCAAGCAGCTGGACCGCGGCGCCCGCGTGACCGAACTGCTGAAGCAGAAGCAGTACTCGCCGCTGCCGATCTCGCTGATGGCCGCTTCGCTGTTCGCCGTCAACAAGGGTTATTTCGACGATATCGAAGTCAAGCGCGTGCTGGATTTCGAAGCCGGTCTGCACAACTTCCTGAAGTCCAGCCACGGCGCCCTGCTGTCGAAGATCGACGACAGCAAAGCCCTGGACAAGGACGGCGAAGCAGCGCTGGCCGCCGCCATCGCCGACTTCAAGAAGTCGTTCTAAGCGCGGCTTTTTGATGGAATGCGGGACCGGGGTGACCCGGTCCCTATAAGGAGTAAGGGCTCATGGCAGCAGGCAAAGAGATACGTGGCAAGATCAAGAGCGTAGAAAATACGAAGAAGATCACCAAGGCGATGGAAATGGTCGCCGCGTCCAAGATGCGCAAGGCGCAGGACCGGATGCGCGCCGCCCGTCCCTACAGCGAGAAGGTCCGCAACATCACGGCCAACCTCGCCACTGCGAACCCGGAGTACACCCACGCGTTCATGGCGAATGCCAAGGACACGAAAGCGAAAGCCGTCGGCTTCATCGTCGTCACGACCGACAAGGGTCTGTGCGGCGGCATGAACACCAACGTGCTGCGCCAGGTGACGCAGAAGACCCGCGAGCTGGAAGCCGCGGGCAATCGCATTGAAGTCGTTGCAATCGGCAACAAAGGTCTGGGTTTCCTGAACCGCATCGGCGTGAAGGTCGTTTCGAGTGTCACGCAAATCGGCGACACCCCGCACCTGGAAAAGCTGATCGGCCCGATCAAGGTCATGCTCGACGCTTACCAGGATGGTCAGCTGGACGCGGTGTACCTGTGCTACACCAAGTTCATCAACACCATGCGCCAGGAACCGGTGGTCGAGCAGCTGCTCCCGCTGCCGGCTGGACACCTGAAGGCGGACGAAGGCGGCCACTCGTGGGACTACATCTACGAGCCGGACGCGCAAGTCGTCATCGACGAGCTGCTGATGCGCTACGTCGAAGCGCTGATCTACCAGTCGGTGGCCGAGAACCTGGCGTCCGAGCAGTCGGCGCGCATGGTGGCGATGAAGGCCGCAACCGACAACGCGGGCAACGTCATCGGCGAGCTGAAGCTGGTCTACAACAAGACCCGCCAGGCAGCGATCACGAAAGAACTCTCGGAGATCGTCTCCGGCGCGGCTGCAATCAGCAGCTAAGCCAGGCAAGCGACCTCACGTAACGAAATTAAAACTATATCTGAAGGAACGAACATGGCTGATGGCAAAATCGTTCAGTGTATCGGCGCCGTGGTTGACGTGGAATTCCCGCGCAACGCAATGCCGAAAGTGTACGACGCACTGAAAATGGAAGGCTCCGAACTGACCCTGGAAGTCCAGCAGCAGCTGGGTGACGGCATCGTCCGTACCATTGCCCTGGGCAGCTCGGAAGGCCTGCGTCGCGGCATGATTATCCAGAACACCGGCAACCCGATCATGGTGCCGGTCGGCAACGCGACCCTGGGCCGCATCATGGACGTGCTGGGCAACCCGATCGACGAGCGCGGCCCGGTCAACGCCGAGCGCACCGCATCGATCCACCGCACCGCACCGGCCTACGACGAGCTGTCGCCGTCGCAGGACCTGCTGGAAACCGGCATCAAGGTGATCGACCTGGTCTGCCCGTTCGCCAAAGGCGGTAAGGTCGGCCTGTTCGGCGGCGCCGGCGTCGGCAAGACCGTCAACATGATGGAACTGATCAACAACATCGCCAAGGCGCACTCGGGTCTGTCCGTGTTCGCCGGCGTGGGTGAGCGTACCCGTGAAGGTAACGACTTCTACCACGAAATGGCCGATGCCAAGGTCGTCGATCTGGACAACCTGGGCAACTCGAAGGTCGCGATGGTCTACGGCCAGATGAACGAACCGCCGGGCAACCGCCTGCGCGTCGCGCTGACCGGCCTGACCATGGCCGAAGCCTTCCGTGACGAAGGCAAGGACGTTCTGTTCTTCGTCGACAACATCTACCGCTACACCCTGGCCGGTACCGAAGTGTCGGCACTGCTGGGCCGTATGCCGTCGGCAGTGGGCTACCAGCCGACCCTGGCCGAAGAGATGGGCCGCCTGCAAGAGCGCATCACCTCGACCAAGACCGGTTCGATCACCTCGATCCAGGCCGTGTACGTCCCTGCGGACGACTTGACCGACCCGTCGCCGGCAACCACCTTCGCCCACCTGGACTCGACCGTCGTTCTGTCGCGTGACATCGCTTCGCTGGGTATCTACCCGGCAGTGGACCCGCTGGACTCGACCTCGCGCCAGCTGGACCCGCTGGTCGTCGGTGAAGAGCACTACGCCACCGCGCGCGCCGTGCAGGGCACCCTGCAGCGCTACAAGGAACTGCGTGACATCATCGCGATTCTGGGCATGGACGAACTGGCACCGGAAGACAAGCTGGTCGTCGCACGCGCTCGCAAGATGCAGCGTTTCCTGTCGCAGCCGTTCCACGTCGCTGAAGTGTTCACCGGCGCACCGGGCAAGTACGTTTCGCTGAAAGACACGATCAAGGGCTTCAAGATGATCGCGTCGGGCGAACTGGACCACCTGCCGGAGCAGGCGTTCTACATGGTCGGCACCATCGAAGAAGCGATCGAGAAGGCCAAGAAGCTGGCTGCCTAAGCGGCCTCCTTTAAGGGACACACATGGCAAATACCATTCACGTTGACGTCGTCTCGGCCGAAGAGCAAATCTTTTCGGGCGAAGCCGAGTTCGTCGCGTTGCCGGGTGAAGCGGGTGAGCTGGGTATCTACCCGATGCACACCCCCTTGATCACGCGCATCCGTCCGGGCGCCGTGCGCATCAAGGTGCCGGGCCGCAGCGAAGAGGAATTCGTCTTCGTCGCCGGCGGCATCCTGGAAGTCCAGCCGAAAGGCGTGACCGTCCTGGCCGACACCGCCATCCGCGGCGCTGACCTGGACGAAGCGAAAGCCCAGGAAGCCAAGCGCCAGGCGGAAGAGCTGATGCTGAACAAGGAATCCGCGATCGACTACGCCAAGGCGCAAGCCGAACTGGCAGCCGCGATCGCCCAGCTGGCGGCCATCGCCAAGCTGCGTCACAAGGGCCGCTGATTTTTAGCGGTTTCAAGTGATGAAAAAGAAGGCAGCCTGCGGGCTGCCTTTTTTATTTATTGCCTGGCCGTTCTGGAAATACGGCTTCTCGTCCTTATCTAGCGTGGATCACAACGATGGCTTGAAAGGACTGAACATGAAACAAGAAACCGCGATCCTCGCAGGCGGCTGCTTCTGGGGCATGCAGGACCTGATCCGCAAGATGCCGGGCGTGCTGTCGACCCGGGTCGGCTATTCCGGCGGCGACGTGCCGAACGCCACCTATCGCAATCACGGCACCCACGCCGAGGCGATCGAGATCGTGTTCGACCCGGAGAGAATCGGCTACCGGCGCCTGCTCGAGTTCTTCTTCCAGATCCACGACCCCAGCACGGCCAACCGCCAGGGCAACGACATCGGCGCCAGCTACCGTTCCGCGATCTTTTATACCAACGACGCGCAGAAGGCGGTCGCGCTGGACACGATCCAGGACGTCGACGCCTCCGGCCTCTGGCCCGGCAAGGTCGTGACCGAAGTGAAACCTGCCGGCCCGTTCTGGGAAGCGGAACCGGAACACCAGGATTACCTGGTCAAGCATCCGAACGGCTATACCTGCCACTTCATTCGCAAGGACTGGCGCCTGCCTCACCGCGACGAGCGTGCCGGCTGAGCCGTCCATTCGCCCCGCCGATCCAGCCGCTCATCTCCGGCAATCACCACTCGTCGGAAAATCATTGCTTGACGTAATGACATCTCCTATCTTGTCTCGACCACAACCACCGAGAGAGAGAAGGAGCCGCCATGTTCAAGCCGTCCCCCGTCCGCGCCGCCATCGCCGTCCTGCTGGCGGCGCCCCTCGTCCACGCCGCGCCGGATGGCGGCCAGGACTTGGCGGCGCGCATCGACCAGGTGCTGTCCGCCACCTATAAAGCCGATGCGCCGGGGGCCACCGTCATCGTGGTCAAGGATGGCAAGACCATCCTGCGCAAGGCCTATGGACTGGCGGACGTCGAGCACAAGCAGCCGCTGGCCCCGGACACGCCGATGCGCCTGGGCTCCATCACCAAGCAGTTCACCTCGACCGCGATCCTGATGCTGGTCGACGAGGGCAAGATCAAGCTGGACGACGACATCACCGTCTACCTGCCCGACTATCCGCGCCAGGGCAAGAAGGTCACCATCGAGCACCTGCTGACCCATACCTCGGGCATCGTCAGCTACACCGGCAAGCCGGACTACATGGCGAACATGCGGAAGGACCTCACGGTGCGGCAGATGGTCGACTCCTTCAAGGACGATCCGCTGGAATTCGCGCCGGGTTCGCGCTACCGGTACAACAATTCCGGCTACTTCCTGCTGGGCGCCATCATCGAGAAGGTGTCCGGCCAGACCTACGACAAGTTCGTCGAGCAGCGCATCTTCGTGCCGCTGGGGATGAGGCGCACTGCCTACGAAGGCCACGAGCGCGACAAGGCGGCGCGCGCGCTCGGCTATTCGAAGGCGCCGGATGGTTTCAAGCCGGCGGCGCCGCTCAGCATGACGCAGCCCTATGCGGCCGGTTCGCTGGTGTCCACCGTCGACGACCTGGCGCGCTGGGACGCCGCCGTCGGCAGCGGCAAGCTGCTGAAGTCCGCCAGCTGGCAGCGCGCCTTCACGCCCTATACCCTGAGCGGCGGCGCCAGCACCGGCTACGGCTACGGCTGGGAGACCGGCAAGCTGCGCGGCGCCCCGATGATCGGCCATGGCGGCGGCATCAACGGCTTCAACACTTATGCGCTGCGCCTGCCGACCGAGAAGCTGTATGTGGCGGTGCTGAGCAACGTCGATTCCGGCCTGCCGCCGGCAGGGGAGGCGGCGTACAAGGCGGCCGCGATCGCGATCGGCAATCCCTTCCCCGAGTACAAGGAAGTCAAACTGGATGCGAAGACCCTGGACGCCTATGCCGGCGTCTACCGCGTCGAGGGGAGCGACACCCGCACCGTGCGCCGCGACGGCGAGCGCCTGGTGCTGCAGCGCGCCGGCCGGCCGGCGGTGACCCTGCATGCCTATTCCGAGACCGGCTTCTTCATCCCCGGTTCGTTGCAGTCGATCGAGTTCACCCGCGACGCCCAGGGCCGGGCAACCCAGCTGGTGGTGCACAACCCGACTTCCGACCAGGTCAGCCCGCGCACCGGCGACGCGCCGCCGCAGCGGGTGGCCGTCAAGATCGACCATGCGAAATTCGATGCCTACGCCGGACGCTACCAGCTGGCGCCGAACTTCGCGATCGAATTGAGCCGCGACGGCGACCGCTACTGGACCCAGGCCACCGGCCAGGCGAAGGTCGAGGTGTTCGCCCTGAACGAGCGGACTTTCTTTTCGAACCAGGTGGATGCCGAGCTGCGCTTCGACGATGCGGCGCCCGGACAGCTGGTGCTGGCCCAGGGCGGGCGCGAGATCAAGGGGATGAAGCTGCCTTGACGCCGGCCGAATTCCCTGAAAACGGGCATCCGTCGGCATACGGGTGCCCTACGTCGCATCGAAGTGGAAGATAATGTTGCTGCATGCAAATATAGCTTCCATGTCCTCTTCCAAATCCCTCCCGCTCTTCCGGCTCCGCGGCAATACCGCAGTCACCCTTCGCAACGTCGGCCTTCTCACCACATGGTCGCTGATCGTGGTGGTGGTGTGGGGCATGATCATTCTCAGCCTGCGCAGCTTGTCTCCCATCGTCGCCGTCGTCGGCTTCGTGCTGGTGCAGGCCGCGTATTTCGCCTTCGCCGTGCGCCTGGGGCGGCCGGCGCCGGTGCGGACGGTCTGCCGTTATGCGGCTGCCCTGCAACTGCAGGCCTTCATCGAACACACGGCCTTCTGGCTCGTGGCCATCCTGACCCTGCTTGCGATCATCTTCATGAACAGCGACGTCGAGACGGAGGCCCGGATACGGCAGGCAGTCACCGCGCCCGACGCCCTGCAGGGCATGCTGGGCTATCTCGTGACCCTGCCGGCGCTGGCGCTGCTGACCGGCGTGTGGCGCCTGCACCATCTCGGCTACACCACCGGCGCACTGGCCGCCGTCGCCGACGGCAGCCTGCTGCGCAAGTCGGTCCGCCTGTCCGGCGACGCCGGCGAAGTCCACGACGTGCTGGTACGCCGGCTGGAGCGCCTGATGGACAGCAGCACGCCCGGCCTCGACCGCCCGCTGACCGGAGGATTGCCGCGCCTGGTTGCGGTGCGCGAAGCGAACGCACTGCACTATGAGCTGATCTGGCCGAACTGCAGCCCGAATAAGCTGATGGTCTCGCTCCGCACCGGCAGCGACGCGGTGCCGGAAGTGGAGGTGGAGTGCCGGCTGCGCGACGGCATCTATCGCTGCTATCTGTTCGCGCCGCCGGCCGACGCCGTGGCCCAGATGCAGTACATCGAAGCCCACCTGCTGCAGCCCCTGCGCGCCGAGCTCTCGATGCTGTCCGCCGAGCGCCAGCGCGACGCCCTGCGCGAGCAGGCGGTGGAGGCCCAGCTGCGCATCCTGCAGGCCCAGATCGAACCCCATTTCCTGTTCAATTCCCTGGCCAACGTGCGCCACCTGTACCGCGAGGATGTTGGCGCGGGCGAGCACATGCTCGATCACCTGATCGCCTACCTGCGCTGCGCGATGGACGACCTGCGGGCCGAGCATTCCAGCGTGCGCAAGGAGATGGACCTGGCGCGCCACTACCTGACGATCATGCAGATCCGAATGGGTGAGCGCCTCGGCTACACCTTCACCGCCACCGACGCGCTGCTCGAGCATCCATTCCCGCCGGCGATGCTGATCTCGCTGGTGGAGAACGCGATCAAGCACGGCCTGGCCGATGCCGACCGCGGCACGATCTCGCTGGCGGCCGCCGCGGACGACGCCTGCCTGCGCCTGACGGTGGCCGACGACGGCCGCGGCTTCTCGAGCGTCGGCGGCACCGGCGTCGGCCTGTCGAACATCCGCCGCCGCCTGGAAGCCATGTACGGCAACCGCGCCTGGCTGGAAGTCGGCGCGCCGCCGTCCGGCGGCTTTGCCGCCACCATCGTCATTCCCCTCGAACCACTCCGTAATCCATGCCCACCGCCCTGATCGCCGAAGACGAACCTTTATTGCGCGCCGAACTGAAACAGGCGCTGGCCGAACTCTGGCCCGAACTGCAGATCGTCGCCGAGACCGCGGACGGCGCCGCGACCCTGGCGGCGCTGCGCACCCACGCGCCCGACATCGCCTTCCTCGACATCAATATGCCCAAGGCCAGCGGCCTGGACGTGGCGCGCGTGCGGCCACCCGGCACCGTCATCGTGTTCCTGACCGCCTACCACCAGCATGCCCTGGACGCCTTCGACGTCGGCGCGGTCGACTACCTGGTCAAGCCGCTCAACCGGGGCCGCCTGCTGGAGACGATCTCGCGGCTGCAGCTGCGCCAGCAGCCGGCCATCGCACCCGCGCCCGCCGCCGTAGCGCCCGCGGTGGCGGCGGCGCCGCGCTACCTGTCCTGGATCCAGGCCTCGGTCGGCAGCATCCTGCGTGTGATCACCACCGATGAAGTGATCTTCTTCCAGTCCGAAGCCAAGTACACCAAGGTCGTCACGCCGCAGACCGAGGCGCTGATCCGCATTCCCGTAAAAGACCTCGTGGAGCAGCTCGACCCGCAGGAATTCATCCAGGTCAGCCGTGGCGCCATCGTCAACCGGCGCCGGATCGACGCCGTCCACCGCCGCGAGGGCCAGATGCAGGTGCATTTGCGGGGCCGTGCCGAGGTGCTGAGCGTGAGCTCCGGCTACCAGGGCCAGGACGCCTTCCGCCAGATGTAGCGCCGCCGAATTCCCGGGAAAGCCGTATCCATTCCCGGGAATGCCGTGTTCGTCGCAAGCCTACTGGTGCCGGAAGTTGTCGGTTGGCAATATGCGGATGTCATCAAAACCAACCGACGAGAGCACACCATGAACTTCCCGCAGCTTATCCGTTCCTCCCTGTTTGCCGCCCTGCTGGGTGGCGCCGCCTCCACGGCCTTCGGCGCCGCCGCCGTGGCCGTCGGCGACGACAACTACACGTATACCGTGACCAACGCCGCCAGCCTCGACGAGGCCAAGGCGGAAGCCCTCGAGGAATGCGGCAAACGCGTCAACAACTGCAAGATCCTGACCAGCCGGACCGTCCCCGGCGCGATCGCCCTGGCCAAGGGCGACGACGGCATGTTCTCGGCCACCGACGATACGCCCGAAAAAGCCCGCGCCCGGGCGATGGCGGATTGCCGCAAGAACTACAAGAACTGCAAGTTCACGGCCCTGTACTGGGAGTCGGGCGGCAGCTGGGGCGCCTGGGCTCATGCCATGGACGAGAAAGGACTGCTGGTCGCGACCCAGTTCAGCTACAACTTCGGCAACGAAGCCGACGCCAGGGCCGATGCCCTCGACGAGTGCGCCAAACAGCAGAAAGGCAAGCCGGTCAGGTGCGAAGTAAAGACCCACTTCGGTGAGTGGGGCTATGCGGTGGCCGAATCCGCAAGCTATGCGTCGGTGCGCATGGAAGCGAGCATGGAGGCAGCGGTTGCCGCCGCCATGGCGAATTGCAAGGAGGGGGCGAAACCCGGCGAAACCTGCAAGCTGACCGTCAAGGCCTTCAACAGGGGCATGAGCAATGCCCCCGCATCCTTCGACAAGCTGGCCGCCCAGACCGAGGTCGCACGCAAGGCCAAGGCGCCTGCGCGCCAGGTCGCGACCCGCGCGGTCCAGGCCCTGAGCTGCACCAACCGCTGCGTGAACGGCAGCTGCGTACGCACCTTCGCCGATGGCCGCACCGAGAAATGGCAGGCGCCGCGCGTGTTCGACCCCTTCACCAACGACTGGAAGTGGAACACCAGCAGCTGCGGAGGCTGAGGCGCGGCGCGGTCCTAGCGCGTGCCGGCCTGCTCCTGCGCCAGCCGCAACGCCACCTTGTGCCGGAAGTAGCCTTCCTGCACATAGCGGTACAGGTTGGCGCCGGGGCACACGGTCTGTGTTGAAAAATCGCGGTGGCTGGCGATGTGGTCCAGCGGCACATCGTATTTATGCGCCAGCATCGCCATCAGCCGCACCACGGCGTCGAGCTGCTGCCGGTTCGGCTCGACCTCCTCGAAGTTGCCGACCACTTCGATCAGCGCATGGCCGGTCGGGTCGTATTCCGTGTTGGTGTCGCCGGCATAGTCGATCTTGCGGCCCTCGTAGATGTTGCCGTCGAGGTCGATGATGTAGTGGTAGGGGATGTCCAGCCAGTGCTTGGTGTTGCGCGACCAGGTCTGCAAGTTGCGCAGGTACTGGCGCGGATCGGTGCCTGGCCTGAAGGGTTCGCCCTGGTGGTGCAGGGTGATGTGGGTGATGGCCTGGCGATGCGCCTGCGCCGGGTCGGCCGGCGTGCCGCCCCAGGCGGCGACGGGGACGATGCTGCGCTCGACCTCGGGCAAGGTCTGGGCGAAGGCGGTGGTGGCGGCGAGCAGCAGGGAGAAGGCGAGGGCGGGGCGGATCGTCATTGCGGGTCATGCGCCGGAGCGCGATATAAAGCTGATAAGCTAGACGCGACAATAACATAGCGAGCCCTGCATGCGAACCATCGAACAAATCCTGAAATCCGCCAAGACCATCGCCGTGATCGGCATGTCGAACAAACCCGAACGCGCCAGCTACGAAGTGGCCGACTACCTGCAATCCCGGGGCTACGAGATCCTGCCCGTGAATCCGGCCTACGCCGGCCAGGAAATCCTCGGCCGCCCGGTCTACGCCACGCTGCAGGAAGCCGCCGATGCGCTGGCGAAGGACGGCCGCCGCATCGACGTGGTCGACGTCTTCCGCAAGTCCGAGGACGTGCCGCCGGTCGCCAAGGACGCCATCCACGTGCGCGCCGGCGTGCTGTGGATGCAGCTCGGGATCGAGAACCAGGCCGCGGCCGACCTGGCGCGCGCCGCCGGCCTGGAGGTCGTCATGAACCACTGCATGCTGATCGAGCACCGCAAGCTCGATGCCCAGGCATGAACGCCCGCGAGCGCTTCCGGGCGCCGAAGAAGCTCGAGCTGCGCGACGAGGATGCCGGCCTGACGCCGCTGCGCGAAAAGAACGGCAACGGCGGCGCCAAGCAGCGTGAGCGAGCGCTTACTGAGGAGTTGATCGGCCAGGTGGCCCGCTTCCAGGAGATGCTGTACGCCAGCCGCAAGCAGAAACTGCTGCTGGTCCTGCAGGGCATGGACACCGCCGGCAAGGATGGTACGACGCGCACGCTGTTCTCTCAGATCAGCCCCATGGGCATCCAGGCAACCGGCTTCAACGCCCCGACCGAGCGCGAGCGGGCCCACGATTTCCTGTGGCGCATCCACGCCCATGTGCCCGGTAACGGACTGATCGCGGTCTTCAACCGCAGCCACTACGAGGACGTGCTGGTGCCGCGCGTGCTGGGCGACATCGATGGCAAGGAGACCAAGCGCCGCTATGCCCACATCCGCGACTTCGAGCGCATGCTGGCGGAATCCGGCACCACGGTGGTCAAGATCTTCCTGCACATTTCCAAGGACGAGCAGAAGAAACGGCTGCAGGAGCGCCTGGACGATCCTGAGAAGCACTGGAAGTTCGACCCGACCGACCTGGCCGTGCGTTCGCAGTGGGACGCCTACCAGCGCGCCTACGAGGATGCGATCGCCGCCACCGACATCGACCATGCGCCCTGGTACATCGTGCCGGCCGATTCCAAGACTCACCGCAACCTGATCGTCGCGCATTTGCTGCTGGAGACCATGCAGGCCATGAATCTGTCGTGGCCGGCGCCGAAGGCCGACCTCGCGAAGGTCAAGGTGGAATAGAATGGGATTTCATTAATCCTTTTCTCGCCGCCATGTCCAAGACCATCGCCCTGCTGTTCTCCCTCGGCGCCGCCGTTGCCGCCACCGCGCCTGCCCAGGCCCAGAACGCTTCCCCCGCGGCGGCGCCCGCGGCGGCCCCGGCATCCTGCCCGGCCGTGCTGAAGCACACCTTCAAGCGCCTGCAGGACGAGGCGCCGCAGGACCTGTGCCAGTACGCCGGCAAGGTGGTGCTGGTGGTGAACACGGCCAGCTACTGCGGTTTTACCCCGCAATACCAGGGCCTGGAAGCCCTGTACGCCAAGTACGCGGCGCGCGGTCTGGTGGTGCTGGGCTTCCCGTCGAACGACTTCAAGCAGGAATCGGAAGACGCCAAGAAGATCGCCGACCTCTGCTACAACACCTATGGCGTGAAATTCCCGATGTTCGCCAGCACCCAGGTGACCGGCGCGAACGCGAATCCGCTGTACGCCGAACTCATCAAGGCGACCGGCAACCAGCCGAAATGGAATTTCAACAAGTACCTGATCGACCGTGACGGCAAGGTGCTCGAGTATTTCCCGAGCAAGGTGACGCCGCAGGATCCGGCGCTGGTGTCGAAGATCGAGCACGCGCTGGGCGGCTGAGCCCGCGCTAGCGCAGCCAGGCGGCGCGCACCTCGTCGACGCAGCGGCGGCGCGAACTGCGCGCCACCTCGTGCGGAGCGAAGGGTGCGCTGACGCGGTCGAGCAGGTCGACCGCGGCCGCCAGCCGCCGGCGCTGCTCCTCGCTTAATCCTTGCTGCGCGCCCAGGGCCGTCAGTTCGCGGATCAGGACGATGGCCGCCTCCTTGGCCGCGATCTCTTCCGGCAGCCCGGCGCGGGTGCACAGGCCATAGGTACCGTCCAGGAAGTGCCGCCACTCCGACGCGATGTGGGCATCGCCGCCCAAGCCCTCAGCGGCCGTGATCAAGCCTTCGTCTCCGAGATGCGCCAGCCGGCGCCGGTAGCGCGAGGCGAAGATCTCGTAAGCCTGGCGCGGATCGTCCAGCGCGGCCAGCAGGCCGGCCCAGGCGGGCGCACCTTGCGGGTACCAGTCGATCGCATGCTGCTCGCCGTGCGGGCCGAAGAAGGAATCGCAGGAGAGCTCGACACGCAGGCGGTAGGCGGGCCGCGGCATCATGCCGCGCTCCTGCAGTTCGCCAAGACGGCCCTCGTCGATGCCGCAGCGCGCCAGCAACTGCTCGCGGGTCAGGAAATGGGTGTTCAGGTAATCGATCAGTTTCATGCCGCCATGCTAGGGCAGGCGGGCAGCACGATGCTTCGGTCAGCGCCGAATCGTCGCCCGCAGCGGTCCGCGCAGGGCATTGCAGACCACGATCTGCTGGGCGCGCTCCAGGGTCTCGCGCGAGATCGGGCATTCGATCGCATTCCAGGCCGGATCGTCCAGCAGCACGGCCCGCATCACGCCGGGCAGCACGCCGGACGACAGCGGCGGCGTGTACCAGCGCTCGCCGACCCGCACGAACACGCTGCTGCGGCCGCCTTCGGCCAGTTCGCCGCGCTCGTTGAAGAACAGGGTGTCGAAGGCGCCTTCGCTTTCGGCCTGCTTCCAGGCGGCGTCGTAGCGGCTGCGGATGGTGGTCTTGTGGCGCGCGAACAGGGCGCTGGAGTCGACCGGCTCGTTTGATAACAGTACCTCGACCGGGCCTTCCAGCGGCGTCAGCGGCGCCGTCTGCACGACGACCTCGCCGTCCGGCTGCAGCGCCAGGCGCAGGCGGTGCGGGGCGTGTTCCGGCAGCACGGCGCTGGCGGCGATCGCGCCGGCCCGCGCCAGTTCCTCGGCGAAGGGATAGCCGAAGTAGGCGCTGGAAGCCCGCAGCCGCGCCAGGTGGCGCTCGAGGTGGCGGCAGCCGTCCTCGCGGGTGGCGTACATGGTTTCGAAGATCTGGAAGCCGTTCGGCAGCCCGGTCAGGAAGCCCGCCTTCAGCCGGCACTCGGCATATTCGGCGGCGGGATCGCTGTCGTGGACGATGCCGGCGCCGACCCCGAGTTCGCCGTGGCGCACGCCGTTGTGCTCGGGCTGCAGCACCAGGGTGCGGATCGGCACGGACAGGCAGAAGTCGCCGAAGCGCGCGCCGGACAGGGCCGCCGAGTGGGCGCCGAAGGCCGGCGGATCGATCCAGCCCAGTGCGCCCGTATAGATGCCGCGCGGGGCCGGCTCCAGCTCGTGGATGATCTCCATGGTGCGGCGCTTGGGCGCGCCGGTGATCGAGCCGCAGGGGTAGAGCGCGTCGAAGATGGCGTCCAGCCCGGTGCCGTCGCCCAGCTGGGCCTGGACGGTCGAGGTCATCTGCAGCACGCTGCTGTAGCGGCGCACTTCGAACAGGGCCGGCACGCCGACGCTGCCGGTGCGCGCGATCCGTCCGAGGTCGTTGCGCAGCAGGTCGACGATCATCAGGTTCTCGGCGCGGTTCTTCGGATCGGCCGCCAGCGCCGAGGAACGCACGGCGTCGATGTCCTGGTCGCCGCTGGCCGGCGCCGTGCCCTTCATCGGCCGCGCCAGCAGGCGGCCGGCATCGTGGCGCACGAACAGTTCCGGCGACAGCGACAGCACCGCGCGGCCGTCCGGCAGGGCGATCAGGGCGCCGTAGGGCACTGGCTGGCGCTCGCGCAGGCGCGCGTACAGGGCGAAGATCGAACCGAAGGCGTCGAAGCGGATGCGGTAGGTGTAGTTGACCTGGTAGGTGTCGCCGGCGGCGATGTAGTCGCGGATGCGTCCGATGGCGCGGGTGAAGGCCGCCTCGTCGACGTTGCTGCGCACGTCGGCGATCCCGGCCGGGCCGCCGGCGCCGGCGCGTTCGTCCAGCCAGTTCTTCACTTCGCCCGCCGACAGCAGCTCGACGCCGCGGAACAGCAGCACCTGGGCCAGCGGCGCATCCTGGACCGCGGCCGGCGGCACGATGCCGAGCAGCTGTTCGCCCAGCTCGTAGCTCAGCACCGGCACCGCGTACAGGCCGGACGCCAGCGCTTCCTGCAGGCGCGCCAGCAGCGCCGGCCATTCCTGCACCGTGTGGCAGGCCAGCATGCCGGCGTAGTCGCGGTACAGGCGCGAGCGGGAGGGCGGATTACCGTCCGCGCTGGCGTCGTCGAGCAGGGCAAAGATGCCGTCGTCCATTCGGGCTCCCGGTCAGGCGGCCAGCAGCAGCGACAGTTGCAGCGTGCTGTTTTCCGCCGGGTGCTGGCGGAAGCCGCTCTTGGCGAAGCGGTGCCAGCGTCCCGTCACATAGGACACCAGCAGGCTGGCGCGCGCGCCCACGTCTTCCTCGCGGCCGTGGCCCTGGGTGACCGCCACCCGCAGCGCGCCCTTGAACGCCAGTTCGACCTTGTCGTAGAACTGGTTCATGCGCAGTTGCAGGCGTTCGTCCTCGCCCACCAGGGCGTCGCCGATCAGTACCCGGGTCATGCCGGGATTATTCGCCGAGAACGAGAGCAGCATCTGCAGCATCGCATGCGCCTGGGCCACGCCGTCGTCTTCCCGTTCCGTGATCTGGTTGCACAGGCCGAAGACGCTGGACTCGATGAACTCGATCAGCCCTTCGAACATTTGCGCCTTGCTGGCGAAGTGGCGGTACAGCGCCGCCTCCGATACCGCCAGCTTCGCGGCCAGCGCTGCGGTCGTGATCTTCTCTCCCTTGGGGTGCTCCAGCATGGCCGCCAGGGCCTGGAGGATCTGCAGTTTTCGTTGGCCCGGCTTGGTGCTTGCCATGTTCTCGTGGTGCTCCGTATTCAGGTCGGATTTCAGGTCGATGAGCGCAGCCGGCGCAGGTGCGCCGGCAACTGAACTACGGATTTTACTTTGACATCGACATAAGCGGGTCGTTTTAGCATTTTCGGCAGGGGGGCTTTACCGCTCGGATCGGCGTAGCGCAGGTATTGCGTGACCCAGGCGGTGCGCATGCCGACCCGCTTGGCGTGCTTCAGGTTGACCAGGGTGTCCTCGACCAGCACGCAGCGCTGCGGCGCCAGGCGGTGCTTGCGCAGCAGCCGCCGCAGCATCAAGGTCGACGGCTTCGGGCGCAGCTGGCGGTGCACGTGCATGTCCTCGATCGCGATGTGGTGGGCGAAGTGGCGCTGCAGGCCGATGTGGCGCAGCACCTCGGTCGAATACGCGGTCGGCGCATTCGTCAGCAGGATCTTGCGGCCGGGCAGGCGCTTCAGCACCCGCGACAGGCCGCGTTCCCAGCGGATCATCTCCTGCAGGGCTTTCAGGTCGTGGGTCTCGCGCAGGAAGTCGGCGGCGTCGACCTGGTGGTGGCGGATCATGCCGAGCAGGGTCGCGCCGTAGCGCTTCCAGTAGCCGAGCCGCGCCGCATTCACCGCTTCCTGGCTGGCCGGCGTGGTGCCGTCGCCGAGCACGCGCGCGATATAGGTGTTCATGTTGGCGCTGATTGCCGGAAAGATCGCGTGGGAAGCGTCGTGCAGGGTGTTGTCGAGGTCGAACAGCCAGACGAGGGAGGAGGGAGTAGGCACGGCAAGCTTTGTAAGAGGAGGCAGCCTTGCATTATATCGACACCGCATGTGCGCATGCGCAGAGGGTGCCGATCGGGCAGTTTGATAATCAAATGGCAAGTCCGATTATCCATGCCGACGAGGAGCGCGTATGCCTCCGCTCATGTCCCGTGTTGTCCCCGCCATTGTCTGGCGATCCTTCGCCATGCTGTTCGGCCTGCTCTGGCTGGCCAGTCCCACGGCGACGGCGGCCGAGCGCGGCGCCCTGTTCCGGATTACCCTGGACGGCCACGAAATGCACCTGTTCGGCACCCTGCACGTCGGCCTGCCCGAGTTCTATCCGCTCGAGCCGCGCATCGCCGAGGCCCTGGCGCAGTCGTCCACCCTGGCGCTCGAGATCGATCCCGCGCAGCCGCAGCGCGAACTGCTGCGCGCCCTGCACGAGCACGGCATGCTGGCGCCCGGCAGCGCCGGCTACGAGGACATGGATCCCGAGCGCCGCGCCCTGCTCGAACGCCTGCTTGCGGAAGGCGGACTCGATGCCGCCAACGCCAGGACCTTCAAGCCGGTGCTGCTGGCGACCCTGCTGGCGATGGCCGAGTACACCAGGCAGGGCTACCGCAGCCAGCTGTCGAGCGAGGCCTGGCTGGCGCGCCAGGCGCGCGCGAAGGGCACCCGCATCCTCGAACTCGAATCGCTGGACCGCCAGCTGTCGCTGCTCGACCGCCTGGGCGAGCCCGAGCGCTGGCGCTTCCTCGACGAGACGATGGGCACGATCGTCTCCGGCGCCCAGCGCCGCGAAGCGCGCGCCATGGTGCAGGCCTGGAGCAGCGCCGACCGCGCCGGCCTCGACGCGATCGCCGCGCGCTGCGATGCGGATGCCAGCGTGTCCGGGAAATTCGTGAACCAGGTGCTGCTCAAGGAACGCAATGCCGGCCTGGCCGAGGGCCTGCTGCACTTGCTGCGCCAGGAAAGGAAGACCTTTGCCGCGGTCGGCGTGCTGCACCTGCTGGGAAACGGGAGCGTGACGGCGCTGTTGCGGGAGCAGGGCGCGCAGGTGGAGAGGATTTACTGAAGAAGAAAGAAAAGCGGAAAAGAAAAAAGGCCCGACAAGTCGGACCTTCTTTCTTCGATTCTGGCGGAGCGGACGGGGCTCGAACCCGCGACCCCCGGCGTGACAGGCCGGTATTCTAACCAACTGAACTACCGCTCCAGATGGTGCCCTTGACGTGGATTGAACACGTGGCCTCTCCCTTACCAAGGGAGTGCTCTACCACTGAGCTACAAGGGCATCGTTCTTCCATTTTGCAGCGACTTGAACCGCTGCAAAATTTCAGTGAGACCGGATCATAGTGCCAAAGGCCTGTTCGGTCAAGACTTCCAGCAACAAACTGTGTTCAATGCGCCCGTCGATGATGTGCACGGTATTGACGCCGGACTTGGCGGCATCCAGTGCCGACGAGATTTTCGGCAGCATGCCGCCGGAAATCGTACCGTCCGCGAACATCTCGTCGATCTCGCGCGCCGACAGGTCGGTCACCAGATTGCCCTGCTTGTCCTGCACGCCGGCGATGTTGGTCATCATGATCAGCTTTTCGGCCTTCAGGATTTCCGCAATCTTGCCGGCGACGACGTCGGCATTGATGTTGTAGGCCTGGCCATCCTGGCCGAAGCCGATCGGCGAGATGATCGGGATGAAGGCGTCGTCCTGCAGGGCCTTGACCACGGCCGGATTGATCGCCTCGATTTCGCCGACGAAGCCGATGTCGAGGAATTCGCCCGGCTTTTCCTTGTCCGGCATCGCCATGCGGCGTGCGCGGATCAGGCCGCCATCCTTGCCGGTCAGGCCGACTGCCTGGCCGCCGTAGTGGTTGATCAGCATGACGATGTCCTGCTGGACTTCGCCGCCCAGCACCCACTCGACCACTTCCATGGTCTCTTCGTCGGTGATGCGCATGCCTTGCACGAAGGTGCCCTGCTTGCCGATCTTTTTCAGGGCGTTGTCGATCTGGGGACCGCCGCCGTGTACCACCACCGGGTTCATGCCGACCAGCTTCAGCAGGATGACGTCGCGCGCGAAGCCGTGCTTCAGGCGTTCGTCGGTCATCGCGTTGCCGCCGTATTTGATGACGATGGTTTTTCCGTGGAAGTTGCGGATATAGGGAAGTGCTTCGGCCAGGATCTGCGCCTTGATCTGCGGCGAGACCGCAGTCAGGTCGTTCTTCTGGTCGTCGCCCGTCATTGTGCTCAGCGTAGCGTTCATTGAGGGTCCAAAAAGAATTTGCGAGATTTTACAGGCAATGGCCCGTCGCAGTGCGCATTATAAAGGCAGCTTGTTGTATTTTCCGGCTCATGCGGCTAAGGTGGGGCCATGAGCATTTGTACACGTTGCGGCGCCGCCTTCGCTTGCGCCATGGTGGACGGCGGCGGCGACCCATGCTGGTGCACCGCCTTGCCGCCGGTCGTTCCGGTTCCCGTCGCCCGATCCGGCGCGGAACAGCCCGTGCCCGGCTGCTGGTGTCCGGCCTGCCTGCACCAGCATATCGCGCAACAGCAAGAAGCGTCGTCCGGCAAGGTGTAAGGCCCGCATCGTCAGCGCCGGGTGCGGAAGAAGCGCATCATTTCGCGGCTCGCGTTCGGACCCTTGCCGTCGGTATAGGTGCCGCGGGCATCGCCACCCGACCAGGCATGGCCGAAGCCGTGCACCAGCCAGTGTTCCGCATGAATCGTGCCGTCCGGATGGCGGTGCACCGTGCGCGTGTAGGCGTGGCCGTCGGGTACCTGGCCCGGCTCGACCGCGACCTGCTCGGCCGCATGGCGCCGCCGGCGCCGGATCAATTCTTCGCCATTCGCCGGGTGCACGGTCGTGTCCTGGTCGCCGTGGAACACGATGATCGGCAGCTCGCGCACCTTGCCGCCTTTCGGCCGGCGGAAATCGCCCTTCATGGCGGCCATCGCCGTCGGCAGGTCGTGCGCGGCCGCGAAGGGCAGGCCGGAATGCACGCCCACCGCCGCATACAGCTCCGGATACAGGGTGCCCATGATGGCCGACATCGCGCCGCCGGCCGACAGCCCGGCCACGTACACCTGCTGTGGATCGACAACGTAGCGCGCCATGATGTCGCGCGTCATCCCGGCGATGATGGACGGCTCGCCCTGGTCGCGCTTCTGGTCGATCGCATTGAACCAGTTCCAGCAGCGGTGGGCATTGGCCTGCTGCGACTGGGCTGGATACAGGACCAGGCAATTCCACTCCTCGGCCAGCACGTTCATGCCGGTACCGAGCGCGAAGTCGTCCGGATTCTGGGTGCAGCCGTGCAGCATCACCAGCAGCGGAGACGGCTGGCCGGCATAGGTACTCGGCACGTAGAGCTTGTAGTCGCGGGTGCCGGCGTCGGTGGTGAACGATCCGTCGATGAAGTGGCCGGGCAGGCCGATCGCGGCCGCGCCGGTGGACAGCGGCGGCACATTGAAGGGGTTGACCGACTGGCCGATCCGGCTCAGGTCGGCCAGCATGTCGGAGACGGGATCAAAGCTCATCTGATTCGAGGCCGCTTTCTGTTTTGCCGCCGGGTGCATGCTGGAGGCGGTCTTGATCGATTCGCGCATCACGGTGCGCGCCACGGACGGACCGCGGCGCATCAGGGAACGGGTCGCGGCGCGCATTTGCGCCAGCAATTTATTACTTAGGGACATCAGCCCTCCTTTGTCGGCGCCATGGCCGCGCTTTTAGTGTTGCTCAGTCTTGGTCGGCAAACTTGCATCAACCTTACTGTGCGGGCCAAAGGGTCGAACTCTACGCCCATGAGCTTCCTGGTCAAGCGCGATTCGTCCGGATACGTTAATCTGCCCACCATGCGTCCCGAATTTCAGCCCGGCATCCGCTTCGAGTGGTACTACACGGTACCTGCACGCGCTACGGTGCCTCAGCTCTACCACGATACTCCATTCTGCCTCGACATGCCGGACGTGCTCGCTACCGGCTATATGGTCGGGATGATGGAACTTGCCTGTTTGCACGGCATGATGCCCTATATGGACTGGCCGAACGAACAGAGCCTGGGCACCATGGTCAGCTTCCAGCACCTGGCGCCGACGCCGCCCGGCATGACCCTGCACGTGAAGGGCGAAGTCCTCGAGGTCGACGGCCGCCGCGTGCGCTTCAGGGTCGAAGCCTGGGACGACGTCGAACGCATCTGCGAAGGCACCCATGAGCGCGTCGTGATCGATCCGGCGCGCTTCAATGCCAGACTGGCGGGCAAGATCGAGAAAGCTTCAGCATGACCATGAATCCGGAACAGCAAACCCCCGTCCCATCCCCCTGCATCAACATCTGCCGCATGGTCCCCTCGACCGGCCTGTGCGAAGGCTGCATGCGTACCATCGACGAGATCGTCGCCTGGGGCCGCGCCGACGACGACTACAAGCGCGCCGTGTGGGCCGAGATCCGGCGCCGCGAAGCGCAGCTCTTCGAGTGATGCGGCTGCCGGCCTCGATGCGGGTGTTCGAGCGCGGCTGGCTGTCCGCCAACAACATCCTGTTCAGCGGCCGCGCCGGCACGACCCTGGTCGACAGCGGCTACGTCACGCATGCCGATCAAACCCTGGCGCTGGTGCGGCACGCATTGGATGGCCGCCCGCTGGACAGGGTCGTCAACACCCACCTGCATTCGGATCACTGCGGCGGCAACGCGGCCTTGAAGGACGCCTTCGCTTGCCGCATCGCGGTTCCCGTCGCCGAAGCCGATAAAGTCCGGGCCTGGGACGAGGAAGCGCTGAGCTACCTCGCCACCGGCCAGCAATGCGCGCGCTTCAGCGTCGACGAGACCGTCGCCCCCGGCGACGTGCTGGTCATGGGAGACTTGCAGTGGCAGGCCCTGGCCGCGCCCGGCCACGATCCGCACGCACTGCTGTTCTGGTGCGAAGAAGAGGGCATCCTGATCGCCGGCGACGCGCTGTGGCAGAACGGCTTCGGTGTGATCTTTCCCGAACTGGCGGGCGAGCCCGGCTTCGACGAGGTGGGGGCCACGCTCGACCTGATCGCCTCGTTGCGGCCGGGTCTCGTCATTCCCGGCCATGGCGCGCCGTTTGCCGATGTCGACGCCGCTTTGCAGCGGGCTTACGGCCGCCTCGATTTTTTGGCTGCCGACCCGGTGCGCAACGCCGAGAATGCCGTCAAGGTACTGCTGAAATTCCTGCTGCTGGAACGCCGCAGCATGCCGCTGGCCGGAGTGGAAGCCCTGTTCGACACCGTGCCGCTGCTGGTGCTGGCGCGTGAGCGCTTCCTGCCGCGTCCGGCCGCCGAACTGGCGCGCTGGGCGGTGCAGGCGCTGCTAAAGGCCGGCGCGGCGCGGCTGCAGGGTGAGCTGCTGCTGGACAGCTGAGCACTGGAATTAGAGCCAAGGATCTAGCACGATCGTGCTTTTTTGACCCTATAATCGGAAAACTGGTCCGATCAACCCATCCGCGAGAATATCCATGGCGCTGCCTACCGTCCTGCAAGACCTTTCCTTACCCGTCATCGCGTCGCCGATGTTCATCGCCAGCGGCCCCGCGCTGGTCGCCGCGCAATGCAAGGCCGGCATCGTCGGTTCCTTCCCGGCGCTGAACGCGCGCCCGGCCGAGCAGCTGGACGTCTGGCTGACCGGGCTGCAGCGCGAGCTGGGCGATTACCAGGAAGCGCATCCGGACAAGAAGGTCGGGCCGATCGCCGTCAACCAGATCGTGCACCAGTCGAACGACCGCCTGGCGCATGACGTCGAGGTCTGCGTGAAGCACCAGGTGCCGATCATCATCTCCTCGCTGCGCGCGCCGCCGCAAGAGATGCTGGACGCGGTGCACGCCTACGGCGGCATCGTGATGCACGACGTGGTCTCGATCCGCCATGCCGAGAAGGCGCTGGAGGCGGGCGTCGACGGCCTGATCCTGGTCGCGGCCGGCGCCGGCGGCCATGCGGGCGCCTTGTCTCCTTTCGCGCTGGTGGGAGAGGTGCGCAAATTCTTCGACGGCCCGATCGCGCTGTCCGGCGCGATCGCCACCGGCGACGCCATCCTGGCGGCCCAGGCGATGGGCGCCGACCTCGCCTACATCGGCTCGCGCTGGCTGGCGACGAAGGAATCGAACGTCAGCGATGCCTACCGCGAGGCGATCGTGGACTCCGCCGCGGCGGACATCGTGTACACCAACCTGTTCACCGGCGTGCACGGCAACTACCTGAAAAAATCGATCGTGGCGGCCGGGCTGGATCCCGAGAACCTGCCGGTGTCGGACAAGAGCAAGATGAGTTTTGGTTCCGGCAGCGCCAAGGCCTGGCGCGACATCTGGGGCGCGGGCCAGGGTGTGGGGCTGATGGATGATGTGCCGACTGTGGCGGAGATGGTGGAGCGGCTGAAGGCGCAGTATCAGGCGGCTCGGGAGCGCTTGAGCATCAAGTGACTGTCGTTTCCGGCATTGCCGGAAACGACTTTCCGCCAGCTTTTGCACGTCATTCCCGCCTGCGCGGGAACGACGTCAAACGGCCGCAGGTAGCTCTTCCTCCACCTGCTTGTCCTCTTCCTTAATCACCCACAATCCCGGCAGGTTACGCCAGTAACCATGCGCATCCATCCCGAAGCCCACCACGAATTTGTTCGGGATGGTCAGTCCGACGATATCGGCCTGCACCGGCTTGGCGCGGCCCAGTTCCTTGTCGGCGAATACGGCCAGGATCACTTCGGCCGCGCCCATGTCGAGCAGGCGCTGCTTCACGTGGGCCAGGGTCTCGCCTTCGTCGAGGATGTCGTCGACCACGATGATGGTGCGGCCGGCCACGTTCTGGCGCGGGATCACCTTCCACACGACTTCGCCGCCGCGGTCCAGGTCGCCGTAGCGGGTCACGTGGATGTAGTCGAATTCGAGCGGGAAGCTCAGCTGGGGCAGCAGGTGGCCGGTGAAGACTACCGCGCCGCCCATCACGCCCAGCACCAGCGGGAATTCGCCGGTGGCGTCGGTATCGAAGCGCTGGTTCAGCACCTCGGCGACGTTGCGCACGGCGGCTTGCACCGTATCGGCGCTGACGAGTTCCTCGGCGCGGGCGAGCAGTTCGCGGGCGCGGGTGTAGTGAAAGTCCTGTTCTTGCATGGTTTATTGTGAGAAAAAGAATGCAACTTCGATTATCCGTCAGAATGTCCGTGGCTGTGTTCCTCTTGGTTCAGTGAGAACGCAACATCGATGTTCCAGCGCAATGACCCGACTGCGCCACATCCTGGCAGAGGGGCGTATCATACGCAGCTTGGAGAATTCACAACACATCTGCATCCTCAACATGCCAGCAAACGACACTACCGCCCAGCGCGCCGAACGCCTTGCCCAGCTGCGCGCCGCAATGGCGCGCCACCAGGTCGACGCCTTCATCGTTCCTTCCGCCGATCCCCACCTGTCCGAGTACCTGCCCGGACGCTGGAAGGGCCGCGAATGGCTGTCGGGCTTCACCGGCTCGGTCGGCACCTTCATCGCCACCGGCGATTTCGCCGGCGTCTGGACCGACGGCCGCTACTACACCCAGGCCGAGCAGGAACTGGCGGGCACCGAGATCCGCCTGATGAAGATCCCTTCGGGCGCCAGCCTGCTGCACATCGACTGGCTGGCCGAGACCATGCAGCCGGGCCAGACCGTCGCCGTCGACGCCCGCGTGCTGGGCCTGGCCGTGGCGCGCCTGCTGGAAGACGCGCTGAAGGCGCGCGGCATCCGTCTGCGCACGGACCTCGACCTGCTGGACGAGATCTGGCGCGAGCGTCCGGGCCTGCCGCCCGAACCGGTCTACGAACACGAGGCGCCGTACGCCACCATGGCGCGCGCCGACAAGCTGCATGCCGTCCGCGACGCGATGGCGAACCTCGGCGCCGAGCGCCACTTCATCTCGACCCTGGACGACATCGGCTACCTGTTCAACCTGCGCGGCGCCGACGTCAGCTACAACCCGGTATTCGTCGCCCATGCGCTGGTCGAGCCGTCCGGCGCCACCATCTTCGTCGCCGAGGGCAAGGTCCCGGCCGCGCTGCGCGAGCGCCTCGAGCGGGACGGCGTGCGCGTCGCCCCGTACGAGCAGGCGTTCCAGGCCCTGCAGGCGCTGCCCGCAAACAGCAGCCTGCTGCTCGATCCGCGCCGCGTCACCGCCGGCATGCGCGCCGCCGTGCCCGCGAACGTGCGCGTGGTGGAAGCGATCAACCCGACCACCTTCGCCAAGTCGCGCAAGCTGCCGGCGGAAGCCGACCACGTGCGCGACACCATGGAGCAGGACGGCGCCGCCCTGTGCGACTTCTTCGCCGGGCTCGAAGCGCAACTGTCGGATCCGCAGCGCGCGCCGCTCACCGAAGTCATGATCGACGAGCAGATCACGGCCGCGCGGGCGCGCCGTCCGGGCTTCGTCTGCCCCAGCTTCGGCACCATCGCCGGCTTCAACGCCAACGGCGCCATCATGCACTACCGCGCGACGCCGGAAAACTGCGCGACCATCGAAGGCGACGGCCTGCTGCTGATCGACTCCGGCGGCCAGTACCTGGGCGGCACCACCGACATCACCCGCGTGGTCCCGGTCGGCACGCCTTCCGCCGCGCAGAAGCGCGACTTCACCCTGGTGCTGAAGGGGATGATCAACCTGTCGGTGGCGCGCTTCCCGCGCGGTACCAGGGGACCGATGCTGGACGCCCTGGCGCGCGCGCCGATCTGGGCCGCCGGCATCGACTACGGCCACGGCACCGGCCACGGCGTCGGCTACTTCATGAACGTGCACGAAGGCCCGCAGGTGATCTCGCCGACCGCCATGCCGGAGCCGCACACGGCGATCGAGCCGGGCATGATCACCTCGAACGAGCCGGGCATCTACCGCCCTGGCCGCTGGGGCATCCGCATCGAGAACCTGGTGCTGGCGATGGTAGCCGATACGACCGAATTCGGCGAATTCCTCGGCTTCGAAACGCTGACCCTGTGCCCGATCGACACCCGCTGCATCGACATGACCCTGATGCGCGGCGACGAGGTCGCGTGGCTGAACGACTACCACCGCAGCGTGCGTGCGCGCCTGCTGCCGCTGGTCGACGGCGCCGCGCGCGACTGGCTCGAACTGCGCACGAAGGAGATCTGAGATGGCGGCCGGCGTCCGTTCCACCCGCGCCAGCGCCGCCGTCGAGCGCCTGAAAAGGCGCACCGGCACCACCACCTATTCGATGGCGCGTACCGGTGACGGCCACTTCTTCCTGTCCGAGAAGGCCGGCGCGCCGCCGCTGTGCCCGCCGCTGGAGCTGGACGACTTCGTGAAGTTCGTCGATGGCCTCGGACCGCAGCCCGAGAAGCGCATCACCAAGAACGATGCCGCTTTCGAAAAGCAGCTGGTGAGGAAGAAGCAGCCTTGAATCCAAGCGTCGTGCACGACCCGGTGATGACCGCGTCCGAGGTGATCCGGGCCTACTGGTCGGATGCCGAGCTGCTGACCAACGCCCTGGTGCTGCTGCACCTGCTGGGCGCGCTGCT
The DNA here is from genome assembly GCF_056399645.1 of Massilia sp. 01N417. Taxonomy (NCBI): domain Bacteria; kingdom Pseudomonadati; phylum Pseudomonadota; class Betaproteobacteria; order Burkholderiales; family Oxalobacteraceae; genus Massilia; species Massilia sp. 01N417. Next base: position 238,332 of record NZ_JBFTRS010000002.1, on the reverse strand, counting down.
GCTGGGCCTGATGGTCGGCTACGAGCGCTCCTATCACGGGCGCGCGGCCGGCATGCGCACCTATGGCCTGGTGTGCATGGCCTCGTGCGCGCTGACCATCATCGCCGGCTATCCGAACTCCTGGTACGGCGGGCATGGCGCCGCGGTGGCGCTGGTCGATCCGACCCGCGTGATCCAGGGCGTGGTCACCGGCATCGGCTTCCTCGGCGCCGGCGTGATCATGCGATCGGGCTTCAACATCAGCGGCCTTACGACGGCCGCTTCGATCTGGGCCTCGTCGGTGATCGGCATCATGGTCGGCGTCGGCTTCTACATGGCGGCGATGGGCCTGGCCTTTTTCTCGGCCATGATCATGATCTACCTGAACCGCGCGGTGAGCATGCTGCCCTCGCGCCAGGCGGTGGCGGTGACCTTGCGCTTCAAGCCCGGCGTGCGGCCGGAGGAAGACGTGCTGCGCAAGCAGGCCCTGGACCGCGGCTACGAGATCGCCGGCGGTTCGCTCACCATCGGCAGCGACAAGGGCTGCCAGGAGTGGCGCTTCGTGGCGCTGGCGCTGGCCAACCATGCCGGCGCGCCGCTGTCGTCGCTGGCCACGGAACTGTCGAACTTCGAAGGCGTGGACGGCTTCCTGCTCTCGCACGCCCGCAACTGATATGGAAAACAAGATGAAAGCCCAGGAAGTACTCGATTTCTGGTTCGGTCCCCCCGGCAGCGAGATTGCTGGCGGACCGCGCCGCGAATGGTTCGTCAAGAGCGACGCTTTCGACGACCAGGTCAGGCAGCGCTTCGGCACGGCCATCGACCAGGCCATCGCCGGCGGCCTGCGCGAATGGGATGCCGAAGGACCGCAAGGCGTGCTCGCGCGCCTGCTGGTGCTCGACCAGTTCACGCGCAATGCCTGGCGCAATACGCCGCAGTCCTTCGCCGGCGACACGCTGGCCCTGGCTGCCGCGCGCCAGCTGGTCGACAGCGGCGCGCACAAGGAGCTGCCGCCCCTGCAGCGCGCCTTCGTCTACATGCCCTTCGAGCATGCCGAGGATGCGTACATGCAGGAGCGCGCGGTCGAGCTGTTCACGAACCTGGCCGCCGAACACCCGGGCTTCGACGAGATGCTCGACTATGCGCACCGCCACCGCGGCGTGATCGCGCGCTTCGGCCGCTTCCCGCACCGTAACGAAATCCTCGGCCGCGCTTCGACGCCGGAGGAGATCGAATTCCTGCGCCAGCCCGGTTCGCGCTTCTGATGACAGCCACCCTGAACATCGTCGGCGGCGGCCACGTCGGCCGCGCGCTGGGCCGCCTGTTCGATCGACGCCGCGTGTTCGAGGTGCAGGATGTGCTGACCCGCTCGCAGGCCAGCGCGCAGGCGGCGGTGGATTTCATCGGCGCCGGCCATGCCGCCGCGTCGCCCGAGGCGCTGCGTCCGGCTTCGGTGTGGATGCTGGCCGTATCCGACGACCGCATCGGCGACGTGGCGCGCCGTCTGGCTGCGCGCGGCGATTGGCAGGGCGCAGTCGTGTTCCATTGCAGCGGCGCCAAGGCGTCCACCGAACTGGAGCCGCTGCGCGCCGCCGGCGCCATGGTCGCCAGCGTGCACCCGGTGCGCAGCTTCGCCGATCCGCGCCAGGTGGCCGAGGCTTTCGACGGCACCTTCTGCGGCGTCGAAGGGGACGCCGCTGCGCTCGCAGTGCTGAACCCGGCCTTTGCAGGCATCGGCGCGCGCGTGGTGGCGATCGACGCCAGCGCCAAGACCGTGTATCACGCGGCCTCGGTGTTCGCCTCGAACTACCTCACCACGGTGCTCGACGCCGCCCTGCGCGCCTACCAGGCGGCCGGGATTCCGGAGGACGTGGCGCGCGAACTGGCGCGGCCGCTGGCCACCGAGACCCTGGCCAATGTGTTCCGGCTGGGACCGGAGGTCGCGCTGTCCGGGCCGATCGCGCGCGGCGACGCCGCCACCGTGACGCGCCAGCAGGCCGCCGTCGAGGCCTGGGACCCGGCCACCGGCGTGCTCTACGAAGCCCTGGCCGGCGCGACCTGGGACCTGGCACGGCGCAAGCATGCCGGCCGGGCCTGACATTAAGCATAAGTTTTTCTTATTCATGGAGAAGGTGACATGCATCTGACCGCGTGGGCCACACTGGCCGTGCTCGGCGTCTATTTCTGGACCGGCGTGATGGCCGGCGTGGCGAGGGCAAGATACAAGGTGGCGGCGCCGAGCATGGACGGCCCCTTGCCCTTCCAGAGCGCGCAGCGGGTGCAGGCCAATACCCTCGAGCAGCTGCCGCTGGTGCTGGCGCCGCTGTGGCTGTGCGCGACTTACCTCGGCGATACCTGGGCGGCGGCCGGCGGCTTGCTGTGGTGCCTGGGACGCGTCCTGTATGCACTGGGCTATTACCGTGATCCGAGCAAGCGCGAAGCCGGTTTCGTCATCGGCATGGTGGCCTGCGGCGCCCTGGTCGCGGGCAGCGCGGTCGGTTTGCTGTTGCAATAAAGCAAAAATTCAGCATCGCTCCGTCGACAAAGTTCCCATAGTGCAATAAGCTGGGCAACCTACGACCATGGAGGATCGCATGCTGTTTTTGAAGAGTACCAGCGTTACCAAAGCGCCGGGCATTTACGAAGTCGATGTCGCCGCCAAACCGCCGGGCAAGACCTTCGGCGTCTTCCTGGCCACCGATCCCGACAATCCGCCGAATGCCGTGCTGGCCGCGCTGCAGGAACTTGGCTTCCAAAATACCTTCCAGCAGAGCTATATCCACAAAGACAAAGGCAAAGTGCTCGACCTGCACTTCCAGAAAGACGGCACCGACCTGTTCAAGGGCTGGAAGAGCGAGGAATGCAGCGGCAACCTGGCGGCGCTCGATACCTTGTTTGGTAACTTTGGTATTACCGTCACGCCGCGCGTCATGAGCTTGGCCGAGGCTTATGCTTGACCGTCGTTAACGAACCTCAATGTGATACAAAGCCCAAGGACAAGCCGCAAACCGCTGCGGCAGAGCCAGCGCGGCCATCTCCGGCACCCGGTCGGCGTCATACACCGCCCATAGCGGTCCCAGTCCCCCCAGCGGCATCGGCTTCCCATCCACATGCGTGGCGAGGATGAAGCGCCGCGCGCGCGCCTGTGCCAGCGGCAGCTCGACGTTGTAGCCGTCCACCGCGCGCAGCACCAGTACCGTCTTGTCCTCCAGCCTGGCGCCGGCGCGCGCCAGCACGTCCGTCAGCAGCGGGCCGCGCAGCGCATGCGTCTTGCCGTCGTATTCCAGGGTCGGGCGGATCGTGAGCGCCGGCAGCGCGCGCAGGGCGGCTTCGTCGAACACCCAGGCCTTGCGGAAGCTGACGCCGTGCTTGTGCATCATCTGGTCGAGCACCGGATCGAAGGGGCCGCGGTTGCTGTGGGCCAGCGCGCCGGTGACCGTCAGCAGGGCCGGTCCATCCGGCAGGGCCGGCAGGGAAGCGGCGGCGGCCCGGCCGGCGAGCGGGAAGGCGCCGGCCGCTGCCGCCGCGCCGAGGAACTGGCGTTTGTTCATGCGAAAATGTCCTGTCGATGGGATCCCGCCATCATAGCTTTCACATTGTCGTATTGTCTCGATGGACCTGTTTTCTCCTGATACCGGCCTGCAGCCGATTCCGATCGAGGATGGCGAGCTGGCGCTGCTGTCCCGGCTGCCCCTGCCGATCCCGAATGCCGAGGTCTTCGCGCGCCTGTTGCGCGAGACCGCCTGGCGCCACGAAACCATCGTCGTGTACGGCAAGCGCCACCTGCAGCCGCGCCTGACGGCCTGGTATGGCGAGGCCAGCTATACCTATTCCGGCCTGCGCCTCGAGGCACTGCCGATGACGCCGCTGCTCGAGCAATTGCGCGGCGCAGTCGAAGCCGCCACCGGCCACCGCTACAACAGCGTGCTGCTGAACCATTACCGCGACGGCGACGACAGCATGGGCATGCACAGCGACGACGAACCGGAACTGGGCCCGCAACCCGTCATCGCCTCGCTCAGCTACGGTGCCACCCGGACCTTCATCCTGCGCCACAAGCACAGCAAACGCACCGTCAAATTCGATCTCGCGGACGGCAACCTGCTGCTGATGGCTGGTTCCCTGCAGCAGCACTGGCTGCACGGCATCAACAAGACTGCAAAACCAATAGGACCCAGGCTCAACCTCACTTTTCGTTACATCGCCTAATTTATATACAACCGCTGTCAATATCGCCCATTTTATTACTGAATAACGGGTCATTTAGTAACATCTGATTACAGTTCTTACGAAATGGGCACTGACTTGAGGATTTGGCACTGTTATCTTGGCTACATCGCGATGCACTTTACATCGCGAATCAGACGAACCAGATAAAGGATGCCGAATATGAAAAAGCTCATCGTTGCACTGATCGCAGGCGCTGCCGCCATGTCCGCAGCACAAGCCCAGAACTTCACCGACAACCCGCACGCCTATGTCGGCGTCGGTGTCAGCTCCGCTAAGAACAAGCAGCTGGACGACTACAAGGCCAACGGCAAGATCTACGGCGGCTACGAATTCAACCGCACCTGGGCTGCTGAAGCCGGCTACACCGATTTCGGTACCAACACCTTCGCCAACGGCAACACCAAGGGCGACAGCTACTACGTGGCCGCCAAGGCAACGATGCCGATCAACGAGCAGTTCTCGGCCTACGGCAAAGTCGGTGTCGAACACAGCGAGCGCAAGCTGAACACCGCCGGCCTGAACCTGTCGAGCAACGATACCGGCGCCTACGGTGCCCTGGGCGTGCAGTACAAGCTGAACCAGCAAGTTGCCCTGACCGCCGAATACGAGCGTTATGGCAAGGAGAAGGATATCGGCGCCAAGTCGAACGTCTGGACCGTTGGCGCGCACTACAACTTCTAAGCCAGCACGACGCAAACCGTACACGTGGGCACGGTGTGCCCACCCTACGTAAAGAACGGGGCCTTCGGGTCCCGTTTTTTATATTGGTAGGTTCCGCTCAGAGCGGCACCCGCGCCGGCGCATGCAGCGGCGGCATCCAGGGCGGCGGCGCCAGCGGAGATTGCGGCGCATCGAAGCCGGCGGCGACGAAGCGGTGCAGCGAAGACCACGGCCACTCGGCGGCCTGCTGGCAGAAGCCGTGCCGCATCGGATTGCTGTGCACGTAGTCGATCAGGGCCGCGTACTCGTCGTCGTCGCCGACGCGGTAGTCGCGGTAGTGGCGTTCCCAGATCGTGGCGTCTGTTGCGCCGGCCAGCGCCAGTCCGGTTTTGTGCAGGGCCTTCGAAAAGGCGATCTTGACCGCGCGCCAGCGGGTGGCGCAATCGTGGTCGCCGGGAGGCAGGGTCCAGATCGCGTGGGCGTGATCGGGCAAGACTACCCAGGCATCGACGTGGAAGGGCTTGCGGATCCGCGCCTGGCGCATGGCTTCGCCAAACGCCGAGAAATGGTCCGTCAGCAAAGTGCTATTCCGGTCCAGCAGCCGCACCGTAAAAAAGTACGTCATGCCGGGAACGCGGTTATCGCGGTAACGTGTCATGAATCATCGTGGCGTGAGCCGACCTCAACGACGCCCGATTCTACACATGAGATGCGCATCGGGCCGATCCATTTCCGCGCGAAAAATTGCGGCGCGCGCACTCTGACAACAAGCTGCCAGCATTGCGCGAAACGGGGTCCGCACCGGTTTATGGGCGAAAAAAAAGCCCCCCGCAGGGAGCTTTTGTGGCGCAAATACTACTGAATCGACGCAGTTTGCTTAAGCGCTGAGCGGCTTGTAGCGGATACGCTTCGGCTTCGCGCCTTCTTCGCCCAGACGCTTCTTCTTGTCGGCTTCGTATTCCTGATAGTTACCGTCGAAGAAGGTGACTTGCGAGTTGCCTTCGAAGGCCAGGATGTGGGTCGCGATACGGTCCAGGAACCAGCGGTCGTGCGAGATCACCATCACGCTGCCGGCGAATTCCAGCAGCGCGTCTTCGAGCGCGCGCAGGGTTTCGACGTCGAGGTCGTTCGACGGTTCGTCCAGCAGCAGGACGTTGCCGCCTTGCAGCAGGGTCTTGGCCAGGTGCAGACGGCCGCGTTCGCCGCCCGACAGGTTGCCGACCACCTTCTGCTGGTCCGCGCCCTTGAAGTTGAAGCGGCCGAGGTAGGCGCGCGACGGCATTTCGAAGCGGCCGACGCTCAGCATGTCGGCGCCGCCGGTGACGTCTTCGAACACGGTCTTGTTGTTCGCCAGCTCGTCGCGGCTCTGGTCGACCAGCGACACCTTCGCGGTCTGGCCGATCACGACTTCGCCGCTGTCCGGCTGCTCTTTACCGGCGATCATCTTGAACAGGGTCGACTTACCGGCGCCGTTCGGGCCGATGATGCCGACGATCGCGCCCGGCGGCACGGTGAAGGACAGGTTGTCGATCAGCAGGCGGTCGCCGAAGGCTTTCGAGACGTTCTTGAACTCGATGACTTCGTTGCCCAGGCGTTCCGCGACCGGGATGAAGATCTCCTGGGTCTCGTTGCGCTTCTGGTATTCGTATTCGCTCAGCTCGTTGAAGCGGGCCAGGCGGGCCTTCGACTTGGCCTGGCGTGCCTTCGGATTCTGGCGTGCCCACTCTAGTTCCTTGGCCAGCGCCTTCTGGCGTGCCGATTCGGTCGCTTCTTCCTGCTTCAGGCGGGCTTCCTTCTGCTCCAGCCAGGACGAGTAATTGCCCTTCCAGGGGATGCCGTGGCCGCGGTCCAGTTCCAGGATCCACTCGGCGGCATTGTCGAGGAAGTAGCGGTCGTGGGTGATGCCGACCACGGTGCCCGGGAAGCGCAGCAGGAACTGCTCCAGCCACTCGACCGATTCGGCGTCCAGGTGGTTGGTCGGCTCGTCCAGCAGCAGCATGTCCGGCTTCGAGAGCAGCAGCTTGCACAGCGCCACGCGGCGCTTTTCACCGCCCGACAGCACGCCGATCTTCTGGTCCCACGGCGGCAGGCGCAGCGCGTCGGCGGCCATTTCCATCTGCAGGTTCAGGTTGCCGCCGTCGGCCGCGGCGATGATCGATTCCAGGCGCTCCTGCTCCTTGGCGAGGGCGTCGAAATCGGCGTCTTCTTCCGCATAGGCGGCGTACACGGCTTCCAGCTTGGCCTGCGCTTCGAAGGCTTCGCCCAGGCCGCTTTCCACTTCCTGGCGCACGGTCTTGTCCGGATCCAGCTGCGGCTCCTGCGGCAGGTAGCCGATGTTCAGACCCGGCATCGGGCGCGCTTCGCCCTGGATATCGGTGTCGATGCCGGCCATGATCTTCAGCAGCGTCGATTTACCGGAGCCGTTCAGGCCCAGCACGCCGATCTTCGCGCCCGGGAAGAAGGACAGCGAGATGTCCTTCAGAATCTGGCGTTTCGGTGGGACGATCTTGCCCACGCGGTTCATGGTGTAGACGTAATTGGCCATGTAGTAATTGAGTAATGCGTTGAGAGGACGACAGGATACTGTAAAAAATCGGGGTCAGAGCACATTTTCGGCTGCGCGTCACTCGGAAGCCGGCCTGAAAATGTGCTCTGACCCCGAATTCAGGAAATTGCTCGAAAAAGTGCTCTGACCCCGAATTAACCCCGAATCAGGCTTTTGCCGTGGCGGTCGGGCGGCGCAGCAGGCCTTCGGCTGCGAACAGGGCCAGCGCCAGCCAGATCAGCGCGAAGCCGACCAGGCGGTCGGCCGTGAAGGCTTCGTGGAAGATCCACACGCCGAGCAGGAATTGCAGGGTCGGCGACAGGTATTGCAGCAGGCCCAGCACGGACAAGGGGATCTGGCGCGCGCCCGAGGCGAACAGCAGCAGCGGGATCGCGGTGATCGGCCCGGCCGCCATCAGCAGCACACGGGTGGTGTTCGAGTCCGTGTTGATGAAGGCGTTCTGGCCGTGCATGGTCAGCCAGACGACGTAGGCGCCCGCCAGCGGGAACAGGACCATGGTCTCGAAGGACAGGCCTTCCAGTGCGCCCAGCGCCGCCGTCTTGCGCATCAGGCCGTAGCCGCCGAAGGACAGCGCCAGCGCCAGCGCGATCCAGGGTACGGTGCCGGCCTGCCAGGTCAGCCAGGCCACGCCCAGCGCGGCGACACCGATCGCCATCCACTGCGCGCGCCGCAGGCGTTCCTTCAGCAGCAGGTAGCCGAGTGAGATATTGACCAGGGGATTGATGAAATAGCCCAGGCTGGCTTCGATCACGTGGCCGTTGTTGACCGCCCAGATATAGATCAGCCAGTTCACGCTCAGCAGCAGGGCCGAGGCGACGAAGCTGCCGAACACGCGCGGCTTGCGCACCAGGTCGAGCCAGGCCCATTGCCGGCGCACGGCCAGCACGATGACCAGGAACAGCAGCGACCACAGCATGCGGTGCGCCAGGATCTGCACGGGCGGGACGTCGCCGATGGCGTGGAAATACAAGGGAAACAGACCCCAGCAAAGGAAGGCAAGGGCGGCGGACAGGATGCCGGTACTCATGGATCGTGCGGACAGGTTACGGGGAAGTCATTATCCTTGAACTCGTCGGAGCCTGCTGATGGCTTGCCATTTTCCTATTCGCTGAGACAATAGCGTCTTCGAAAGACGCAATTTCGCTTGTCTTTCCATGTTCATTATTCTATTGTGCAACGCACCAAAACAAGTAATGGTGAAATCTTGAGTGAGCAACACAAGAAAAGCAGCCTCGCGGCGCTGACCCTGTCCGCGGTCGGCATCGTCTATGGCGACATCGGCACCAGCCCGCTGTACACGCTGAAGACCATCTTCGACCCTACCCACGGCCTGGTCCTGACGACCCCGAACCTGCTGGGCATCGTGTCCCTGATCTTCTGGGGCCTGACGATGATCGTCTCGCTCAAGTACGTGACCCTGATCCTGCGCGCCGACAACCGCGGCGAGGGCGGCATCATGGCCCTGATGGCGCTGGCCCTGAACTCGGTGACACGCACGTCGCGATTGCATTACGCGCTGATGCTGCTCGGCGTGTTCGGCGCCACCATGTTCTACGGCGACAGCGTGATCACACCGGCGATTTCCGTGCTGAGCGCGATCGAGGGCCTGGAAGTGGCCACGCCGGGCCTCGAGCAATGGGTGGTGCCGCTGACCATCGTGGTGCTGGTGATCCTGTACAGCGTGCAGCGCCACGGCACCGCCGGTATCGGCCGCTTTTTCGGCCCGATCATGATCGTCTGGTTCGCCGCGCTGGCGATCATGGGCATCATCAACATTGCGGCGGCACCAATGATCCTGCAGGCGCTGAACCCGCTGCACGCCTTCGAATTCATGCTGCGCGAGCGGATGATCGCCTTCATCGCGCTGGGCGCGGTGGTGCTGGCCTTCACCGGCGCCGAAGCCCTGTACGCCGACATGGGCCACTTCGGCAAGAAGCCGATCCGCTTCGCCTGGTTCATGATCGTGTTCCCGGCGCTGGCCCTGAACTACCTCGGCCAGGGCGGCCTCCTGATCACCCATCCGGAAGCGATCGAAAACCCGTTCTTCCGCCAGCTCGGCAGCTGGAGTGTGCTGCCGCTGGTACTGCTGTCGACCGTGGCCACCGTGATCGCCTCGCAGGCCACCATCTCCGGCACCTTCTCGATGACCAAGCAGGCCATCGCGCTTGGGCTGCTGCCGCGCATGCGCGTGATGCACACCTCGGAAAGCGAGATCGGCCAGATCTACATCCCGGCCGTCAACTGGCTGCAGCTGGCGGCAGTGCTGGCCGCGGTGGTCGGCTTCGGCTCGTCCGATAAACTGGCCGGCGCCTACGGCATCGCGGTGACGGCCACCATGTTCATCACCACCTTCCTGACCTTCTTCGTGGTCCGCTACCGCTGGCACCTGCCGCTGTGGGTCTGCCTGGGCTCCACCGGCTTGTTCATGGTCATGGACGTGATGCTGTTCTCGGCCAGCACCCTGAAGCTGCTGCACGGCGGCTGGTTCCCGCTGGTGATCGGCGTGGTCCTGCTGACCGTCATGCTGACCTGGAAGCGCGGCCGCGAGCTGGTGTTCGAAAACCTGGAAAAGCACGCGATCCCGCTCGACGACTTCCTGCAGTCGCTGTTCGTCGGCCCGCCCACGCGCGTGGCCGGCACCGCGATCTTCCTGCGCGGCGAAACCGACGGCGTGCCGCACGCACTGCTGCACAACCTGCTGCACAACAAGGTGCTGCACGAGCGCGTGGTGTTCCTGACGGTGCACATCCGCGAAGAGCCCTACGTGCCGGAATCCGAACAGGTCGAGGTGATCGCGCTGGGCCACAACTGCTTCCAGCTGAACGTCAGCTACGGCTTCAAGGACGAAGCCGACATCCCGGACATCCTGCGCCTGTGCGCCGCCCAGGCCCTCGAATTCGAGATGATGGAGACGTCCTTCTTCATCGCGCGCCAGACCGTGATCTCGGTGCCGGGATCGGGCATGATGCCGTGGCGCGAGCACCTGTTCGTGCTCATGCAGCGCAACGCGCGCACGGCGGCCGACTACTACCAGATCCCGGCCAACCGCGTGATCGAGCTGGGTACGCAAGTCGAAATCTGAGGACGGCGCGACGACAAAGCCGTACAAATTTCGCATAGACAGCCATGGCGACTCCTTGGTATGGTCGAAGTTTCTTTAGTTAAACTTCAACCGATTCTGCAAGGAGCACCATGAAACTGTCCTTCCCGCTGGCCGCCGCCTTCGCCGCCATGTTGAGCCTGACCGCCTGCGGCGGCGGCGGTGGCGATTCCGGCAGCGGCAACACGACCAACCCGGCCGCCACCATCAAGATCGTCGCCGAGACCGCCGGCACCGGCGCCGAAGCGGCCAAGGGCAGCCACGTGCTGGTCAATTACACGGGCTGGCTGTACAGCGCCACCGCCACCGGCAACAAGGGCACCCAGTTCGACACCAGCGTCGGCCCGGGCAAGGCGCCCTTCGAATTCATCGTCGGCGCCAACGTGATCGAAGGCTTCAGCCAGGGCGTGCAGGGCATGAAGGTGGGCGGCAAGCGCACCATCGTGATCCCGGCCGTCATCGCTTACGGCGCCAATGGAAAACCGCCGACCATCCCGGCCAACTCCGACCTGGTGTTCGACCTCGAACTCGTGAAGGTCTGCGGCGTCAGCTGCTGACGCCACATCCCCGTCTCACTCGCGCAGCGCCCGCGCCGGCCGGATCCGCACCGCGGCCAGCGTGTGGCGCAGGGTCGAGCCCAGCGTCACCAACAAGGCCAGCAGCAGCGCCGCGAGGATGGTCCAGGCGCCGATCGGCGCCCGTTCCGTGAAGCCGGCCAGGTAGCGCTGCAGGGCGATCCAGGCCGGCGGCAATCCCACCAGGGCGCCGGCGCCGACCAGCAGCGCGAACTCGCGCAGCACCAGGCCGCCGACCTCCGCACCATTTGCCCCGTACAGCTTGCGCAGCACGATCTCGCGTTCGCGCCGCTGCACGCTGTAGGCCGCCAGCACATAGATGCCGAAGGCGGCGATCGCGGTCGCGATCACGCTCGATGCGGCCAGCAGCTTGGCCAGGCGCAGGTCGTCGGCATAGAACTGGTCGACGATGAAGCGGTCCATGTGCACGACGTCGACCGGCTCGTTCGGGAAGTGGCGCGGCCAGAGGTGCTGGACCGCGTGCTGCACCGCCACCGGATCGCCGCTGCAGCGGATGGTCAGGATCCGCACCCGGTCGCGCAGGTAGAACACGCTCGGCTGCTCGCCTTCGCGCGCCGAACGGTGCCGGATGTCCGGCGCCACGCCCACGATCTGCATCTGTTGGTCGTCCTTGTCGCTTCCTCCCAGTATCTTGCCGACCGCCTCCTGGGGGCTGGCGAAGCCGAACTTGCGCGCCGCCGAGGCGTTGATCACCACCCTGTCCGTTTCGTTGATCCGGTCCAGCGCAGGGCTGTACAGCCGTCCCGCCAGCGGCTTCAGGCCATACACATCGAAGAATTCCGGGCTGACCGCGTAGAGGTTGAGGTCGATCGCCTGGCCTCCCTCGCGGCGCAGCGAAGTGATGTTGTTGCTGGAAGTGACCGGGAGGTTCGCTTCCGCCACCCCTGCCACGCCGGGCAGGCGCAGCACTTCGTCGCGGAAGGCGCGCATGCGTGGGTCGCGCATGTCGTTCCCGGCGGGTAGCGTCAGCAGCGGGCGCGGATCGAAGCCGGGGCTGAGGGTGCTGGCGTAATGCGTCTGCCACGCCACCGCGAGGGTGGTGCCGGTCAGGCCCATGGCGGCGGCGAACTGCAGCGCGGTGAGGGAGCGCCGCAGCCACAGGCCGCGCACGGTCTCGCTGCCGCTGCGGCCGGCCAGCGCGGCGCTGGCGCGCACCCGCAGCGCAGACCAGGTCGGCCAGGCGCCGGCCGCCACGCCCAGCAGCATCCCGAACAGCAGCGCCGCCGCCACCGCGCCGGGGTGGAACATCGTGTCGAACCGGCGCTGCACGAGGTCGGAAAACAGCGGCAGCACCAGCCAGGCCAGCAGCAGGCCGAGCATGGTGGCGATCAGGCATACCAGCACGGATTCGGCCAGGAACTGGCGCGCCACCGCCTGCGCCGAGGCGCCCAGCACCTTGCGCATCGCGATTTCGCGCTGCCGCGCCAGGGTGCGGATGGTCGCCAGGTTGACGTAGTTGACCGCCGCCAGCAGCAGGATCAGCAGCGCCACCGCGGCCAGTCCGAACATCGCCCGGCGATCGCCGTGGATCTGCGAGTTCTCCTTCAGGTCGGGATCGAGATAGGCGTCGGCGATCGGCCCGAGCTTGTACTCGATCAGGTCGCGCCCGCCGAGCGCCGCGACCTGGTCGGCGTAGTCGCGCCTGACCAGCGGCGACTGGTTCAGGCCGCGCCGCACGGCGTCGAGCACGGCCTGCGGATCGGCGCCCGGCAACAGCTTCAGGTAGGCGCGCCCGGCCACGCCGCCCCAGGCGTTCCTGAAATTCTTCAGGGACGGCCAGATCGTGCCGCCGGTTCCGGCCAGTCCCTCGTAGGGCAGGGTGGTGGCGGCCGGCTGGTCGGCCAGCACCGCCGCCACGACATAGGTCCGGCGGTCGTTCTGCACGGTCTTGCCGACCACGTCGGCGCGTCCGAACAGTTTGATGGCGGCCTCCCTGGTCAGCGCCAGTGCGTCCGGCCGGGTGAGGGCGGCGTGCAGGTCGCCGGCCAGCACCCGGGGCGCGAAAATCTTCGGGAAGTCGGGATCGACCAGGGCCACCATGACCGTGCCGACGACATCGCCGGCGCGCACATCGAGGTTGTAGTCGATGACGGCGCTGGCCAGCAGCGGCTGGCCGCTTGCCAGCGCCGCTTCGCGCGCCGGCAGGCTGATGGAATCGGACCAGTCGTTGCCGACGGCCGCCACGTTCCAGCGCTGCATCAGCCGCATCACGCGCTCGCGCTCGGGCACGTTCTCATCGTAGGAGAACGAATGGCGCACGAAGCCGAGCAGCAGGTAGCACACGGCGATGCCGACCGCGAGGCCGAAGATCACCACCGCCGAATACGCCGGCTCCTTGAGCAGCTGCCGCCAGCCGACGCGGAAATCGCGCAGGTTCATTTTCATGTGTATGCCGCCCTCACCCTTCGCGCAGCGCCAGCGCCGGCCGGATCCGCACCGCCGCCAGCGTATGCCGCAAGGTCGAGCCCAGCGCCACCGCGCCGGCCACCAGCAGGGCGCCGACGATGGTCCAGGCGCCGATCGGCGCGCGCTCGGTGAAGGCGGCCAGGTAGTGCTGCATCGCCAGCCAGGCCGGCGGCAGGCCGAGCAGGGCGCCGGCGCCGATCAGCACCAGGAATTCGCGCATCACCAGGCCGCCCACCGCGGTGGTGCCGGCGCCGTACAGCTTGCGCAGCACGATCTCGCGGGCGCGCCGCTGCACGCTGTAGGCCGCCAGCACGTAGATGCCGAAGGCGGCGATCGCGGTCGCGATCACGCTCGATGCCGCCAGCAGCTTGGCCAGGCGCAGGTCGTCGGCATAGGTGCCGGCGTAGATGCCGTCCATGCGCTCCACGTTCAGCACGTCGTTCGGAAACCAGCGCGGCCACATGTCCTCGATTGCGTGACGAACCGTCTCCAGGTCGCGGTCGCTGCGGATGGTGAAGGTGCTGGTGCGCGGCGACACGTAATAGACGTAGCCCTGCATCGGCTCGTGCGCCGAGCGGTGGCGGATGTCGGGGGCCACGCCGATCACCTGCCTGGCGCGCTGGCCGTCGGGTTCGCGGATGATCTTGCCGACCGCATCCCGGGCGCTGGCAAAGCCCAGCTTGTGCGCAGCTTCCTCATTGATCACTACCTTGTCGCGGTCGTTGACGGTGTCGCGCGCCGCGTCGTACAGGCGGCCTGCCACCGGGGCCAAGCCATACACGCCGAAGAACTCCGGACTGACGTTGAGCCAGTTGAGCTGGGTCGGGGCGCCGCCCTCGCGCTGCAGCGAGGTGCCGTTCATGTTGACCGTGACCCGCGTGCCGCTTTCGGCCACGCCGCTCACGCCGGGCAGGCGCGCCAGCGCGTCGCGGAAGGCGTGCACGTTCGGCTTGCGCATGTCGTCGGGGGCTTCCACGATCAGCAGCGGCGCGGGATCGAAGCCCGGGTCGAGGCTGCTGGCGTAGCGGGTCTGCCAGGCCACGGCCAGGGTCATGCCGGTCAGGCCCATCGCGGTGGCGAACTGCAGCACGGTCAGCACCCGGCGCAGCCACAGTCCGCCGGCGGTTTCGACGTTGCCGCGCCCCGACAGGGCCGAGGTCGGACGTACCTTCAGCGCCGACCAGGTCGGGTAGGCGCCGGCCAGCACGCCCAGCAGCACGCCCAGCAGCAGCGACAGGCCCAGCGAGACCGGGGTGAACATGTGGTCCAGCTTGCGCTGCACGAGGTCGGCAAACACCGGCAGCAGCAGCCAGGCCAGCAGCAGGCCGATGGCGGTGGCGATCAGGCACACCAGCACCGATTCGGCCAGGAACTGGCGGCTGACCGCGCCGGCGCCGGCGCCCAGCACCTTGCGCACCGCGATCTCGCGCTGGCGGCGCAGGGTGCGCACGGTGGCCAGGTTGACGTAGTTGGTGGCGGCCAGCGCCAGGATCAGCAACGCCACCGCGGCCAGGCCGAAGATGGTCTTGCGGTCGCCGTGGATGTCGGAGCGCTCGTTGACGTCGGGGTCGAGGTAGGCGCCGGGCAGGGGACCCAGGCGGAACTCGATCAGGTCGTGGCCGTTCAGCGCGGCCACTTGTTCCGGCGTCATCTGCTTGAAGAAGTTCGATGCCAGCATGGCGCGGCGCACCGCCTCCGTCACCGCTTGCGGATCGGCGCCCGGCGCCAGCTTGACATAGGTCGGGCCGTGCGAGGAACCCCAGTTCATGGTCACCAGCTGCCGGTATTCCTCGGTCCAGATCGTGGTACTGGTGCTGGCCAGGGCATCGTAGGGCAGCGTGCTTGCGGCCGGCTGGTCTTCCAGCACCGCCAGGATCTGGTAGGGACGGCCGCCCACCTGCACGCTCTTGCCGACCGCGTCGGGCGTGCCGGACAGCTTGATCGCGGTTTCGCGGCTCACGGCCAGCGTGTCCGGACGCGCCAGCGCGGCGCCAAGGTCGCCGGCCAGGACCCGCGGCTGGAAGATGGTGCGGAAGTCGGGGTCGACCGCGGCCATCGTGATGGTCTGCACGTGGTTGCCGATCCTGACGTTGATGTCGCGCTGCAGGAAGGCGCTGGCCTGCAGCGGCAGGCCGCTGGCGACGGCGGCGTCGCGCGCCGGCAGGCTGACGGCGTTGCTCCAGCCTTCCCCGACGGCGCTGATGTTCCAGCGCGACATCAGACGGTAGATCTGCGCGCGCTCCGGCACGTGGCGGTCGTAGGACAGCGAGTGATTCACGTAGCCGAGCAGCAGGAAGCAGGCGCAGAAGCCCACCGCCAGGCCCAGGATCACGACCGCCGAGAAGGCCGGCTCCTTGACCAGCAGGCGCCAGCCGATGCGGAAGTCCCGCAGATTGATCTTCATGTTCCGCTCCTTACGCCGCCTGCAGGGCGTCGACGACCACGCGGCCGTCCAGCAGGTGCAGGGTGCGCGAGGCCTGGGCCGCGTGCGCCGGCGAGTGGGTCACCATCACCACCGTGGTGCCTTCGGCGTTAATCTGGCGCAGCAGGCGCATGACTTCGTCGCCGTGCGCGGTGTCGAGGTTACCGGTCGGTTCGTCGGCCAGCAGCATGGCGGGACCGGCCACCAGTGCGCGCGCGATCGCCACGCGCTGCTGCTGGCCGCCCGACAGCTGCGAGGGACGGTGGCCGGCGCGGTGCGCCACGCCCAGGCGCTGCAGCATCTCCTGCACGCGGCGCTTGCGCTCGGCCGCCGGGGTGCCGGTGTATTCGAGCGCCAGCTCGACGTTCTCGTACACCGACAATTCCTCGATCAGGTTGAAGCTCTGGAAGATGAAGCCGACCTTCCCGCGCCGCAGCGCATTCAGGCGCGCCTCGCTCCAGCCGGCCACGTTCTGGCCTTCGAACCAGTACTCGCCGGAGGACGGCACGTCCAGCAGGCCGAGCACGCTGAGCAGGGTCGACTTGCCGCAGCCGGACGGTCCGGTGATGGCCACGTATTCGCCGGCCGCGATGTCGAGGTCGATGCGGTCGAGGGCGGTGGTCTGGACTTCGCCCGCGTGGTGGATCTTGCTGACGCCTGAGAGTTTGAGCATCCTGGTTCCCCTGTTCTGTTCAGTGTTGGATTGGAGTTTACTTCGTCAATTGCAGCCGCTCGGCCTTGCCGAACGGCGTGTAGCTGGAAATGATGACCTGCTCGCCCGGGGCCAGGCCGGACAGCACCTCGACCTGGGCGTTGTTGCGGCGCCCGAGTTTCACGCTGCGCTTCTCGACGCTTTCGCCGTCGCGGCCCAGCACGAACACCCAGGTACCGCCGGTGTCGTTCACGAATGCGCCGTTCGGCAGCAGCATGGCCTTGGCCGGCTCGCCCAGGGTCAGCTGGGTGTCCATGCTCTGGCCCGGACTGATCACTTCGGGCTGGCCGTCGGTGAACACCATCTCGGCGGTGAAGCGGCCCTCCTTGATCTGCGGGTAGACGGTGGCGACGCGCAAACCATAGGTCTTGCCGTCCTGGGTCACGCTGCCGATCCGGCCCACCGTCAGGCGGCTGAGATAGAACTCGTCGACCTGGGCGCTCAGCTTGAAGTGCTGCGGATCGTCGATGCGGCCGATATGCTGGTCCGGGCGCACGGTCTGGCCGACCAGCATGCGGAAGTCGGTCAGCACGCCGTCGGCCGGGGCGCGCACCGCGAGTGCCTCGACGGTGGCGCTGACCAGCTGCAGGCCGGACTGCAGGCCGTGCAGGGCGGTGTCCATCTGGCTCAGCGCGCGGCCGCGCACCTGTTCCTCGGTGGCGACGGCGCGCTTCTCTTCGTCCAGCGCCCGCTTCTGCTGCGCCAGCTTGTCGGCCGACTCTTCCAGCGCCACCGCGGAAATGAAGCCCTGGGCCGCCAGCCGCCGGTTGCGCGCATGCTGCTTGTCGGCCTGGCTCAGCGCGTATTCGAGATCGGACAGGCGGCGCTGGTGGTCGGTGCGCACCGCTTCCTGGGCCACCCGCAGGTTGGCCGCGTTGAAGATCTGCTGCGAGTACTCGGTCTGGCGCGCCAGCAGTTCCAGGTTGCGCTGCGGGTTCGACAGGCGGAACAGCAAATCGCCCTTCTTGACCGGCTGGCCGTCCCTGGCGAACACCTCTTCCACGCGGCCGCTTTCCACCGAGTCGAGGATGATGGAATTGAGCGGCTCGGCGGTGGCGCGTACCACGATGTCGTCGCGGAACACGCCCTGTTCGACCCGGGCCAGTCGCACGTCGCGCGTGGCCACCTGCAGGCCGTGCGGCACGAACTGCCAGCCGCCCCAGGCCAGCACTGCCGTCACGGCGACGGCGATGCCGATGCGTGCCAGCAGGCGGCCGCGCCGTTTGGGAACGACGGTGTCCATGGCGGCGCCGGTGACGGCGGGAGGAGGAATGTGATCCATGACGATGCGCTTCTGTGAACGATGATGTGATTCCTTTTGCAAGCGCCGTGCCAGGCCTGCTTCGGCCTGTTTTGGCCTGTTTTCGGCCGCTAGTCCGCTTGTCCGGCGCCTGGCTGTCCGGATCCGGACAGCTATGCATGTGCGCTTGCGGACAGGTGGCCGCGACTGGTCGCCTGTCGAGTGTGGCGCTGCTAGAATGGCAAGACAATGGCCGATACCGCCCACATCCTGATCCTCGACGACGACATCGACGTCGCCTGCGCCGCCCAGATGCTGCTGCGCCGCCGGCACGGCCGGGTGGCGACGCTCGACGATCCCGCCCGCCTGGCCGGCCTGCTGGACAGCGGGGTGCCCGACGTCGTGCTGCTCGACCTGAACTTCACTCCCGGCCGCATCGACGGCGCCGAGGGCCTGGCGGTGCTCGACCGCCTGCGCGGGCTGGCGCATCCGCCCGCCGTGATCGCCATGACCGCCTATGCCGACGTGCCGCTGGCGGTCGAGGCGCTGAAACGCGGGGCCGGCGATTTCATCACCAAGCCCTGGGACAATGCGCGCCTGGCCGCCGCCGTCGACAGTGCGCTGGCGCGCCGCGCCGCGGCCGCCGGCGGCGCCGCCACCAGTGGCCTGATGGGTGATTCGGGCGCGATGCGCGGCGTGAAGGCGATGATCGCCAGCGTCGCTCCCACCGAAGCCAATGTGATGGTGCTGGGCGAGAACGGCGCCGGCAAGGAACTGGTGGCGCGCGCGATCCATGCGGCATCAAGCCGTGCCGACGCCACTTTCCTGGCGGTCGACATGGGCGCGCTGCCGGAATCGACCTTCGAGAGCGAACTGTTCGGCCACCGCAAGGGCGCCTTCACCGATGCCCGCAGCGACCGCGCCGGGCGCTTCCAGGCGGCGCGCGGCGGCACCCTGTTCCTCGACGAGATCGGCAACATGCCATTGGCGGCCCAGGCCAAGCTGCTGACGGCGCTGGAGCGGCGCGAAGTCACGCCGATCGGCGCCGACCGTCCGGAGGCGATCGACGTGCGCATCGTCAGCGCCACGAACCTGGACGAACGCCGCCTGTTCGATCCGGGCAGCTTCCGCCCCGACCTGCTGTTCCGCCTGAACACCATCGTGATCCGGGTGCCGCCGCTGCGCGAACGGCGCGACGACGTGCCCGGCCTGCTGCACCACTACCTGTCGCTGTACGAGAACCAGTACCGGCGCCCGGTGCGCGAGCTGGCGCCCAGCGCCCTGGAGCGCCTGTGCGGATGGCACTGGCCGGGCAATGTGCGCGCCCTGCGCCATGCCTGCGAGCGCGCCGTGATCCTGGCGGCCCAGGACGAGTACCGCTACGAGGATTTCGGCCTGGCGATGCCGGCGCCGGCGGAGCCGCCACGCGTGGCCGCCGCAGCAGCAGCAGCGGGCGACGACGACGAAGGCGCATTCCGCCTCGGCGCGCTGGAACGCGAGACCATCGCCGCCGCCCTCGACAAGGCCAAGGGCAATATCAGCCTGGCGGCCCGCATGCTGGGCCTGAGCCGCGCCGCGCTGTACCGCAAGCTGGGCAAGCATGGCATCTGACGGCCGGCTGAAGGCCGGCGCGCTGCTGTCCGCCGCCGGCATCGCCCTGCTGGCCTTCGGCGCCGGCGCCATCCACGAGTCGCCGCGGCTGGCGGTGCTGTGCGCGCTGGCCGCGCTGCCGCTGCTGCTGCAGCTGTGGCGCTGCATGGAAGGCCTGGCCGCGCTGCAGCGCACTCCGCACCAGCCCGCGCCCGGCCTGCCGATCGAGCAGCAGGCCCTGGTCGACAATGCGCTGGTGCTGGAAGCCCGTCTCGAACACACCCCGGTGGCGCTGTTCCGCATCGACGGCGCCGGCGGCGACGGCCAGGTGGCGCCGCTGAACGGCAATGCGCGCAAGCTGGTGGCGCCGGGCCGCGCCAGCGATCCGGCCGACCTGTATCGCCAGCTGGCGGCGCAGCCGGGCGAGCGCCGCGCGCTGATCGACTTCGACAGCGAACGCGGGACCGAGCGTGCGCTGCTGGCGGTATCCTCGATCACGCTGCAGGGCAGGGCGCAGCGCCTGGCGGCCCTGATGCCGGTCGAGAGCGAACTCGAAGCCGAAGCCTTGCACGCCTGGCGCCAGCTGGTGCACGTGCTGACCCACGAGATCATGAATTCGCTGACCCCGGTGGCCTCGCTGTCGCACACGGCCTACGGCCTGCTGGGCGAATTCCGCGGCGCGCTGCCGGAAGACGTGGGCCTGGACCTGAGCACCGCGCTGGACGCGATCCGGCGCCGCGCCGACAGCCTGGTCGACTTCGTGGCCAGCTACCGCAGCCTGTCGAACGTGCCGGCCGCGCGGCCCGAGCGGGTGCGGCTGGATGCGTTGTTCGAACGCGTCGCCGTGCTGGTGGGGCCGGGCTGGCGCGCGCGCGGCGGCGAGGTCCGGTTCTCGGTCGAACCGGCGTCGCTGGAACTGATGGCCGACCCCGGCCAGCTCGAGCAGGCCCTGATCAACCTGCTGAAGAACGCCTTCGAGGCCACCGGCGGCCAGGACGAGCCCGGCAATGCCTGGGTCACGGCGCGGCTGGTGCGCGGCGCGCGCCTGCGCATCGAAGTCAGCGACGACGGTCCTGGCGTGCCGGACGGCCTGGCCGCGCACATCTTCACCCCCTTCTTTACGACCAAGAAACAGGGCGGCGGGATCGGCCTGGCGATGGTGCGCCACCTGGTGCACGAGAACGGCGGCACCGTGCGCCATGCCCGTTCGGTGGGGCGCGGGGCGCGCTTCGTGATCACCTTCTGATCGGGCCGCCTCTCTCCTGCGCGCCACGATTTTCGAATAGTCATTATGCTAAGTCTGCCTGGCCGCGCTGGCCTTGGCGGACCCGTCCGGGAAGTCGTCCAGCTGCTGCCGAGGTTTCGATGGACCATCCCGGAGGAAGCAATGACAACAACGGACATATCAGAGGCGCATGCAATCCACGACCTGACCCCACGCCAGCGGGTCTTCGCCATCGTGGGCGCCTCGTCGGGTAACCTGGTCGAGTGGTTCGACTTCTACATCTATTCCTTTTGCGCGCTGTATTTCTCATCGGCGTTTTTTCCGAAAGATAATCCCACCACCCAGTTGCTGAACACCGCCGGCATCTTCGCCGCCGGCTTCCTGATGCGTCCGGTGGGCGGCTGGCTGTTCGGCCGCGTCGCCGACCGCTACGGCCGCCGCAACTCGATGATGATCTCGGTGCTGATGATGTGCGGCGGCTCGCTGCTGATCGCCACGCTGCCGACCTACAAGACGATCGGCACGGCGGCGCCGGCGCTGCTGCTGGTGGCGCGCCTGTTCCAGGGCCTGTCGGTGGGCGGCGAATACGGCACCAGCGCCACCTACATGAGCGAGGTGGCCGAGACGGGCCGCAAGGGTTTCTTCGCTTCCTTCCAGTACGTGACCCTGATCGGCGGCCAGCTGGCGGCCCTGCTGGTGCTGGGCATCCTGCAGCTGTTCCTGTCGCACGACGAACTGGTCGCCTGGGGCTGGCGGATTCCTTTCGTGGTCGGCGCCGCCGCGGCCCTGGTCTCGCTCTACCTGCGCCGCTCGCTGCATGAGACGACCACGGAATCGGAGCGCAAGAGCAAGCAGGCCGGCAGCGTCGGCTCGCTGCTGCGCCACCACGGGCGTGCCTTCGTCACCGTGCTGGGCTTCACGGCCGGCGGTTCGCTGATCTTCTACGCCTTCACCACCTACATGCAGAAGTACCTGGTCAACACGGTCGGCATGACTACCCTCACGGCCAGCCGCGTGATGACGGTCTGCCTGCTGATCTACATGCTGATGCAGCCGGCCTTCGGCGCGCTGTCGGACCGCATCGGCCGGAAAACCTCGATGATCGCCTTCGGCGGCCTGGCGGCGATCTTCACCGCACCCATCATGTTCGGACTACGCGGCGTCGGCAGCCCGCTGATGGCCGGGGTCCTGATCCTCTGCGCGCTGGCGATCGTCAGCCTGTACACCTCGATCTCCGGACTGGTCAAGGCCGAGATGTTCCCGGTCGAGGTGCGCGCGCTCGGGGTCGGCCTGTCGTATGCGATCGCGAATGCCATCTTCGGCGGCTCGGCCGAATTCGTGGCCCTGTGGTTCAAGCAGGCCGGCCATGAGCCATATTTCTACTGGTACGTCAGCATCATGTGCGCGATTGCCTGCCTGGTCGCCTTCCTGATGCCGGACCCGAGCAAGTCGGGCCACCTCAAGTAGCCGGCGTCAGGCGGCCAGCAGCATGTCGATGTGCGCGATGCCGTCTTCGTCATACGGTTCGGAGATGGTGACGAAGCCGAAGCCGGCATAAAAGCGCTCCAGGTGGGCCTGGGCGCCGATGCGGATCGCGTGGCCCGGGTGCAGCTGCCGCGCCAGCGCGATGCCTTGCGCCACCAGCTCGCGGCCGAGGCCGCCGCCGCGCGCAGCCGGGCTGGTGACCACGCGGCCGATCGACATCTCCTCGTACTTCGCGCCCGGCGCCAGACAGCGCAGGTGGGCCACCAGTTCCGGTTTTCCATCCACGTCGCGCCAGCCGAGCAGGTGATGGGCGCCCGGATCGAGGCCGTCGATGTCCGGGTAGAGGCAGGTCTGCTCGAGCACGAACACTTCCTGGCGCAGCGCCAGCATTGCATACAGCTGCGCGACCGTCAGGCCGTCGAAGCCGCTCCATTGCCAAGTAATCATTTGTTTGTTTCTTTAAACAATTGTTGTGGATTCAGGCCGCCGTCTCGAAGCCTTCGAGGACGTTGACGACGTTGATGCCGAGCTCGGGCACCACGAAACCGCCTTCGAACACGAACACGGTGGGCAGGCCGAGGTAGCCGATGCGCTCGCCGATGCGCAGGAAATCGGCGCTGCCGAGGCCGAAGCCGTCGCCCCCCAGCGACACCACCAGCGCCTGCGGCGCGAACATCGACATCTTCAGGCAGGCCGACTCCAGCGCCGCGAACCACTGGGCGGCGCCGGCGCCGCGCGGCAGCGGCAGGTTCATGTTGTAGCCCAGGCCTTCCGCCTCCCCTGGCTCGTCGGCGTGGCCGAGGAAGTAGGGATAGTCCTGGCGCGGATCGGCGTGGATCGAGGCGAACAGCACGTCCTTGCGGCGATAGAAGATGCTCTGGGTACCGTTGCCGTGGTGGTAGTCGAGGTCGAGGATGGCGACGCGCTGCAGGCCGTCGTCCAGCAGGTGCTGGGCGGCCAGCGCGGCATTGTTCAGGAAGCAGTAGCCGCCGAAGAAATCGGCGCCCGCATGGTGGCCGGGCGGACGGGTCAGCGCAAAGCTGCCGTGCTCGCCCAGGCGCAGCGCATGGGCCGCGTTGACGGCGCAATCGGCCCCGGTCTTGGCCGCGACCCAGGTGCCGGCGGTGAGCGCGGTGTCGACATCCATCGAGTAGAGGCCGAGGCGGGCCGCGAAACTGTCCGGCTCGACGTCGTGGCGCAAGGTGCGGATCGGCCATACCGAGGGCAGGGCGTCATGCTCGGCATTGCGCGGATCGAGATGCAGCCACTCGCTCCAGGCGCTGCGCAGGAAGTGCAGGTAGCGTGGCGTGTGCACCCGCTCCAGCGACACCAGCGGCACCCCGTGCGGCGTGACGATCTGGCCCAGGCCACGGCGGCTCAGCTCGGCAACGACGAGATCGGCCCGCTCGGGCTTTTCCGATGCGTGGCGCGGGGCGTGCTGGGCGTGGTGTTCGTTGTAAAAGGTGAGCAAGACTTCCCCGTGCGGTGGCTTGGTCCCGTCGTCCCCGCCTTCGCGGGAACGACGGCATTGCGTCAGCTATTACAGCACAGTGTACTGCTGTTATAAGCAGCAACGAAATCATCGAAGCTGCCGGTATCGACCTGCTCGATCTGCCGCTGCTCATCCAGCGAAGCCTGCGCCATCTCGTCGAACACGGCCACCTCGGCCGGCATCAGCGGCTCACGGCGGAAGGCCTGGGCGTGCAGTTCGCTCTGCTGCAGGCCGAATTTGGCGAAGGAGCCGAGTTCGCGCACCGCTTCCAGCACTTTGTGCGAGGGCGTCAGCGCCGGGTTCAGCACCTTGGCCTTCTGGGCTTCGAGCGAATCGATGTGGGCGCCCTTGTAATTGTGCTCGTTGTCCAGCAGCTCGGCCAGCGGGCGGATGCGCTCGATCAGTTCCAGCGCCCAGTCCTGCAGCGGGATTTCCTGGTCGTCGCGGGTGAGGGTCAGGCCCGGGCGGCGGCCTTCCTTCACGGTGCGGGCGAAGTTGCGCGCGTGGACCTGTCCTTCCATCGCATTGATCTTCGGGCTTTCCTCGAGCGCGCAGAACAGCAGGAAGGCATCCAGGAAGCGGCCGGTTTCCAGTGCGATGCCGACCGGCTCGAAGGGATCGACGTCCAGGCAGCGCACCTCGATGTACTGCACGCCGCGGTTGCACAGCGCCTGCACCGGGCGCTCGCCGGTGCGGATCACGCGCTTCGGACGGATCGTCGAATAGTATTCGTTCTCGATCTGCAGGATATTGGTCGACAACTGCACCCATTCGCCATCCTTCTTCGTGCCGATCTCGGCATAGGGCGGGTAGGGACGGTTGACCGCGTCCATCAGCGAGGTGACGTAGCTTTCGAGGCTGTTCTCATGCGGACGCAGGCCGGACTGGGCATCGTTCTGGTAGCCCAGGTCGCTCATGCGCAGGCTGGTGGCGTAGGGCAGGTAGAGGGTGTCGTCGGACAGCGTTTCCAGCTGGTGCGGACGGCCGCGCAGGAAGCCCTTGGCCAGCGCCGGCGAGGCGCCGAACAGGTACATCAGCAGCCAGCTATAGCGGCGGAAGTTGCGGATCGTCGCGATATAGCTCTCGGACTGGAAGTCGCGCAGCGCATGGCGGCGCTCTTCCATGATGCCCTCGCTCTGGGCGATCAGGGTCCACAGCTGTTCCGGCAGCGAGTAGTTGTAGTGGATGCCGGCGATGCATTGCATGGCCTTGCCGTAGCGCAGCGCCAGGCCGCGGCGGTAGACGTGCTTGAGCATGCCGATGTTCGACGTGCCGTACCAGGCGATCTCGATCTCTTCTTCCGACGGCAGGCCGCAGGGCATCGACTGGCTCCACAGCATCTCGTCGCCCAGCTTGCTGTAGGCGTAGCGGTGGATGGCGTCCAGGCGGTTGATCGCCAGGCCGATGTCGTGCTCGGCCGGGGTGATGAATTCGAGCAGGGCTTCGGCGTAATCGGTGGTGATCTGCGGATTCGTCAGGGCCGAGCCGAGTTGCACCGGATGAGGCGTGCGTGCCAGATGGCCCT
The DNA here is from genome assembly GCF_056399645.1 of Massilia sp. 01N417. NCBI lineage: Bacteria > Pseudomonadati > Pseudomonadota > Betaproteobacteria > Burkholderiales > Oxalobacteraceae > Massilia > Massilia sp. 01N417. The sequence goes on along the minus strand of NZ_JBFTRS010000002.1, from coordinate 213,104 downwards.
GGCTGTCGACGCGCAGGGTTTCGCGCTCGATGCCGCGCAGGCCCTGCAACAGCAGGCCGCGGTGGGCATCGTCGTCCAGCAGGGCCAGGCGGCGTGTTAGTTGATGCGACACGGTGTTTCCTTTCTTATACTGCAGATGAGGTGCAGAGATTAACCGAAAAATGCCAAGCGCGCCGGGCGCCCCCCAATTCCGCAGTATGTGGTGTTTTTATTACTGAAATGTGTCGCTGGGCTTGGCCGGCGCGGCGGCCGGCGGGGTGGCCGGAGGCGCTGCCGGGGCTGTCGCCGAGGGTGCGGCCGAGGGGGCTGCTGATCCGGCCGGCGCCGGCGCGGCTTGCTGCGGCGCCGCGCGCTGGGCGGCGATCCAGCGCCTGACCTGGCGCTCCAGCACGCCCAGCGGCAGGGCACCGTTCTCGAGCACGGCGTCATGGAAGGCGCGCAGGTCGAAGCGCTCGCCGAGCGCGGTCTGGGCCTCCAGCCGCAGCGAGGCGAAGCGCAGCTGGCCGAGCTTGTAGCCCAGCGCTTCGCCCGGATGGGCGATGTAGCGGTCGACCTCGACCTCGTTGTCCGAGGGGGGATTGGCGGTGTTGGCGTTCAGGTAGTCGAGCGCCTGCTGGCGGCTCCAGCCCATCGCGTGGATGCCGGTATCGGCCACCAGCCGGGCCGCACGCAGCAGCTCGTCGGCCAGGTAGCCGAAGCGCGAGAACGGATCGCGCAGCAGGCCCAGTTCCGGACCCAGGCTTTCCGCGTACTGGGCCCAGCCTTCGCCATAGGCCCCATACCAGCCGTAGCGCCGGAAGGCCGGCAGCTCGCTGTTGTTCTGGGCGCGCGCCACCTGCAGATGGTGGCCGGGGACGGCTTCGTGCAGGGTGAGGGTCTCGATCTCCCACATCGGCCGCGTGTTCAGGCGCGACGTGTTCACCACCAGCGCCGCCATCCGGTCCGCGCTGCCGGCTTCGTAATAGGCCGCGCCCTGGGTCTCGGCGCCCAGCGCCTGCACCGGCTTGACCGCCAGTTCGTCGGACGGGATCGCATTGAACAGCTGCGGCATGCGGCTGGAGGCGCGCGCGATGGTGCGCCGGTAGCGGTTCAGCAGCGCGTCGGCGTCGCTGAAGAACAGGCGCGGATCGCTGCGCGCGAAGGCGATGAACTGGTTCAGATTGCCGCGAAAGCCGGTGCGCGGCACCAGCGCCGCGATCTCGGTGCGGATGCGCGCCACTTCCTTCAGGCCCAGCGCGTGGATCTCGGCCGGGGTCATGTCGGTGGTGGTGGCGCTCTTGACCAGGAAGACGTACCAGGCCGCGCCACCGGGCAGGCTGGAGGCGGAAATCGTCGTCCGTGCGGCCGGCAGGTAGACGTTGCGCACGAACTCCTCGAGCTGCTGCAGGCTGGGCGCCAGGGCGGTGACGGCGGCCTGGCCGTCGAGCGCCAGTTTTTCGCGCGCTTCCTGGGGAATGGTGGCCGGCAGGCGGCGGAAGGGTTCGGACAGGGCGCCGTCGCCCAGGTGTTCGCGCAGCGCGCGCAGCTGGGCCGGCAGGCCGGCCATCACGACTTTCGGCGCGGTCCAGCCGGTGCGCATTCCTTCGCGCATCTGCTCGATGATGCCCTCGATGTGGCGCGGCACCGCGTTCAGGCGCGCGATATAGCTGCGGTAGTCGTCTTCGCTCACGAAGGGCATCTGCGCGGCCAGCTGCGGCAGGCGGATGTGGATGCCGTCGCGCGTCGTGATCGGCTGCGGGTCGAAGGTGACGAAGCCGGCCCGGGCCAGCCGCCTTTCCTTGTCGGCGGCGAACAGGTCGAGCGAGAGCAGGTCCTGGCCGTTCAGCTGGGCGCGGTCGAGCTGGCGCGCCAGCTCCAGCATGCGCAGCTCGTGCGCCAGCACCTTGGCGTTGCCGGCCAGCGAGGTATCGCTCAGCTGGGCGTCATAGCGGTGGTCGCCGACCGAGGTGGCGAATTCCGGCTGGTTCTTCAGCCGCCACTGCCAGTCGCGCTCGAACAGGGCGCGTGCCTGCTCCTTGGGTGTCTGTTCCTTGGGATTGTCGGCCGCCAGTGCGCGCGGCGGCGCCAGCAGGACCGTGGCGGCCAGCAGGGTTGCAGCGAACAGGGGGAAGGTCAGCCGGGCCGCGAACAGCCGGGGCGCGGACAGTCGAGGCATCGCAAGCTCCGGGAAGTGGGCCGGCCATTGTAACAAACGGGGCCGGCGGGCCGCGCCGGGGTGGTTTATTCGGCGATTCTGCCGCCGGTGACGCGCTCGATACCCGCCAGGTCGCGCCAGCTCTGCACTTCGCGGTAGCCGCCGGCGTCCAGCAGGGCGCGCACGCTCGCCGCCTGGTCGTAGCCGTGTTCCATCAGCAGCCAGCCGCCCGGAACCAGGTGGGCCGGGCTGCCGTGGATGATGGTGCGCAGGGCCGACAGGCCGTCCGCGTGGTCGGTCAGGGCGCCGGCGGGTTCGAAGCGCAGGTCGCCCCGGGACAGGTGCTCGTCGCCGGCCGCGATATACGGCGGGTTCGAGGCGATCAGCTCGAAGCCTTCGCCGGCGTCGAGGGCGCTGAACCAGTCGCTGTGCAGGAAGCGCACGCCGGCCCGGTTGTTGGCCGCATTCTTTGCCGCGTTGCGGCGCGCCACCGCCAGCGCCGCTTCGCTGACGTCCAGCGCGGTCACCGCGGCGTCCGGCCGCGCGTGGGCGACGGACACGGCGATCGCACCGCTACCGGTGCCCATGTCGAGCAGGCGTCCCCGTTGCGGCAGGCGCTCGATGGCGAGTTCGACGATCAGTTCCGTGTCCGGCCGCGGGATCAGCACCGCTTCGCTGACCTCGAAGTCGAGCCCGAAGAATTCGCGCTTGCCGACGATGTAGGCGATCGGCTCGCCGGCCAGGCGGCGCCGCAGCAGCTCCTCCAGGCGCGCGGCCTCGTCTTCGCCGATAGGCTGGTCGCCGCGGGTGATCAGCTGCACGCGGCTCAAGCCGGTCGCGTGGCACAGCAGGATGCGGTTTTCAAGCGGATCGAGCGGCAGCGCGGCCTGCAGGACGCCGATGGGGGTGCCGGGCTGGATCATCATGCTGCGATGAGCATCAGCGTGCGCGGCGCACCAGCACCCAGACCAGCGCCAGGGTCAGGATCGCGAACCAGACGGCCGACCACTGCGGCACGTTCAGCCCCAGCACCGTGTCCTGGGCCGCTTCGCACAGGCCGTCGGCGCGGAACAGCCAGGGCAGCAGGGTGGCGGTCGGAATCTTGTTCAGCACCGTCTCCATCGGATCGATCCCGCAGGAGAAGCCGGGATGCGCCAGCACGTACAGGTGCTTGCCCACCACGCCCAGGCCGCCCAGCGCGCACAGCAGGGCCAGTCCAGCCAGGGCCTTGATCTTGTTGGCGAAGGCGCCGATCAGGCTGAAGACCGCGATGCCCAGGAACAGGTAGCGCTGGATCACGCACAGCGGGCAGGGCAGCATGTCCTTCACGTGCTGAAGATAAAGGGCGGCACCGACCAGCGCGATGCTGACGGCGGCGATCAGGAGCAGGGCGTTGCGGGACGTGGGCATGAGACTTCCTTTAGTAGCAATCTTGCGATTTTCGCATGAACCGGCTTAATCGGGCCTGAACCTTAATTCGGGGTTAATTCGGGGTTAATTCGGGGTCAGAGCACTTTTTTGAGCAATTGCCCAAAAAAGCGCTCTGACCCCGAATTAAGGTTTCAATCGCCGAGGGCGGCCAGCAGTTCGGCTTGGTGTTCGGCTTGCAGGGCGCCGACCAGTTCCGCCAGGTCGCCGTCCATGATCATGTCCAGCTTGTACAAGGTCAGGTTGATGCGGTGGTCGGTCAGGCGGCCTTGCGGGAAGTTGTAGGTGCGGATGCGTTCGCTGCGGTCGCCCGAGCCGATCAGGCTCTTGCGGGTCGCCGCTTCCTTGCTCTGCTGCTCGCGCAGCTGCACGTCCTTGATGCGCGCCGCCAGCACCTTCATCGCCTGCGCCTTGTTCTTGTGCTGGCTGCGGTCGTCCTGGCACTCGACCACGATCCCGGTCGGCAGGTGAGTGATGCGCACCGCGGAGTCGGTCTTGTTGATGTGCTGGCCGCCGGCGCCGCTCGCGCGGTAGGTGTCGATGCGCAGGTCGGCCGGGTTGATGTCCACGTCCTCGACCTCGTCCGCCTCCGGCATCACGGCGACGGTACAGGCCGAGGTGTGGATGCGGCCCTGGGTCTCGGTGGCCGGCACGCGCTGCACGCGGTGGCCGCCGGATTCGAATTTCAGCTTCGAATACACGCCGTTGCCGATGATGCGTGCGATCACCTCACGGTAGCCGCCCAGGTCCGACGGCGACTCCGAGACAATCTCCACCTGCCAGCGGTTGCGTTCGGCGTAGCGGGTGTACATGCGCAGCAGGTCGCCGGCGAACAGCGCCGACTCGTCGCCGCCGGTGCCGGCGCGGATCTCGAGGAAGATGTTGCGCTCGTCGTTCTCGTCCTTCGGCAGCAGCATCTTCTGCAGTTCCAGGTCCAGCTCGGCCAGGCGCTGTTTCGACGCCTCGATCTCGTCCTGGGCGAACTCCTTCATCTCCGGATCCGCCAGCATCTCCTGGGCCGCGACGATGTCGCCCTGGGCCGTCTGGTACTGGTGGTAGACGGCCACCAGCGGGCCGAGTTCGGCGTGCTCGCGGCTCATCTTGCGGAAGCTGTCCATGTTCGCGGTGGCGGCCTCAAGCGCCAGCAGTTCGTCGAGTTCGACAAGGCGGTTGGCCAGTTGGTCCAGCTTGAACAGCATGGATGGTTTCATAGCGTTTTGACTAGATAGGGATGAGGGAGATGCCGGAGCGCGGCAGCATACACGAACGCGGCCGGAAAAAGGCCGCGCGCAGCGGGAAGCGGGCCGCTAACGGCGGCCGCGGAACAGCTGGGGCAGCAGGGCGGCCAGGCGCGCGCGTTCGTCGCCCTGGGCACGGTGCAGGGCCTGTTGCGGACCGTGCAGGAATTTCGCGGTGAGGCCCTTCGACAGCGCTTCCAGCACGGCGTCGATGTCCTCGCCCTTGGCCAGCAGCTTGCGGGCGCGTTCGAGTTCGGCCAGGCGCAGGCTCTCGCTGGATTCGTGCAGGTCGCGGATCACCGGCACCACGGCGCGGTCGCCGATCCAGTGCATGAAGGATTGCACGCGGGTCTCGATGATGGCTTCGGCCTGAGCCACCGCCGCCTGGCGGTGCTCGACGCCGGTGCGCACCACGTCGGCGAGGTCGTCGACGGTGTACAGGAACACGTCGTCGAGCTTGCCGACTTCGGGCTCGATGTCGCGCGGGACCGCCAGGTCGACCATGAACATCGGACGGTGGCGGCGCGCCTTGATCGCGCGTTCGACCAGGCCCTTGCCGATCAGCGGCAGGGTCGACGCCGTCGACGAGATCACGATGTCGAATTGCGGCAGCAGTTCGGGCAGGTCGGCCAGGCGGATCGCGCGGCCGGAAAAGCGCGATGCCAGGCTTTCGCCGCGCTCCAGGGTGCGGTTGGCGATCGTGATCGATTTCGGGTTGTGGGCCGCGAAGTGGGTGGCGCACAGCTCGATCATCTCGCCGGCGCCGATGAACAGCACGTTCTGGCTGCTGACCGAATCGAAAATGCGTTCCGACAGGCGCACCGCGGCGGCGGCCATCGACACGCTGTGGGCGCCGATCTCGGTGGTACTGCGCACTTCCTTGGCGACCGCGAAGCTGCGCTGGAACAGCTGGTGCAGATAGGTGCCCAGGCCGCCGGCTTCGTCGGCGACCCGCACCGCGTCCTTCATCTGGCCCAGGATCTGGGCCTCGCCCAGCACCATCGAATCCAGGCCGGAAGCGACGCGGAAGGCGTGGCGCACGGCGTCATGCTGGGGCAGCATGTACAGGTGGGGACGCAGTTCGGAAAAACTCAGGCGGTGGTAGTCGGCCAGGAAATGCGCCGAGGCGTCGAGCGGTTCCGGCGCGTCGCTGGCGGCATACATCTCGGTGCGGTTGCAGGTCGAGAGCAGGGCCGCTTCGTGTTCGCCGCGGCTGCTCGTTTGCGGATCCAGGCGGGCAAACCAGTTGCGCGCCGCCGACACCGCATCGCCCAGGTGTTCAGGCGCCAACGCCAGTTGCTCGCGCAGCGAGACCGGTGCGGTGGTGTGATTCAGGCCGACGGCGAGCAGTTGCATGGGTGGTCAAAAAATGGGCAGCGCACTCATTATACCCCGATGGCGTCAGGGTTTCACGGCAGTGCTTCAGGCGCCCAGTTTCTCCAGCCGATAACCGTAGCTGTACACCGGCACCAGGCGGAAACCGTTCTCCGGACGCAGGCGCAGCTTGTTGCGTACACGCGAAACGTGGGTGTCCATGGTGCGCGAAGGCACGGCGGTTTCGCGTACCCAGATCGACTCGTGGATGTAGGCGCGCGACAGCGGACGGCCGAGGTTGCGGAAGAACAGCAGCGCCAGGTTGAATTCCTTGTGCGTGACGTCGATCTGTTCGCCGCCCATGGTCAGCCGGCCCGGGCGCGTTTCGAAGGTGTAGGGGCCGAACTGCAGCTGTTCGGCGCCGTTCTGCGACGGATACGCGCGGCGCAGCAGGGCCTGCACCCGCGCCACCAGCTCGCCGCGGCGCAGCGGCTTGACCAGGTAGTCGTCGGCGCCGGCGGTGACGCCGGACACGATGTCGTCTTCGGAAGCGCTGCCGGCCAGGAACATGGTCGGGGTGTTCGGCGCCATTTTTTCCTTGGCGCGGCGCAGCAGTTCCGCGCCCGGGACGTCGTTCACCTGCCAGTCGAGGATCAGCAGGTCGGTACTGTCCTTGCGCAGCTGCCCCAGCAATTCCTTTCCGCTGTCGAAGGGCTGGCATTGATGTCCGGCACCTGTGAGGACTTGGCAGATCAGTTCCGCCTGCGAAGTATCGTTATCCAGTACTGCAATTCTCATGATGAAGCGGTCTCGGCGGGGGTGGGACTATATGCAATGTTACTGTAGGAACACTCCTACAACTTATTTCCGAATATAACAGACTTTTTAAAACTAAATCTACACATGCTTCAGATAAATTTACATTTTCGTTGGGGAATAACGTCACAGCCGTAACCGCCGCCAAGGCGCAGGCGGCTACACTGTCCTTACGAAAGCAAACCGGGGAATGCGATGCTCAAAAAGATCTTCACGAAAAATTCACAAAGTGGCGGCGCAGTCAGTTTGCTGCCGCTGAGCGGCGACGACATCGGCCGCGTGCGCGAGCGCTGCCGGGCCCTGGTGCGCAAGCGCGCCGCGATTTCCGCCGGCATCTCGGCGGTGCCGATCCCGGGCGTGGACATGGTCGCGGACCTGGCCAGCTTCGCTTCCATGGTCGAGGACATCAACAAGGACTTCGGATTGACGCCGCAGCAGATCGAGGCGCTGCAGCCGCACATGCGGGTCGCGGCCTACCAGGCGATGGCGGCGCTGGGCGGCACGCTGGTGGGCAAGATCGTTACCAGGGAGCTGGTGCTGAAGCTGTTGAGGAAGTCGGGCGCCAAGCTGGCGGCCAAGTCGGCCACCAAGATCGTGCCGCTGGCGGGGCAGCTGGCCTCCGCGGCGATCGGCTTCGCGCTGTTCCGGCAGATGGGGTACCAGCACGTGGAAGCCTGCGCCAGGGTGGCGCAAGAGGTGGGGAAAACCGTGTCGGACAAGGAGCAGCCGGCCCGGGGATGATCCCCCGCGGCCGCTCCTTGCCGGGATGCTCAGGCGTCCGGCAGGACGACGTTGACGTCGAGGACTTCGAGGTTGCCCTGGCGGTCCAGCGAGATCTTGATGTCGTCCGCATTGACCTTGGTGTACTTCGAAATCACTTCGATCAGTTCACGGTGCAGGGCCGGCAGGAAGTCCGGGCCGCCGCGGCCGCCGCGCTCGCGGGCGATGATGATCTGCAGCCTTTCCTTGGCCGCGCCGGCACTTTTCTGCTTCTGGGGAAACAGGAATGAAAGCAGAGGCATATCACTTTGCTCCAAACAGACGCTGCAGGAAGCCCGGCTTGTCGTAGTTGGTGAAGCGCAGCGGGATTTCCTCGCCGAGGAAGCGTCCGACCACGTCCTGGTAGGCCTGGGCCACGTCGGTATCCTTGAAGTGGATGGCCGGATTGCCCTGGTTCGAGGCATGCAGCACCGCTTCCGATTCCGGAATGATGCCGATCATCGGGATGCGCAGGATTTCCTGCACGTCCTCGTAGGACAGCATTTCGTCGTTTTCCACGCGGCGCGGCGAATAACGGGTGATCAAGAGGTGTTCCTTGACCGGTTCGCCGCCGCTCTGGGCGCGGCGCGACTTGGCCTGCAGGATGCCGAGGATGCGGTCGGAGTCGCGCACCGACGACACTTCCGGATTGGTGACGATGATCGCTTCGTCGGCGAAGGTCAGGGCCATCAGCGCGCCGTGCTCGATGCCGGCCGGCGAGTCGCAGACGATGAATTCGAAGTCCATCTTGACCAGGTCGTTCAGCACGCGCTCGACGCCGTCTTCGGTCAGGGCGTCCTTGTCGCGGGTCTGGGAGGCCGGCAGGATGAACAGGTTCTCGCAGTGCTTGTCCTTGATCAGCGCCTGGGTCAGCGTCGCTTCCTTGTTCACGACGTTGATCAGGTCGTACACCACGCGGCGTTCGCAGCCCATGATCAGGTCGAGGTTACGCAGGCCGACGTCGAAATCGATGACGGCGGTCTTGTGGCCGCGCAGCGCCAGGCCGGTCGCAAAGCTCGCGCTCGAAGTGGTCTTGCCCACACCGCCCTTACCGGACGTTACAACGATAATTCTTGCCATGAAAAATATCAGTCCTATTCAGTATCTGGTCCGTGCTGGGAGCTCAGGCGCGGGTCGCCGAGCCCAGCGATGATATATCGATCCGGTCGCCAACCAAACGGATTTGTGCCGGCTGGCGCGACAGTTCGCTTGGAAAACCTTCGTCGAAAGTGCGGTAAACGCCGGCGATCGACACCAGTTCCGGCTGCATCGACAGGCCGAAGATGCGCGCATCGGCATTGCCAGAGGCGCCGGCCAGGGCGCGGCCGTGCAGCGGCGCATACACGTGGATGCTGCCGTCGGCGATGATTTCGGCGCCGTTGTTCACCACCGCGGTGACGATCAGGTCGGTACCGCGCGCATAGATGCGCTGGCCGGCGCGCACCGGAGTGTCGACGACCATGGCCTGGACCGGCGCCGCCGGGGCCGGCGCGGGGGCCGGTGCCGGAACGGCGGGCGCCGGCGCGGCCGGGCTTTCCTCGCGGGCGGCGGGCGCGCGCGCCTCGCTTGCCTTGAGGCCGCTCGAACCGTCGTCCAGGAACAGGCCGTGGCTGCGGATCGCTTCGTGCAACGCAGCCGGCGCGCCGCGTACCGCGACCGCGTTCAGGCGGTAATTCTTCAGCAGCGCCACCAGCGCCGGCCAGTCGACCTGGGCGGCATCGTCGGCGATGCCGGCGACGTCGATGACGGCAAATTCATCTTCGAAAAAGTCCGACACCCCACCGGTCATCTGCTTGAGTGCGGCATCGATCGCGATCGGATCGGCCGAATGCAGGATGGCCGAAATGGCCACGACCGTGGAAATCTTTATTTCGATAGGCAGGGAACTCGGGCTCTTGGGCATAAAACGTTCTGGTTGGCACTAGCCCGAGCATTCTACTGTGAAATTTCCTTGAAAGGTAAAGGGTTTAGGATGGATCGTTATTAGCGGCAACGGGTATTTCCATAGATAAAAAATTGAACAATAAAAGATACTCTGCAATACCACGATTCACTGAGACGTCATCTCCCCGTCATAAATAAACTGATAAGATTGATTTTGCTTAAACTCGCTATTCATTCGAAATCTAAAATTGTTGGCTTTCAGCTAAACGTCCACTCAAGGGAGCAAGTTATGGAAGACGTCGTCATCGTGGCCGCAGGCCGCACCGCCATCGGTAAATTCGGCGGTACTCTCTCGAAGATCCCTGCCACCGAACTGGGCGCACAGGTGATCAAGCAGTTGATGGCCAGGACCGGGATCGATCCGGCCTCGGTCAGCGAAGTCATCATGGGTCAGGTTCTGACCGCCGGCGTCGGCCAGAACCCGGCGCGCCAGGCCACCATCAAGGCCGGCCTGCCGGACAGTGTCCCGGCCTCGACCCTGAACGTGGTCTGCGGCAGCGGCCTGCGCGCGGTCCATCTGGCGGCGCAGGCCATCAAGTGCGGCGACGCCGAGATCGTCATCGCCGGCGGCCAGGAAAACATGAGCGCCTCGCCGCACGTGCTGAACGGTTCGCGCGAAGGCTTCCGCATGGGTGACGTCAAGATGACCGACACCATGATCGTCGACGGCCTGTGGGACGTCTACAACCAGTACCACATGGGCGTGACCGCCGAGAATGTCGCCCGTAAATTCGAGATCTCGCGCGCCGAGCAGGACGAATTCGCGCTGCAGTCGCAGAACAAGGCCGAAGCCGCCATGAAGGCCGGCAAGTTCAAGGACGAGATCATCCCGGTTGAAATCGCTTCCAAGAAGGGCACCACGGTCTTCGATACCGACGAGTATCCGAAGCATGGCGCCACCCTGGAAGGCCTGGCCAGCCTGCGTCCGGCCTTCAACAAGGAAGGTTCCGTCACCGCCGGCAATGCCTCCGGCCTGAACGACGGCGCCGCCGCCGTGATCCTGATGTCGGCCTCCAAGGCGAAAGAGCTGGGCCTGACCCCGATCGCCCGCATCAAGGCCTACTCGCTGTCGGGCCTGGATCCGACCATCATGGGCATGGGCCCGGTGCCGGCCGCGCGCGCCTGCCTGGAAAAGGCCGGCTGGTCCCACGAAGACGTCGACCTGATGGAGATCAACGAAGCCTTCGCCGCCCAAGCCGTCGCCGTCAACAAGCAGATGGGCTGGGATACCTCGAAGATCAACGTCAACGGCGGCGCGATCGCGCTGGGCCACCCGATCGGCGCCTCGGGCGCCCGCGTGCTGGTGACCCTGTTGCACGAAATGGTACGCCGCGATGCCAAGAAAGGGCTGGCCAGCCTGTGCATCGGTGGCGGCATGGGCGTGGCGCTGGCGGTCGAGCGCTGAGCAGGGCGGCAAAGCAGGGAATAACAAGCGGTTCCGACAGGTTCGTAAAACTAGGAGAAGACAATGGCTAGAGTGGCATTAGTGACCGGCGGCATGGGTGGCTTGGGCGAAGCAATCTGCATCAAACTGGCCGCACTCGGTTATTCGGTCGTGACCACGTACTCCCCCGGCAGCAAGAAAGCCGAAGGCTGGCTTGCTGCCATGCGCGAACAGGGCTACGACTTCAAGGCCTATGAATGCGACGTGGCCGACTACGATTCGGCCCAGGCTTGCGTAAACAAGGTGACCCAGGAAATCGGTCCGGTCGATGTGCTGGTCAACAATGCCGGCATTACCCGCGACATGACCTTCAAGAAGATGGACAAGGTCAACTGGGATGCGGTGATCAAGACCAACCTGGATTCCGTGTTCAACATGACCAAGCCGGTGGCCGACGGCATGGTCGAGCGCGGCTGGGGCCGGATCATCAACATCTCGTCCGTCAACGGCTCGAAAGGCGCGTTCGGGCAGACCAACTACTCGGCGGCCAAGGCCGGCATCCACGGCTTCACCAAGGCCCTGGCGCTGGAAGTGGCGAGGAAAGGCGTGACCGTGAATACCATTTCGCCGGGCTATATCGGCACCAAGATGGTGATGGACATCCCGTCCGAAGTGCTGGAATCGAAGATCATCCCGCAGATCCCGATGGGCCGCCTGGGCAAGCCGGAAGAAGTGGCCGGCCTGGTCGCCTTCCTGGCTTCGGACGATGCCGCCTTCGTGACCGGCGCCAACATCGCCATCAACGGCGGCCAGCACATGCAGTAAGCTGCGCCGTTTGCTGCTTCGGAACACCGCCTGCGGGCGGTGTTTTGTTATCCGCGTTACCGGAAGGCCACCATGCCCATTGCCTCCAAGCCTTATCTGCGCTCGGTGAGCATCGATCCCGCCGTCGAGATCGATCCCGGGTGCTATCCCTTTTCGATCCCCGCCGTGCGCGAACTCGGCGTGCTGGAACCGCATCCCGACGTCACCTTCTTCGTCGGCGAGAACGGCGCCGGCAAGTCGACCGTGCTGGAGGCGATCGCAGTGGCGCTGGGCATGCCGGCCGAGGGCGGCACGCGCAACGTGCACCGCGAGCAGCAGGAGGTGTCGCCGCTGCACCGCCACCTGAAGGTGGTCAAGGGTTTCCGGCAGCCGCGTTTTGCCTACTTCCTGCGGGCGGAAAGCCTGTTCAATGTCTTTACCTACCTGGACAATCTGCCGCCAGGCGGGCCGCCCTCGCTGCACCTGAAGTCGCACGGCGAAGCCTTCATGCACGTCATGCAGGGCTTCAGCGGCGACGGCTTCTACCTGCTGGACGAACCGGAAGCGGCGCTGTCGCCGAATCGCCAGCTGGCCGCGCTGGCCGTCATCGACAAGCTGGTGAAGCAGGGCGCCCAGTTCCTCATCGCCACCCATTCGCCCATCCTGCTGGCCTATCCGCGCGCCAAAATCCTGCTGTTCGACGAGTGCGGCATCAGCCACGTCGACTACGAAGACACCGAACACTACGCCGTCACGCGCGATTTCCTGAACCACTATCCGCGCCGCCTGCAGCAACTGCTGGAAGACGACTGAGAAACTGCGCGACCGGGCGCCATGCCGGCGGCCGCTATCGTATCCTCGACCCATCGACGACACGGGAGGCAGGCAAGCATGGCAATCGATACCAGGCAGGTGCAGGAAACGGTGATGCTGTCCGGTCCGCAGCGCTACGAATACTTCATCCGGCGCGTGGCGCAGACCCGCACCGTATGGAGCCTGTACCGCAACGGCTGGGCGCTGGCGAAGAAGGAAGACGGCAGCCTGGTATTTCCGCTGTGGCCGGAGCGCGAATTTGCGACAATATGCGCCGATTACGAGTGGACCGGCTACGAGCCGCAGTCCTTCTCGCTGGACGAACTGGTCGACGAGCTGCTGCCCCAGCTCGAGCAGGACGGCATCGCCACCGGCGTCTTCTATACGCCGGGCGCGCGCGACGTCATGCCGAGCGCCGGCCTGCTGCTGCGCGACCTGGACGATGAATTGAAAGCTCAGAGGAATCCATGAACCCCTTGCCCCACGGCGGCCTTGCGCTGTCCAGTCTTGAAGAACAGATCCTGCATCCCGGCGTGAAGGGCTTGCCGATCACGGCGCCGTTGCGCCAGGGCGCGATCGCCGTGCAGGGGTGGAATGTGCTGCACGGCGACACCAGCTTCCCGGTCGCGCTGCTGAAAACTTCGGCGCTCAGGCACAACCTCGACTGGATGCGCGCCTTCTGCGAGCGCTACGGCGTGCAGCTGGCGCCGCACGGCAAGACCACCATGAGCCCGCAGCTGTTCGGCGCCCAGCTGGCCAACGGCGCCTGGGGCATCACCCTCGCGAATGCCGTGCAGGTGCAGGTGGCCTGGCGCTTCGGCGTGCGGCGCGTGCTGGTGGCGAACCAGCTGGTGGCGCGCAGCGACGTGCGTGCCGTACTCCAGCTCCTGCACGGCGATCCGGACTTCGAGTGCTTCGTGCTGGCCGATTCGTTGGCCGGGGTGGCGCGGCTGGCCGAAGAGGTCGATGCCCATCCGCTGGCGCGGCCGCTGCCGGTGCTGGTCGAACTCGGCCTGTCCGGCAAACGCGCCGGCTGCCGCACGCTGGACGAGGCGATGACGGTGGCGCGCGCCATCGAACATGCGCCTGGCCTGCTGCTGGCCGGCTTCGAGGGCTACGAAGGCTTGCTGGACGAACCGGAAGCGGTCGAGGCCTTCGTCGGCAAGCTGTGCGCGCTGGTGCTGGAAGCCGACGACGAAGGCCTGTTCGGTGCCCCGGAGATCCTGGTCACGGCCGGCGGATCCGGCTTCTTCGACCTGGTCGCGCGCGGTTTCCAGGGCCTGCACGGCCTGTCGCGGCCCCTGCGGCCGGTGCTGCGCAGCGGCTGCTACCTGACCAGCGACCACGGCATGTACCAGGTCCAGCTGCAAAAGCTCGACCGGCGCGAAGGCGTGGCGCCGGGCGAGGGCTTGCGGCCGGCACTGGAGATCTGGAGCGTGGTGCAGTCGCGCCCCGAACCCGGCCTGGCCATCCTCACCATGGGCAAGCGCGACGCCTCGCACGACGCCGGCCTGCCGGTGCCCTTGTGGACCCACCGGCCGGGACCGGGCACGCCGCGCGCACTGCCGGCCGGCTGCGAGATCGTCAAGATGAACGACCAGCACGCCTACCTGCGCCTGCCGGAGAACGACCCGACGGCCGGCGCCCCGGGCCGGGCCGGACTCGACGTCGGCGACCTGGTCGGCTGCGGCATCTCGCATCCGTGCACGACCTTCGACCGCTGGCCGCTGCTGCTGGCCGTGGACGACGATTACGCGGTGCGCGGAGCCCTGAACACCTTCTTCTGACCGTCGATACGGCCGGGCGGTGCGCTACAATCGGTTGTCGCTTCATAAATCCAGATGCCCATGCCCGCCATTCCGCCGTCGCTGTTTCCGCCCATCCTGCCCAACCGCCACGGCATGCTGGCCGTGGACGACCTCCACACGATCTACTGGGAGGAGGTGGGCAACCCGAACGGGATCCCGGTGATCTTCCTGCACGGCGGTCCCGGCGCCGGCCTGTCGCCGCAGCACCGGCGCTTCTTCGACCCGGCGGCCTACCGCGTGATCCTGTTCGACCAGCGCGGCGCTGGCAAGTCGACCCCGCTGGGCGAGTGGCGCAACAACACGACCCAGCTGCTGACCGAGGACATCGAACGCCTGCGCGAACTGTTCGGCATCGAGCGCTGGCTGGTGTTCGGCGGCTCCTGGGGCTCGACCCTGGCGCTGGCCTATGGGCAGGCGCACCCCGAGCGCTGCCTCGGCTTCGTGCTGCGCGGGATCTTCCTGTGCACCCCGGCCGAGATCGAATTCTTCCTGTACGGCGTGCAGTGGTTCTATCCCGAGCTGTACGACGAATTCATCGCCCCGATCCCGGTCGAGGAACGCGGCGACCTGCTGCAGGCCTATGCACGCCGCCTGCTGTGCGACGATCCCCAGCAGTACTGGCCGGCCGCGCGCGCCTGGAGCCGCTTCGAGGGCCGCCGCGTGTTCCTGCTGCCGCAGGAAGAAGAGACCTCGTCCGACACCCTCGACCTCGGCGTCGGCCGCCTCGAATCCCACTACATGGCGAACGGGGCCTTCCTCGAGGACGACCAGCTGGTCCGCGACCTCGGCCGGATCGCCCACCTGCCGGCCGTGATCGTGCAGGGCCGCTACGACGTGATCTGTCCGCCGCTGTCGGCCTACCGCCTGCACCAGGCCTGGCCCGGCTCGCGCCTGCGCATGATCGCGGACGCCGGCCACGGCGCGCTGGAGCACGGCATCGCGCGCGCCCTGGTCGCCGCCACCGAACAGTTCAAGCGCCACGGCCGCTTCGAACGCGATTGATCCCGAGGCCCGCGACGAATGAATATCCAGACCCAAGACATCGGTCACGTGATCCAGCTTGCCATCGCGCCCGTGTTCCTGCTCACCGGCGTGGCCACCAAGCTGACCGTGCTGATGAACCGCCTGGCGCGCATCATCGACCGCGCCCGCGTGCTCAAGGAAGAGCTGCGCACGGCGCCCAGTGCCGAGTGCCATGAAGAGCTCGATGTGCTGTATGCGCGCTGGAAACTGATCAACTACGCGCTGACCGCCAGCACCGCCTGCGGCCTGCTGATCTGCGTGATCATCTCTTTCCTGTTCCTGGACGATACGGCCAACCTGCCGCTCGACCGCTACATCGCCGGCATGTTCGTGCTGGCGATGGTGGCCCTGATCGCCAGTTTCATTTTCCTGCTGCGCGAGGTGTTCCTCTCGTTCCGCTACATGCGCATGCACCTGCATGACACCGCGCCGCAGCCTCCACGATAGAAAGCGTCATCCATGCACGACTACCAACGTCCCCCCACCCTGCATCGCTACGGCATGCGTACCGAACTGGAGCAGGCGCTCAGCGCCGGCCAGTTCCGCCTGCTGCCGGCGAACGGTTTCCTGACCCTGTCCTTCTCCCAGGTCTGGGACAAGCAGCTGTTCGACGTACTCGGCCCGGCCGACGCCTGCCTGGTCATCCACAACACCGAGGAATTCGGCGAACGCCTGCACCGCGCGGTCCAGCGCACGCTGCCCAACTGGGCCGGCATCGACGGCCCGGTCGAATACGGCGTGCGCTCGCGCCTGGGCCTGGCCTTCAGCAAGTCCGCGGCCGAGGCCATCGAGAAGGAGTGGAAGTTCGCCTGGCGCTCGATGTCGCCGCAGGCCAGCCTGAATCCGGTGACGGTGCGGATCGGCAGCATCGAGCAGTTTGCGGAGTTGCGGTCGCCGGAGAGTTATCCGGTTTGAGGTGATGAAGCATCGATAAACCTACTGCGCTTCTCGGCCACCCAGCCTTGCGCTCGCTACGGTTTCTCGATGCTTCTTTTTAGTGCCACAACTCCAAGAAAAACCGTTGTAATGGCTGGATGAACGCACCCATCCCCACCACCACCTACCCCCATCTCCTCGCCCCCCTCGACCTCGGCTTCACCACGCTGAAGAACCGCGTGATCATGGGCTCGATGCACACCGGGCTCGAAGACCGCTTCTACCACTACGGCAAGCTGGCGGCCTTCTACCGCGAGCGGGCGCGTGGCGGGGCCGGGCTGATCGTCACCGGCGGCATCTCGCCGAACCGCCAGGGCTGGCTGCTGCCTTTCGGCGGCACCCTCAATTTCCTCGGCGACGTGCCGAACCACCGCCGCGTCACCCGCGCCGTGCACGAGGAGGGCGGCAAGATCCTGCTGCAGATCCTGCACGCGGGCCGCTACGGCTACCAGCCTCTGGTGGTGTCGGCCTCGCCGCAGAAGTCGCCAATTTCTCCGTTCCGCCCGCGCGCGCTGACGGAAAGCGGGATCGAATCGACGATCAGGGCCTATGTCCGCTGCGCCAAGCTGGCCAAGCAGGCCGGCTACGACGGCGTCGAAGTGATGGGCAGCGAGGGTTATCTGCTGAACCAGTTCCTGTGCGCGCGCACGAACCGCCGCCAGGACCGCTGGGGCGGTCCGATCGAAAACCGCATGCGTCTCCCGGTGGAGGTGGTGCGCCGCATCCGCGAAGCCGTCGGCCGCGACTTCATCATCATGTACCGGCACTCGGTGCTCGACCTGGTCGAGGGCGGCAATACCTGGGATGAAGTCGTGACGGTGGCGAAGGCGCTGCAGCAGGCCGGCGCGACCATCCTGAACACCGGCTACGGCTGGCACGAGGCGCGCATTCCCACCATCGTCACCTCGGTGCCGCGCGCGGCCTTCGCCGAGGTGGCGGGGCGGCTGCGCAAGGAGGTCGGCATCCCGGTGGTGGCATCGAACCGCATCAACATGCCGTTCGATGCCGAGAACCTGCTGGCGCGCGGCGACGCCGACCTGGTGTCGATGGCGCGGCCCTTCCTGGCCGATCCGGATTGGGTCGCCAAGGCGGCGTCCGGGCGCAGCGACGAGATCAATACCTGCATCGCCTGCAACCAGGCCTGCCTCGACCACACCTTCGCGAACAAGCGCGCCACCTGCCTGGTGAATCCGCGCGCCTGCCACGAGACCGAGCTGGTGTACCGCCCGGCCGCGCGCAAGCGCCGCGTCGCCGTGGTCGGCGCCGGACCGGCCGGGCTGTCGGCGGCCACCGTCGCCGCCGAGCGCGGCCACGAGGTGACCCTGTTCGATGCGAGCGACAGCATCGGCGGCCAGTTCAAGGTGGCGATGCGCATCCCCGGCAAGGAGGAGTTCGCGGAGACCATCCGCTACTTCGGCCGCAAGCTGGAACTGACCGGCGTGCGGTTGCGCCTGGGCCGGCGCGTCACGCGCGACGAACTGGTCGCCGCCGGCTACGACGAGGTGATCGTGGCCACCGGCGTCAGCGTACGCATGCCGCGCATCGAAGGCATCGATCATCCGAAGGTGCTGTCTTACCTGGACGTGCTGCGCGGCGGCGCGCCGGTCGGCAAGCGGGTGGCGATCATCGGCGCCGGCGGCATCGGCTTCGATACCGCGGAGTTCCTGCTGCACGACCCGCGCGAGGCGCTGCCGCTGCCGGTGGCGAAATGGATGGGGGAATGGGGCGTCGATCCGAAGGTCGGCACGCCGGGCGGCCTGGCCGAAGCCGACCAGCCGACGCCGCTGCGCAGCATCTGGCTCCTGCAGCGCAAGACCACGCGGCCGGGCGCGGGTCTCGGCAAGACCTCGGGCTGGGTGCACCGCGCCACCCTGGTGCGCAACGGCGTGACGATGATGGCGGGCGTGCAGTACGAGCGCATCGACGACGCCGGCCTGCACATCACGGTCGGCGGCGAGCGCAAGCTGCTGGAAGTGGACAACGTGGTCATCTGCGCCGGCCAGGAGAGCCTGGCGGAACTCATGCCTTCGGATGAGCCGAAGGCTGGACCGCGCTTCCACAAGATCGGTGGCGCCGCGCTGGCGGCCGAGCTGGATGCGAAGCGGGCCATCCGCGAAGGGGCGGAACTGGCGGCGAGTTTGTAATGGACGGCATGTCGATGGCCTGGCTGCTGGTGCTGTTCGTCGGCGTGGCGGCCGGGATGGTGAGCGGCATCGTGGGCACCGGATCGTCGATGATGCTGATGCCGGTCCTCGTCATCTTCTTCGGGCCGCTGCAGGCGGTGCCGATCATGGCCATCGGCGCGGTGATGGGCAATCTCGGCAAGGTGCTGGCCTGGCGCCGCGAGATCGACTGGCGGGCCTGCGCCGCCTATTGCGCGACCGCGGTGCCGGGGGCGGCGCTGGGCGTACGCACCTTGCTGGCGCTGCCGGCGCATGCGGTCGACATCGTGCTCGGCCTGTTTTTCATCGCGATGGTGCCGGCGCGGCGCTGGCTGGCGCGCCGCTCGATCAAGTTCAGCCTGTGGCATCTGGCGCTGATCGGCGGTCCGGTCGGGTTCCTGACGGGCATCGTCGTCTCGACCGGCCCGATCACGGTGCCGGTGTTTACCTCTTACGGCCTGGAGCGGGGCGCCTTCCTGGCGACCGAGGCGGCCGCTTCGCTGGCCGTGTATGCGTCCAAGATCACGGCCTTCAAGGAGTTCGGGGCGCTGCCGGCCGATGTGGTGGCGAAAGGCCTGATTGCCGGGACGGCGCTGATGACGGGATCGTTTTTTGCCAGGTCCGTGGTATTGAGGATGCAGCCGGCGACCTTCAGGATGCTGGTCGACGGCTTGATGCTGTCGTCGGGACTGTCGCTGCTGTGGGCGGCGGCCAGGTAAGAATTTTCACCCGGCCGTGCTGTCGTCAAGGATAGGGGCCGCTCAGTGTCCCGCTCCGCTGCTGCCTTTCTTGCTCTTCTTGCTGGTGTAATCCGAAGGCTTCTGCTCGCTCTGCATCGAACCCGATGCGCTCGCCTGCTTCTGTTCCATGCCGCCGTAGCCCGACTGGCGCGAGGCGTTCAGGCGGTCTTCCTCGCCGCGCGCCTGCATGCGCTGGGCGCTCTGGCGTGCGCTCCAGCCGGCCTGCTGGGCGCCACCGCCGCCGCGCTGGCTGCCGACATTCTGGTCGCCGACGCCATTGCCCTGCAGCGAACCGCGCGAGCGCAGGGCCGCGCCTTGCTGTTCGATATTCGCCGACTGCACGTTGGCACCACCCGGCGCGACCCAGCCCGGCGCCCGCGGCTGCTGGCTGCCGTTCGCAACGGGGACGGTTTTTTCCTTGGCGATACCGCGGGCGCGGACGCTGTCCGGTCCTTTTTGCTTAGTCATATTGATCCTCCTCAGGTGCTGCGCATGCTGATGCGCTGTCAGGAAGATCATGCGCGCCGGGAAGGCCGTATTCCAGAGGAATCGGGAGGGCGGCTTTGTAGGACTGGAACTACCAAGATTCTTTTTGTTATCAAGAATCTTGGTTACTGTTGAGTTTTGGGCGCTTTATTTTTTGCGCACCACCACGCAGCCGATCGAATAACCGGCGCCGAAGGAGCAGATCACGCCATTGCTGCCGGACGGCAGGTCGTCCTGGTAGCTGTGGAAGGCGATGATGGAACCGGCCGAGGAGGTATTGGCGTAGCGGTCCAGGATCACCGGCGCTTCTTCCGGGGTGGCGTCGCGCTCGAGCAGCATGCGCACGATCAGCTGGTTCATGTTCAGGTTGGCCTGGTGCAGCCAGAAACGGGAGATGTCTTCGATCTTCAGGCCGGCGCCTTGCACCGTGTTGCGGATCGTTTCGGCGGCCATCGGGCAGACTTCCTTGAACACCTTGCGGCCCTGCTGGCGGAACAGCTTGTCCGGCTGGCCGATGCCGGCTTCGTCGAAGCGGTTCATGAAGCCGTAGTTGTTGCGGATATTGTTCGAGAACTTGGTCTTCAGCTTCGAATCGAGGATCTCGAACTGGTGCTCGCTGGTGGCGGTATCAAGCGCTTCGATGACCATCGCGGTGCAGGCGTCGCCGAAGATGAAGTGGCTGTCGCGGTCGCGGAAATTCAGGTGGGCGCTGGTGATTTCCGGGTTCAGCACCAGCACGGCGCGCGCCTGGCCGGTCTGCACGGCGCCGGCCGCGGTCTGGATCGCGAAGGTGGCCGAGGAGCAGGCCACGTTCATGTCGAAGCCGAAGCCGTCGATGCCGAGGGCATCCTGGACCTCGACCGCCATCGCCGGATATGCACGCTGCATATTGCTGGCGGCGACCAGCACCATGTCGATGTCGGCCGGGGTGCGGTTGGCGCGCGCCAGGGCCTGGCGCGCGGCGGCGACGCAGATTTCGGCCTGCAGCGACAGTTCCTCGTCGGCGCGTTCCTTGATGCGCGGGGTCATGTGCTTCGGATCGAGGATGCCGGCCTTTTCCATCACGTAGCGCGACTTGATGCCGGACGCTTTTTCGATGAAAGCGCTGCTGGACGCCTCGAGGGCGGTGACTTCGCCGGCCGCGATTTTTTCCGCGTTCTCGGCATTGAACAATTCGACGTAGGCATTGAAGGCCGTCACCAGCTCGTCGTTGGAGATCGAATTCGGTGGCGTGAACAGGCCGGTGCCGCTGATGACGACAGGTTTCATGATTGGCTTTCCAAGGTGGTAACGGGGAGAAACTTCCCGCGAATCTGCCGATTCTACACAATCGTACAGACCGTGGGAACGGCCTGTACTTGCATCAAAAGTGCTTCGAGCGGCTAACAAAACCCGCATGGCAGCGTTGCACGTCTCGCCGTACCAAAGTACTGTCTTCGACGATGCGCCTTGCCCTGCAGGTTTCGTTAGCCGCTCTTCAGTGCGCCTGCTGCGCCAGCGGTCCCGGCGTGTCGCCGCTGCCCGCGCGCTTCGACAGCTGCACCGGCAGGCCCTGCAGGTGGCGCAGGGCCTGGGCCAGCTGGAAGTCGGCGGCGCTGCCGAATTCGAGCGGCTTGCGGTGGCGCTCGGCGGCCAGGATCCGCATCTGTTCCTCGATATCGTCCTTGCGCGTGGCTTCTTCGCGGTCGCGGTCGTTCGACAGATGGCGCTGGAGGTCGGCTTCGCGCATGCGCAGGGCGTTCAGGCCGTCGCCGTCGGCGTTTTCGTCGACCGGGAAGTCGGGCAGCACGCCGCGCGCCTGGATCGAGCGGCCGCTCGGCGTGTAGTAGCGGGCCGTGGTCAGCTTCACCGCGGTCTCGCCCGGCAGCGGGCGGATCGTCTGCACCGAGCCCTTGCCGAAGGTCGGGCTGCCGACGATGGCCGCGCGCTTGTGGTCCTGCAGGGCGCCGGCCACGATTTCCGAGGCCGAGGCCGAGCCGGTATTCACCAGCACCACCATCGGGATGGTCTTGAACAGCGACGGCACCTGTTTCAGCGGATCTTCGCCGCGGGCCAGCATATAGTATTCGGGACGGCCGTAGAAACGGGCCTTCGATTCCTCGAGCTGGCCGTTGGTCGAGACGATCTCGGCCCCGGCCGGGAGGAAGGCGGCGGCGCTGCCGATCGCACCCTGCAGCAGGCCGCCCGGGTCGTTGCGCAGGTCCAGCACCAGGCCTTTCAGGTTCGGTTCCTCGCGCGCCAGCGCGGCCAGCCTGGCGGCCAGGTCGTTCACGGTCGGTTCCTGGAACTGCGAGATCCGCACCCAGGCATAACCGGGCGCCACGATCCTGCCCTTGACGCTCTTCTGCACGATCTCGTCGCGCACGACCGCGATCTCCAGCGGCGCGGCTTCGCCTTCGCGCACGATGGTCAGCACGACCTTGGTGTGCGGCTCGCCGCGCATGCGCTTGATCGCGTCGTCGAGTTCCATGTTCTTCACGAGTGCGCCGTCGATGCGGGAAATGACGTCGCCGGCCTTGATGCCGGCGCGCCAGGCCGGCGAATCCTCGATCGGGGACACGATCCTGATGTTGCCGTCGTCGGCCTGGCCGATCTCGATGCCCAGGCCGACGAAGCGGCCCTCGGTGCCTTCGCGCAGTTCGCGGTAGGCCTTGCGGTCGAGGTAGGCGGAATGCGGGTCGAGCGCGGCCACCATGCCGGCCGTGGCCTGGGTCAGCAGCTTGCGGTCCTCGACCGGTTCGACGTAGGCCGACTTGATCAGGCTGTAGGTGTCGGCGAGCTGGCGCAGGCTGTCGATGGGGATGCCGTTCTCCACCGTCTTCTGGGCCAGCGCGGAAAATTGCATGGTGACGGCGACGCCGAGGATGGCACCCAGGGTGAGGAGGGCGGAGTGCTTGATTTTCGAGCCCATGTGCTGTCGGTCCTTCGCAAACAAATACATCGACGTTGAAAGTATATCCGCTGCAGAGCGAGCGCATGTATTCTCAAGAACACTCGCGATAGATGCCTATAAGAAACAAATTGCTGCCTTCCAGGCATGTACGATATCTTCAAGAATTAATGGTAGCGATCCGCTCATTATCTGTTGTAAAGAATGAACTAGGGTCTTGATTTTCTTCTAAGTTTGCATGAATGTATGTAAAATCTGGTCAACAACGTCATGAAAGCAATATTGGCCCTATTCCGTTTTAACATTTTTTCTTCAAATTGATAAGGTATACGTAGCAGTTTGTAGATTTGTAAATAGTTGCGAGCGCACTCCAGGCGTGCGTGCCAAGTCGCTGTGAATGATTTCTGTTGCTGTGCTGAATGCACAGGTTATCTTCTGTTTTGGATGATTAGGAAATGAAATGACCGACACGCCGTCGAATACACCAGTTTTGCCCGAAATTAGCATTGTCAGCACAATGTATCGATCTGAAAAGTTTCTGCCGCAATTTTTAGAGCAATGCCGTAGCGCTTTAGAAGCTGCTCAGTGCGCGAACTTCGAAATAGTTTTAGTCAACGATGGCTCGCCAGATGGTTCCGTTCAATTCGCTCTTGATTATCGGAAAAACCTTCCCGAGCTGGTGGTTGTCGATTTATCTCGCAACTTTGGTCATCATTTCGCCATGCAGGCAGGATTGCGTCATGCACGCGGCGAGCTCGTATTTCTGATTGATTGTGATCTGGAGGTGTCTCCGCTTGTTTTGCATGATTTTAAAATCAAACGTGAGGCGACCGGATGCGACATGGTGTATGGGTATCAAGAAGCGCGCAAAGGCGGGATTTTCGAAAAGCTGAGCGGTGGGTTTTTCTACAAAGCGTTTAATCTCATGAGTGATATTAAGATTCCAGAAAATATCGCGACTGAGAGAATTATGACCCGTCGTTATGTCGACGCATTACTGCAGTTAGGTGATCGTAATCTGTTCATGGGCGGCATGATGAGTTGGGTAGGGTTCGAGCAAATAGGTTTGCCGCTCAAGAAGAAACAACGAGATGGCAAAAGCAGTTATACCTTACTTCGCCGCGTAAATCTCATGGTGAACGCGGTTAGCTCGTTTTCTGCCTTGCCGCTCGTGTGGATGTTCAATGTCGGCATGTTTATTATGATGTTAAGTTTCGCTTATCTCTTCTATCTGGTCATTCGTAAAATCATTTTCAATGACACAATGCTCGGATTTACCTCAATGATGGCATTGACGTCATTAAGTCTGGGGATCTTGACGACTGCGATGGGAATCATTGGAATTTATCTTGGAAAGGTTTTTACACAAGTGCAAAACCGGCCAACTTATATTGTCAAAGACATCTATCGGCGCTGACCTGGCAATGTGAAAAACTCAAGCTTTGGTCGTTATTAGTGCCACTCGGTTACAGTAAGGCTATCAATTGAAAAAAGTAGTCATCCTTCAGTCGAACTATATACCTTGGAAAGGGTATTTCGATCTGATTCACGACGCCGATCTATTCATCTTTTACGATGACGTTCAGTACACGAAAAACGATTGGCGAAATCGCAACAAAATAATGACTGCCAGCGGGCCAAAGTGGCTTACTATTCCCGTCGGTACTAATTTGAACAGATTGATTTGCGACGTGATGTTGACAGATGCTCGATGGCAACATAGTCATTGGGAAACGATTCGACAAACCTATCAACGTGCTCCTTTCTTCACGTATTACCGGTCATTTTTCGAAGATATCTACTGCTCTCGCAAATGGGAAAATTTGTCGTTATTGAATCAATATATGATCAGGAGTATCGCGAGCGAGCTGTTGGGAATCAAAACGAATTTTGACGATTCCCGAAATTTCAACTTAGATGGGAATCGTCTGGAAAGATTACTGGACTTAGTGAAAAAAACCGGAGCGGACTGTTATCTTTCCGGACCTGCGGGGAAAAATTACATTGACCATTCGCGATTTGCCGATATCGGCGTTTTGCTTGAATGGAAGGATTATTCCGGCTATCCTGTCTATCCGCAAAGCGAACTCCCATTCGAACATGGCGTCAGCGTACTCGATGTTTTGTTCAACCTTGGAGTCGAAGCGCCAAATTATATCTGGGGCTGGCGGAATCAGGTCAAGACCGCATGAATACAACATTGCGCCAAGCTCTTCGCTTTTCTATCGTAGGTGTTCTGTCAAACTCGGTTGGATTTGGATGGTACTTATTGTTGACCTGGTTTGGAATGGGACCGAAGACGGCCATGAGCGCGCTTTTCCTGATTGGCACGTGCCAGACATTTTTCTTCAATAAGCGCTGGTCGTTTGAGTACAAGGACGACGGCCGCAGGCTCGTTTGGCGTTATCTGGCTACATATGGATTAGGTTACCTTCTCAATCTCCTGGCCCTCGTTGTTCTGGTTGAGCATGCACACTTTCCACATTACTTGGTACAAGGGATGATGATAATAGTTGTCGCCCTGTTTACATTTTCGCTGCAAAAATTCTGGGTATTTCAGCGGCATTCAAAACCCCCATTTCAAGCGGAGAAGACATCATGACGATACCCTTCAATAAGCCATACATGACCGGCAAAGAACTTTGGTATATTGCACAAGCGCACGCGAACGGGCATCTGGCGGGTGACGGTAGCTTTACCAAACGATGCGCAGGGTGGCTGGAAAGCCGTACCGGATCGGCACGTGTATTGTTGACTCATTCATGCACGGCTGCTCTTGAGATGGCTGCGATGCTGGCAGACATTGGTCCCGGCGATGAAGTCATCATGCCTTCTTACACATTTGTCTCGACTGCCAATGCTTTCGTACTCCGCGGGGCGGTACCGGTGTTCGTGGATATTCGCCCGGATACCCTCAATATCGATGAAAAAAAGATTGAGGCGGCAATTACCCCACGCACCAAGGCGATTGTGCCTGTGCATTATGCGGGAGTCGCCTGCGAGATGGACACGATCATGGACATTGCTCTTCGCCATGACCTTCTTGTCATAGAAGATGCTGCACAGGGAGTCATGGCAAGCTATAAAGGTCGAGCTCTAGGAAGTATCGGTCATATGGGTACCTATTCCTTTCACGAGACTAAGAACATCATATCCGGTGAGGGAGGTGCGCTACTCGTCAATGATGTGAAATTTGTAGAGCGTGCCGAGATCATTCGCGAAAAAGGCACAAACCGAAGCCAATTCTTTCGCGGTCAGATAGACAAGTATACATGGGCGGATTTCGGGTCTTCCTATTTGCCGGGAGAGTTGATATCGGCGTTTCTGTGGGCGCAGATGGAAGAGGCGGATTCAATTACGAGACATCGCCTTGATGCCTGGAGTCGCTATCATGAGGCGTTCGCGCCGTTGGCTGCCGAAGGCCGGTTACGCCGTCCTTTCGTACCAGCCGATGTAGTTCATAATGCACACATGTATTACCTTCTTCTACCAAACTTGGAAAAGCGGACGCAAGTGATTGCTGATTTGAAGGCTCTAGGTGTCCATGCCGTGTTTCACTATGTGCCTTTGCATTCCTCGCCGTTCGGGAGAAAAGTATCGCGCAGCGAAGGACCATTGCACTTGACTGATGAGCTTAGCGACCGCCTCATTCGCCTGCCTCTGTGGGTCGGTGTCGAGTCATTTCAGGAAACGGTTATCGAAGCTGTTCTGAAGGCGATGGTATAGGGTAGCTCTACTGGAATCTACAATATTATGAGAATCATCGCCTAGCCATCTGAGGCGGTGATTTCAAAATTATCAAGGAATAGCGGCGGGCTGCATGTTTGTCTGTAAGTACTGAGCCTCCAGCCCAAGCATGTCCTGACTACGCGCCTTTAGCCGCTTTGCAGGTACGCCAAAATAAATTGACCATGGGAGTGTCGATTTCGTCACCATACTGCATGCGCCGATGGAGGTGCCTTCTGCGAGCTCGACCCCGGGCAGTACCACGCTGCCAGTGCCGACAATTACATGACGCCCGAGTGTTACGCGGGCACGTTGTATCTTTCGAAACTGCATCGGAACGGTCGGGTTGGTGAGTGCATTGCCCGAATAGTCATCCGACTGTGCAAATATGGTCACCCCGAACGCCAAACCCGAGAAGTCTGCCATTTCAACCCCTTCGATTCCGGCGATAACTCGGCAGCCATGCGCTATATGTACATTCCGGCCAATAGTAATATTTCCTGAGAGAATACAAAAATCGTCGATCATCGAATAATCCCCAATCGACATATATTTCGGCTCGTACAACCGTGCAACACGGCTGATTTTGACACCGAGGCCGAGCTTCCTGAAATTCATTGCTTGAAGCTCGGCCTCGCTGAAATACCGTTCGTTCGCTGATACGGTCATGACTTCCCCTTTATAGTGACGGTCGATTGGCTTGGTAAATCGTTATTAAATTGGTTTCTTTTCATTTTTGCCGCAAACATCGATCGCGCGGCCGTCTTAATTGGCATTCTTTCGCACGTACACATCGAGTTCAGCCTTGGCTAGATGCTCAGTTGCAACTTTTTGATAATTTTCATTGATCCATGCATACATGAGCGGATGCGTCAGGCTATAACGCATGTCTTCCCTGCCGTCGAGAGCATGGTTCGACAGAATGACGACACCGGGCTTGGCAATATTCAAACGCGCTATTTCAGTTTTTTCGAAATCAGGTTTTCTGGGCCACAATGCATATATTTCCCATATTGGCATCTTTTTTTTCTCCATCGCATATAGCGTTGGAAAATTTGGAATAGCGAGAAAGTCAGCGTTTGGGCTGGATTCGGAGCCATTTAACAAATCGGATCTTAATGCGTCCTTCATTTCCTTTGTCAGTTTATTAAAATATGGGGCAACATATACTTTGCTGCCGGTAATTTCGATGGCGTCCAGTGGCTTTCCTAAAATCTTGTTGGCAAAGAATAGGTTTTTTTGCGCGAGTACAATGGTCGATATCAGAAGGAGGCTCGCCGCGAGAATAACCGGTCGGCGAATTGCCTCACCGGTAAGAAGCAGAATTATCAATAAGGGAAAAATGGCTAGAGCCAAATGGGTGATGTCAGCGCGTGAGTAAGCATAATGCGAATAGGCAAGCCCCGTGAAGGCTGCAGCCGCCAACAGCGCCTGCGATCGAGGCAACTCGGTGCGACGATTTTTCACCAGAACTATGAAGGTCAAGAGTGGCGCAAGCAGAAGCCCAACAAACAATAATCCTTTCAAAATTTCCATTGTCGAAACTAAAATACCCAATCCAGGTGCAACATTCCACGGCCACGGTACCACCAGCGGAATATTCGTTGCACCGCTCTGAACCAGATCAATCAAGCTAGCGACGAAGGCATCGGTAAAGCCGGGGATGAGTCCGGCCAGTAGTAATGTGGGGCTGAAGCCTACGACTATTCCTAGGACGAAAAACCCGGAGAGCTTCATGAGCTGGGCAAGTCGTTGTCCACATATCAGCAAATAGAGTACCGCAAGTACAGTGGCGAGGATTCCGTACACCCCGTGGTTACGGCCCATGATGGCTGAAAGACCGAGCATGACGCCGCCAAAAAACCATGTTCTTCCTGTGCTTGATTCCAATATCAGAACCAATATAGCGACGATCAGGATACTGGTGCCGTAATCAAAAACCTTATAGTAGGGAGAGGCCCACAGATTGAAAACCAGAGCTGCAAACACCAGAAGAAGTGCTTTTAGTCCGAACTTCGAAGTTCCTGAGACACGCCAGAGAAGTACTACGCCAATGCAAACAGCCATGGTCTGAAACACTAGGGCGCTAATGCGAGCCGCCAGAATTCCATCACTACCCAGAACATGCATGAACGCCGCGCTCCAAAGGTAACGTCCAATGTCATAAGCCATGAAATCACGCATCGGCACTTCACCATGAAGTGTGCGTTGTGCCCCGTACCAATAATAACCTTCGTCAGCGAAATCTAAACCATATCGCCAAGTCAGCAAGAACCAGCCGATGCTGGCGATAATGCCAATGGTTAAAGGAAGAGCTATGCTTCTGGTATATTTAGGAGAAGTGGACTGCATTTTTAATTTGTTATTTCTTGTCTCGAACCTGCGCATCGGCAACAGCGGCATGCAAAGAAAAACGGATTTGGTGCGGCTTGTTTAGCAAAATATGTTTTTCGGATCCGCCAGTCTGTTAGTAAGTGTTGTCTTTTTAAAAAGATGATTGACATAATACCATGCTCGTCGCAGCCATTGGACGGAAAAATATTTAAAGCAGAGTCGAACTTACAACACTGATATCCGGACTTCGCATGCATCCGTCCCCTATACCCTGATGATGGCGTTCCGATAAGGTCTTCAGCGTGCTTGCTCGGTCCTACCCGATGGTATAATCGCCCGTTCACGTGCATATGTTGCTTATTTAAAAATGAAGAAAGTTCTCATTCTCGGCGTCAACGGTTTCATCGGCCACCACCTGTCCAAGCGCATCCTCGAGACCACCGACTGGGAAGTCTACGGCATGGACATGAGCACGGACCGCATCACGGAACTGCTCGGTCATCCACGCATGCATTTCTTCGAAGGCGACATCACGATCAACAAGGAATGGGTCGAGTACCACGTCAAGAAATGCGACGTGATCCTGCCGCTGGTCGCCATCGCGACCCCATCGACCTATGTCCAGGCGCCGCTGCGCGTGTTCGAACTCGATTTCGAAGCCAACCTGCCGATCGTACGCTCGGCCGCCAAATATAAAAAGCACCTGGTGTTCCCGTCGACCTCGGAAGTGTACGGCATGTGCCACGACGAGGAATTCGATCCGGAGAACTCGGAGCTGGTCTACGGCCCGATCAACAAGCCGCGCTGGATTTACGCCTGCTCGAAACAGCTGATGGATCGCGTGATCTGGGGCTACGGCATGGAAGGTTTGAATTTCACCCTGTTCCGCCCCTTCAACTGGATCGGCGCCGGCCTGGATTCGATCCACACGCCGAAGGAAGGCTCATCGCGCGTGCTGACCCAGTTCCTGGGCCACATCGTGCGCGGCGAACCGATCCAGCTGGTGGACGGCGGCGCCCAGAAGCGCTCCTTCACCTATGTCGACGACGGCATCGAGGCGCTGATGCGCATCATCGAGAACAAGGACGGCAAGGCCAGCGGCAAGATCTACAACATCGGCAACCCGTCGAATAATTATTCGATCCGCGAACTGGCCCACATGATGCTGGAACTGGCCGCCGAGTATCCGGAATACCGCGATACCGCCAAGGAAGTGAAACTGGTCGAGACCAGCTCGGGCGCCTACTACGGCACCGGCTACCAGGACGTGCAGAACCGCGTGCCAAAGATCGAGAACACGGTCTCGGAACTGGGCTGGGCCCCGCAGGTCAATATGCGCGACGCGCTGGCCAAGATCTTCGACTCCTACAAGGACAACCTGGGTGACGCGCAGGACCTGATTCCGGAGCGCAGGCAGCTGCAGCGATAATCGATCGCTCGATTACCCGTCAGCTTCAAAACGCCGTTCCTGCGAAAGCACGAACGGCGTTTTTGTCTTTACGACTTCGGGGAACTTGTAAATCCTTGTATGCCCAAGCTTCCACCCGGTAAGTAATTGTAAGAGTCCAAACGAGCGGGGAGGGCCGAGCCTATAGTTCTTATCAGTTTTTCTCTCTCTCCACTCTTGAAGTGGTCTTTACCCACGGTTTCCCCCGTGGGTTTTTTTATGCCCAGGAGCCTCATCAAATGACGATGCGTACGACCATCCGGATGCCCGCCCGATTCGCCCGCGCCTGCCTGTTTGCGCTTGCCCTCGGATCGGCGGGAGCCAGCCTTGCCGTTCCGCTGATGGACTTGCGCGCCGAAGACCTGGTGCCGATGGCCTCCGAGTTCAAGAAGTCGCTGAACCTGAACGCCAACCAGCAGACCCTGTGGCAGCAGGTCGAGAGCCGTTCGCGCGCGGTGCTGCGCGAGCGCCAGCACCGCCGCGAGGCGCTGCAGGAACAGGCCAAGACCCTGCTGGCCAAGCCGGACGTCGAGCTGCGTCAACTGAACGCCCTGGTGGAAGCGGAGAGCGCGATCGCCGTCCAGGAAGACAGGCAGCTGCGCGAACTGTGGCTGGGCCTGAACGACGCCCTCGACGACGCCCAGCGGCGCCAGGTCGCGACCCTGGTGAACGAACAGCTGATGCGGGTGGTGCCGGAAGGGCGCCCCGCCGGAGAACGCGGCGGCGAGCGCGGAGGAGAGCGTGGCGGCCGCGGGATGGGCGGTCATGGCCGCGGCGGCATGGGCGGCGGCGGCATGGGCGGACCGGGTGGCGGCAGCATCAACATCGGCGGCTAGGAAGCGGTTGCTTTTTTGAGGGACTTGCTTGTTCGCTATGTATCGTAAAGTAACAACGGCTGCCTGATCGCAATTTTGGCTATGCTTAAAGGCTAGAATTGGTTTAACCGGATGGCAACAGTCCGGGCAACCGATAATAACGTCAAGCATGAGCAAACTGATCCCGATGGCCTGCCTGGCCTTGCTGGGCACGGCGGGACACGCATGGGCCCTTCCCCAAAGCAGTGACCAGGCAACGGCCTCCGCCGCCGAACCGACTCCCACCCAGACCGACAAGGCCGTGCCGGCCGCACCCAGGATCCAGCAGGTGACCGTCAGCGGCGCGCGCGCCGACGACCTTGATGCGCGCCGCATCTCGACCGCCGCCAAGATGGTGTTCGGCCGCGAGGAACTCGAGCGCAACGGCGACACCAGTGTCAGCGAAGTATTGAAGCGCCTGCCCGGCGTGACCATCGGCGGCGCGCCGGGACGCGGCGGCGGCGGGGTGCGCATGCGCGGCATGGGCAATGGCTATACCCAGATGCTGGTCAACGGCGAGCGTCCGCCGCCGGGCTTTTCGCTGGAGTCGCTGTCGCCGGACCAGGTCGAACGCATCGAAGTGATCCGCGGCCCGGTGGCCGAGCACAGCACCCAGGCGATCGCCGGCACCATCAACATCATCCTGCGCGAAGGCTACCAGCAGAAGGACGTGCAGCTGCGCCTGGCCGACAATATCGAGCAGGGCCGGCATGGTCCCAACGTCTCGCTGGCGATGCCGGGCAAGTCCGGCGCGCTCACCTGGATGATGAGCGGTTCGCTGATGCAGAACCGTCCGCACAACGAAAGCGATACGCTCAACCTCAGCACCCGCAAGGACGGCACGGTCGAGCGCCGCCAGCAGATCCACGACGAGGGCGGCGGCGTCTTCGACGGCCTCTTCCTGTCGCCGCGCTTTTCCTACAAGTTCGCCAACAGCGATACGCTGACCTTCCAGCCCTTCTTCGTCGCCAACCGCAGCCGCAACGGCGCCGACAGCCTGCTGGACCAGCCGGTGGGGAGCGTCGCGCCCGAGTACGCCCGCCAGCGTTCGGATTCGCAGTCGCATTCGGCCTTCCTGCGCGGTTTCGGCAACTGGCTGCACCGTGGCGAGGCCGGCGCCCGCCTGGAAGTGAAGTTCGGCTTCACCGGCGGCCGCAACGACAGCGATACCGCCCGCAATACCTTCGACGCCGGCGGCAGCGCGCTGCGCCGCTATATCGACAGCGACAGCAGCCGCGACAGCGGCGTCAACACCGGCGGCAAGTTCAGCCGTCCGCTGGGCCAGGGCCACCTGTTCGCGGCCGGCTGGGACCTGGAAGCCAGCAAGCGCCGCCAGCAACACGTGGCGGCCGGCGATTCCGCCGCCCTGTTCGACGACGGCGGCGCCTCGCTGTCGGCCCAGTCGCGCCGCGTGGCCATGTTCGTGCAGGACGAGTGGGACGTCACGCCGCAGTTCTCGACCTATCTGGGTTTGCGCTGGGAAGGGATCCGCGTCACCAGCGATACCGGTGGGGCAGAGGTGAAGAACACCTCGAAGGTCTGGAGCCCGGTGCTGCACGGCGTCTGGCGCATCCCCGGCCATGAGAAAGACCAGCTGCGCGGCAGCGTCACCCGCAGCTACAAGGCGCCGGCGCTGAACGACCTGATCGCGGTGCCGACTATCTCGACCTACAACGACGCCACCCGTCCGGACCGCACCGGCAATCCGAACCTGAAGCCGGAGCTGGCCACCGGCCTGGACCTCGCCTACGAACACTACCTGGGCAAGAGCGGCCTGCTGTCGGCCAGCGGCTTTGTCCGCAACATCGACGACCTGATGCGCCGCCAGACCGTCCTGGCGGGGTCGCGCTGGGTCTCCACGCCGATCAACATCGGCAAGGCGCGGACCAGCGGCCTCGAGCTGGAAGCCAAGTTCCCGCTGACGGAACTGTGGCCGGCCTCGCCGCTGATCGACGTGCGCTCGAACTACAGCCGCTTCTGGTCGCGCGTGGACGGCATCCCGGGGCCGAACAACCGCCTCGACCAGCAGCCGAAGCAGACCGCCAACCTGGGCCTGGACTACCGCGCGAAGGGTTTGCCGCTGACCCTGGGCGGCAGCCTGAACTGGACCCCGGAGACCTTGGTGCAGACCACGGTCAACGAGACGGCGACCACCGGCACCAAGCGCCAGTTCGACGTCTACGGCCTGTGGAAGCTGCCGGCCAACGCGCAGCTGCGCCTGTCGGCCAACAACCTCGACCCGCGCCTGTACGACACCGCGCGCAGCCTCGACACCGGTTCGCTGGTACAGAGCGCGGCGACGCGAGCACATACATATACCCAATTCGGCATTCGCTATGAAATGAAACTGTAGTAATGAAACTGTAGTAAATGCCAGACAAGCGCCCGGTTTTGGCAAGCCGGGCTGTGTTACATTTGCCGATGGCCACAAGCCGTTCTTTTCCCTGCAACCAAGGACACCTTCGTGAAACGTTACCTTCTGAGCACCCTGACCCTGTCGATGCTGGCCGCCTTCGCCAGCGCCGCCGACAATGTCCACTCCGCTGCCGCGGGCACGACCTCCGGCATCGAGACCCAGTACATCGACCAGGGCGTGCGCGTCCAGGACGATTTCTTCGGCCACCTGAACGGCAAGTGGCTGCAGACCACCGAGATTCCGTCGGACCGCACGAGCTGGGGCACCTTCATCAAGCTGCGCGACGACACCCAGGGCCAGGTACGCGGCATCATCGAAGCGGACCAGAAGAAGCCGGGCAAGAAGGCCGGCAGCGACGAGCAGAAGATCGGCGACCTGTACACCAGCTTCATGGACGAGAAGAGGCTCGACGCCCTCGGCACCAAGCCACTGGCCGGCGAGCTGCAGCGCATCCGCGCGCTGAAGGACAAGAAGGGCATCCCGGCCCTGGTGGCCCACCTGTCGCAGATCGGCGTCGCCAATCCCTACGGCATCGGCGTGGCCCAGGATGCCAAGGAGTCGACCAAGTACGCGACCTACATCCGCCAGGGCGGCCTGGGTCTGCCGGACCGCGACTACTATCTGAAGATGGATGACAAGCGCATGGCCGGCATCAAGGCCAAGTACGAGCAGCACGTCGCCAACATCCTGAGCCTGGCCGGCGACAAGGATGCCGCCGCCAAGGCCAAGGCCATCGTCGCCTTCGAGACCGAACTGGCGAAGGTGCAGTGGACCCGCGTCGAGCTGCGCGATCCGAACAAGAGCTACAACAAGATGAGCGTGGACGAGCTGTCCAAGCTGGCCCCGGACTACGACTGGAAGGCCGCGCTGGGCGCCGCGGGCATCGGCAACAAGGTCGACTACGTGATCGTCGGCCAGCCGAGCTACATCACCGGCTTCAATGAGGTGCTGAACAAGACCGACCTCGCCACCCTGCAAGCCTACTTCCAGTGGCAGGTGCTGCGCGAGTTCTCGCCGTACCTGTCGAAGGCCTTCGTCGACGAGCGCTTCGACTTCTACGGCAAGACCCTGTCGGGCGTGAAGGAACAGGAACCGCGCTGGAAGCGTGGCGTCGGCACCGTCGAAGGCGCGCTGGGCGAAGCCGTGGGCCGCGAATACGTCGCCCAGTACTTCCCGCCGGAGCGCAAGGCCCGCATGGAAGAGCTGGTGAAGAACGTGCTGGCCGCCTACAAGGAATCGATCAATAACCTCGACTGGATGGGCCCGGAAACCAAGAAGGAAGCCCAGGCCAAGCTGGCCAAGTTCAACCCGAAGATCGGCTACCCGAACAAGTGGCGCGACTACTCGAAGCTGACCATCAAGAAGGATGACCTGGTCGGCAACGTGATGCGCACCGCGACCTTCGCCTACAACCGCAACATCAACAAGCTGGGCAAGCCGATCGACCGCGAAGAATGGGGCATGACGCCGCAGACCATCAACGCCTACTACAACTCGCGCCTGAACGAGATCGTGTTCCCGGCCGCGATCCTGCAGCCGCCGTTCTTCAACATGGCGGCCGACGACGCCGTGAACTACGGCGCGATCGGCGCCGTGATCGGCCACGAGATCGGCCACGGCTTCGACGACAAGGGTTCGCAGTCGGACGGCGACGGCAACCTGCGCAACTGGTGGACCGCGGAAGACCAGGCCCGCTTCAAGGCCAAGACCGACATGCTGGTCAAGCAGTACAACGCCTTCGAGCCGGTGCCGGGCTACCACGTGAACGGCGAGCTGACCCTGGGCGAGAACATCGGCGACAACTCCGGTCTCGCCATCGCCTACAAGGCCTACAAGATCTCGCTGCACGGCCAGCCGGCGCCGACCATCGACGGCCTGACCGGCGACCAGCGTTTCTTCATGGGCTTCGGCCAGGTGTGGCGCTCGAAGATGCGCGACGAGGCGCAGATCAACCAGGTCAAGACCGACCCGCACTCGCCGGGCCAGTTCCGCGCCAACGGCACCCTGCGCAACCAGGCCGCCTTCTATGAAGCCTTTGGCGTCAAGGAAGGCGACAAGATGTACCTGAAGCCGGAAGAGCGCGTCACGATCTGGTAATACCAAGGACCACGCATTCAAGCTGATGTATGGGCCGGCGGCGATCCCGCCGGCTCCCAGTAACCCATAACAATCCGAGGGAGATGCAAGAATGAAGAAACAGTATCTGTTGAGCGCCCTGACCCTGGCCCTGATCGCCAGCGTCAGCCACGCAGAAGGCAGTGGCGCCGCCGCTGCCGCGAAAGCCACCGCCACCAAGGGCCAGACCCTGAGCGCCGGCATCGCCACCCAATACATCGAATCGTCCGTGCGTCCGCAGGACGATTTCTTCGAATACCTGAACGGCAAGTGGCTGAAGACCGTCGAGATCCCGTCCGACAAGTCGAGCTGGGGTTCGTTCATGGAGCTGCGCGAGAACACCCTGCCGCAGCTGCGCGGCATCATCGAAAACGTCGCCTCCAAGGCCGGCGCCAAGGGCACCGACGAACAGCGCATCGGCGACTTCTACGCCAGCTTCATGGACGAGGCCAGGCTCGAACAGCTGGGCGCGACCCCGCTGAAACCCGAGCTGGACAAGATCGCCGCGCTGAAGGACAAGTCCGAGCTGCCGGCCCTGCTGGCCCACCTGGGCAAGATCGGCGTCGGCGTGCCCTTCGATTTCGGCATCCACCAGGACAACAAGGATTCGACCAAGTACGTCGCCGACATCGGCCAGGGCGGCCTGGGCATGCCGGACCGCGACTACTACCTGAAGGCCGACGACAAGAAGCTGGCCGACACCAAGGCCAAGTACCAGCAGCACGTCGAGAAGATGCTGGCCATGGCCGGCGACAAGAACGCCGCCGCCAACGCGAAAGCCATCGTCGACTTCGAGACCGAGATCGCCAGGGTGCAGTGGACCAAGGTCGAGCTGCGCGACCCGATCAAGGCCTACAACAAGGTCAACCTGGCCGACCTGAACACGGTCGCCCCGGGCTTCGACTGGAAGACCTGGCTGGACGCCACCGGCCTGTCCGGCAAGGCCACCTACGTGATCGTGGGCCAGCCGACCTACCTGAAGGCCTTCATGGACGTGGCCAACAAGACGCCGATCGACACCTGGAAGGCCTACCTGTCGCTGCACCTGATCGAATCCTACGGCAGCTTCCTGTCGAAGAACTTCGTCGACGAGCGTTTCGACTTCTACGGCCGCACCCTGTCGGGCGTGAAGGAGCAGGAACCGCGCTGGAAGCGTGGCGTGGGCGCGGTCGAGCGTTCGCAGGGCGAGTCGCTGGGCAAGCTGTACGTGGCCCAGTACTTCTCGGCCGAGAAGAAAGCACGCATGGAAGCGCTGGTGAAGAACCTGCTGGCCGCCTATAAACAGTCGATCGACAAGCTCGACTGGATGAGCCCGGCCACCAAGAAGGAAGCGCAAGCCAAGCTGGCCAAGTTCAACCCGAAGATCGGCTACCCGAACAAGTGGAAGGACTACTCGGCGCTGCAGGTCTCGCGTGACGACCTGGTCGGCAACGTGATGCGTTCGCGCGTGTGGGCCGCCGACTACGAGATCAACAAGCTGGGCAAGCCGATCGACCGCGACGAGTGGGGCATGACGCCGCAGACCATCAACGCGTACTACAACCCGGAGATGAACGAGATCGTGTTCCCGGCCGCGATCCTGCAGCCGCCGTTCTTCGACGCCAACGCGGATGACGCGGTCAACTACGGCGGCATCGGCGCCGTGATCGGCCACGAGATCAGCCACGGCTTCGACGACCAGGGCGCGCAATACGACGGCGACGGCAACCTACGCGACTGGTGGACCGCCTCGGACCACAAGAACTTCAAGGCCAAGACCACCGCGCTGGTCAACCAGTACAATGCCTTCGAGCCGCTGCCGGGCTACCACGTCAACGGCGAGCTGACCCTGGGCGAGAACATCGCCGACAACTCGGGTCTGGCGATCGCCTACAAGGCCTACCACATCTCGCTGAAGGGCAAGAAGGCCCCGGTGATCGACGGCATGACCGGCGACCAGCGCCTGTACGCAGGCTGGGCCCAGGTGTGGCGTTCGAAGATGCGCGAGCAGCAGCAGATCGTCCAGGTGAAGACCGACCCGCACTCGCCGGGCCAGTACCGCGCCAACGGCACGCTGCGCAACCAGCCGGGCTTCTACGAAGCCTACAAGGTCAAGCAGGGCGACAAGATGTACCTGGCGCCCCAGGATCGCGTGATCATCTGGTAATCGTTTCGTCCACGTGACGACGTCAAGGGCCGCGGCATGCCGCGGCCTTTTTTCAATCGAAAGGGATCTCCTGTCATGAAACGTCTCGCCCTGAGCGCCCTGAGCCTGGCGCTGATCGCCGGCTTCGCGCACGCCGCCGAAGGTGCATCCACCAAGTCGGCGCCGGCTTCCCGCCCGGCCCTGGCCAGCGGCATCGCCACCCAGTACATCGATCCGTCGGTGCGTCCGCAGAACGATTTCTACCGCTACCTGAACGGCAAGTGGCTGCAGACCGTGCAGATCCCGGCCGACCAGGCCAGCTGGGGTTCCTTCGACCAGCTCTACGAGAATTCGCTGGCCGAGCTGCGCGGCATCATCGAGAAAGTCTCGGCAGACGGTGCGGCCCAGGATGCCGATGCCAAACGTATCGGCGACTTCTACGCCAGCTTCATGGACGAGGCGCGCCTGGAGCAGCTGGGCTTCACGCCGCTGAAGGGGGAGCTCGACCGCATCGCCGCGCTGAAGGACAAGTCGGAGCTGCCGGCCCTGCTGGCCCACCTCGGCAAGATCGGCGTCAACGTGCCCTTCGACTTCGGCATCCACCAGGACAACAAGGACTCGACCAGGTACGTCGCCGACATCGGCCAGGGCGGCCTGGCGATGCCCGACCGCGACTATTACCTGAAGGCCGACGACGAGAAGCTGGCCGACGCCAAGGCGAAGTACGAGCAGCACGTCGAGCGCACCCTGACGCTGATCGGCAACCCGCGCGCCGTGTTCGACGCCAAGTCCATCGTCGGTTTCGAGACCGAGATCGCGAAGCTGCAGTGGACCAAGGTCGAGCTGCGCGACCCGATCAAGGCCTACAACAAGGTCGGCCTGGCGGACCTGGACAAGCTCGCCCCCGGCTATGACTGGAAGACCTGGCTCGATGCCGCCGGCCTGTCCGGCAAGACGACTTATGTGATCGTCGGCCAGCCGAGCTATCTGAAATCCTTCGTCGAGCTGTCGAACAAGACCTCGCTGGATACCTGGAAGGCCTATATCTCCATGCACGTGGCCGATGCCTATGCCGGCTACCTGTCGAAGGCCTTCGTCGACGAGCGCTTCGGCTTCTACGGCAAGACCCTGTCGGGCGTCGAAGAGATCGAGCCGCGCTGGAAGCGGGGCGTCGGCGCCATCGAACGCTCGCAGGGCGAGGCGCTGGGCAAGCTGTACGTGGCCCAGTACTTCCCGCCGGAGCGCAAGGCGCGCATGGAAGCGCTGGTGAAGAACCTGCTGGCCGCCTATAAACAGTCGATCGACAAGCTCGACTGGATGAGCCCGAAAACCAAAAAGGAAGCCCAGGCCAAGCTGGCGAAATTCACGCCGAAGATCGGCTACCCGAACAAGTGGAAGGATTACTCGGCCCTGGTGGTGAAGCGCGACGACCTGGTCGGCAACGTGATGCGCGCCCGCGTGTGGGCCGCCGACTACGAGATCAACAAGCTGGGCAAGCCGATCGACCGCGACGAATGGGGCATGACCCCGCAGACGGTAAACGCCTACTACAACCCGGAGATGAACGAGATCGTGTTCCCGGCCGCGATCCTGCAGCCGCCGTTCTTCGACGCGAATGCGGACGATGCCGTCAACTACGGCGGCATCGGCGCCGTGATCGGCCACGAGATCAGCCACGGTTTCGACGACCAGGGTGCCCAATACGACGGCGACGGCAACCTGCGCGACTGGTGGACCAAGGCCGACCACAAGAACTTCAAGGCCAGGACCGCGATGCTGGTCAAGCAGTACGACGCCTTCGAACCGCTGAAGGGCTATCGCGTGAACGGCGAGCTGACCCTGGGCGAGAACATCGCCGACAACTCGGGCCTGGCGATCGCCGCCAAGGCCT
This sequence comes from Massilia sp. 01N417, assembly GCF_056399645.1. NCBI lineage: Bacteria > Pseudomonadati > Pseudomonadota > Betaproteobacteria > Burkholderiales > Oxalobacteraceae > Massilia > Massilia sp. 01N417. The sequence goes on along the minus strand of NZ_JBFTRS010000002.1, from coordinate 173,517 downwards.
ACCGGATCTCGCTGAAGGGGAAGAAGGCGCCGGTGATCGACGGCCTGAGCGGAGAGCAGCGCCTGTACATGGGCTGGGCCCAGGTGTGGCGCTCGAAGATGCGCGACCAGCAGACGATCGCGCAGATCAAGGCCGATCCGCACTCGCCGGACCAGTTCCGCGCCAACGGTTCGCTGCGCAACCAGCCGGGCTTCTACGAAGCCTTCAAGGTGAAGCAGGGCGACGGGATGTACCTGGCGCCGAAGGACCGGGTGATCATCTGGTGATGCGCATCCGGTAACGAAAAAAGGGCCGCAGCGATGCGGCCCTTGTCCATTGCGGCGCTGGAGCGCGCCGCGGCAGGGATTACTGCGACTCGTAGGCGCCGATGTCGATCGTGCCCAGCACCGGACGCGCCACGCCGGCCGCGACGTGCTTGTACTGCGCCACCGGCTTGAGCGACACGCCCGAGCTCGAGGTCCCCGGCACCGAACCGGCATTGGTCACCAGCGGACTCGCCAGCGGACGCAGGTCGTAGGCGGCGCGGTTCACGAAGCCCGGCGCCGCTGCGCGGTAGTTGGTCTTCTGGATGGCGCTGGCCTGGGTGGACAGGGTGCCGGTACCCGCGAAGATATTGTTCTGCAGCAGGGCAGGCGTGGTCACGCCCGAACCGATGAAGAAGAAGGTGCCGTGCGAGCTGTCGTCGTTCAGGAAGGTGTTGTTGACGACGTACAGGTCCTTGCCCGGGTTGGTCGCGCCTTCTTCGCCGTAGGCCAACAGGACCGAATTGCTGTTGCTTGCCGGCTGCTCGATCACGTTGCCGATCACGTAGGACGTGCCGGCGTTCGGAATGTCGATCTCGTAGCTCGGCTTGCCGGAGGCGGTGCTGCCGACCTGGCCCGCCGGGGTGCTCGAGAAGCGGTTGTACACGATCGTGTTGACCTTGGCGCGCGACTTCAGGTTGTGGCCGACGTTGGCGTCGTGCGAGTAGTTGTAGCGGAAGGTCAGGCTGGCGTTGTTGCCGATGTACAGGTTGTGGCTCTGGCCGTCGCCGTAGCCGTTGTGGCCGAACTCGGTGTATTCGATGACGATGTTGCTGGCGGTGTTGGCGTTGCTCAGGATACCGTCTTCGTTGTCGTGGATGAAGGAGTTGCGCAGCGTGAAGTTGGTGCCTTCCAGGCGCAGTGCGGCGCCGTTGCGGTCGGGAACTTTAGCGCCATACATTTCAACGTTGTCGACGACGATGTTGCTGCCCTCGACCACCCAGATACCCTTGCTCATGGCGTACTTGCCGCCGGCATTGATCTTCGGACGGCCGTTCACGCCGCGGATGGTCAGGTTGCTCGTGTAGATGGCGCAGACGTCGCCGGTATAGGTCGTGTTGCCGGTGATTTCGACCACGTCGCCGCTCTTGGCGACGGCAAAGGCCTTGCAAGGCGTTGCGTAAGTCTTGCCCGGACCAACCGACAAGGTTGCGGCCGAGGCGGGAACTGCGAAGGCCAGACCAAGCAGGGCGGCCGGAATGGACAGAGTGAATCGAGCGCGTTGCATGTGTTTCCCCGTAGTTTTCAGAATCGTGTTCGTTGCCGAAATAATACTTTTCGGAAACAACGAAACCTCAGCATATCGGGAAAATTGTCACGCGTTAAGTGCCTATCTGTAACAGAATCGGGTACAAATGTAGTTTTCTAGCGGCATTCTGCTATGGCAGAGTCCGATTTTGAGGCCCGGAAATTGTTACAAATAATGTGTGTGTAAACGAGACACTTGGTTAAAAAGGCGAACGATTTTTTGGTCGTCTGTAAATGACCAGAGGATGGGGGAAATGCTGGCGGGAGCCGGCGAACGCGGGCTCCCGGAACGAGTCGGATTACTTCGCGGCAGCGACCATGTAGTCGACTGCGCTCTTGACGTCGGCGTCCGGCGCGCTCGATCCGCCTTTCGGCGGCATCATGCCGTTCTTGCCCTGGAAGCCCTTGATGGCGTGTTCGTAGAGCACGTTGGCGCCCTGGGCGATGCGCGGCGCCCAGGCAGCCTTGTCGCCGAATTTCGGCGCGCCGGCGATGCCCGCACCGTGGCAGGCGACGCAAGCCGAGCTGTACAGGGTCTTGCCGGCGCCGCTGGCGCTGGCCGTCGCTTCGGCTGCCGGAGCAGCCGGAGCCGCGGCGGCAGCTGCTGCCGGCGCCGCAGCGGCGGGAGCAGCAGCAGGAGCGGCTGCGCCGGCTTCGGCCGGTGCGGCAGCCGGCGCCGCGTTTGCCGCGGTGGCCGCCGCCGGGGCGGCAGGCGCCTCCGGTTCCTTGAACTTGGCGCCCGACTGGTTTGCCATATAGACCATGGCGCGCGCGACTTCGACGTCGTCCAGGTCAGGATTGCCGCCCTTGGCCGGCATCGCGCGGATGCCCTGGATGGCGTGCTGGAGGAGGGTGTCGTAACCCTGCTTGATGCGTGCGGCCCAGGCGCCGGCATCGCCGACCTTCGGTGCGCCGGCGGCGCCGGTGCCGTGGCAGGCGGCGCAGGTCGAGTTATAGACGGCCTGGCCGTTCTGCAGGACCTTCGGTGCGTTGGCGTCCTTCAGGGTGAAGCCTTCGGCGGCCACCGGCTGGATGCGGGCAGCGACGGCTTCCGCGTTCTGGACGGAGCCTGCTCCGGACAGGTGGGTGTTGGTGACGAAGGTGACCAGCAGGATGATGCCGATGACGATGACAAGGAAGAACCCGGCGACGGCCACAATGAGTTGTTTAGGGGTTCGGATAAAAGACTGATGTTCACTCTGATGTGCGTCGCTCATGATTTCCTTACTAACTTAAATAGATAAAAAAACCTGCCAGCCTCTAAAGGTTCCTTGCATAGCAGAAAGAACCTCAAGTGAGCGATTATAGAACAATCTAAGTTATAGGAAACGCAATTTATGCAGTCCGCGTCTGCTTATCCATAGACGGGACGCGTGGAACGCTGTATCCTTCGCATCACTTCCGATTTTCCAGGGCGGCTGTAGCTCAGTGGATAGAGTATTGGCCTCCGAAGCCAAGGGTCGTGGGTTCGATCCCCGCCAGCCGCGCCATTAAAATCAAGCACTTATCGAACAGTGCGGCAGGATCTGTCCAACATCCCTGTTCAAGTGCTGCTTCAGCGGCGAACTCCTCGTCGAAAACCCGACACAACAAGCTCCTTAGGCGGAATACTGCCGACCGACCCTCCTGAAGCCTCTCGATCTGCCGGTCGATCGTCTTGCGCGCCTGCTTGTTGCGCTCGCTGGCAAGGGCGGCCAAGGCCGCGACTTCGTGTTTGGTATAGTCGAATTGTAAGGTAAGGCGGACATCAGTGCCGGCGAACATGCCGGCCTTCCGCTCACTTGAAGAGTGCGGCGCTCCTCACGCAGCCTTGTTCGCCGGACGGCGACGGCGGAAGTATTTCTGCACCGGATCGTCGACCACGTGGTGCAGCAGCGCCGACAGCAGCAGCACCAGCGCGAACGACAGCCACACGTACAGAGGCTTGATCTCATTCGCGTTCGACATGAAGCCCGCCTTCAGCAGGTCGTAGACCAGGTAGTGCACCATATAGGTCGAATACGAGATCTCGCCGAGGTAGACCAGCACCGGATTCGACAGCGCAGCGGTGATCGGCGACGTCGTCACGCTCAGGTAGGCGATCAGGAAGGCGAACGCCATCGGGATGGTGGCGTAATCCGGCAGCGGCGCACTGGCATACAGCACGCACGGGCCGGCGAAGCCGAGCAGCGCGGCGTTGCGGTATTTTTCCAGGAATTCGCGGTGGTTGATGTACAGGGAACCGATGAACACGCCCATCAGGAATTCCAGCAGCGTACGGACCAGGGCCATGCGCGGAATGCCCGCGCCCAGCGACTCGATGCCGTTGAGCGCATACACCAGGTGCAGCAGCAGGGCGACCAGCACCAGGACCACCAGGTGGGCGGCCACGCCGCCGCGCAGCTTGCGCAGGCTGTAAGCCATCAGCGGGAAGAACAGGTAGACGAACCATTCCGAGCTGATCGACCAGGACGGCACGTTCCAGGTGAGGTCGCTACCGACCCACATATGGATCAGGAACATGCTCTGGAAGAAGGTGCTCCAGGTATAGGATTCCGGCGCGGCGTGGCTGCTCGAGAAGAAATAAAAGGCTGCGAACAGCATCAGATAGCCGCCCAGCATCACGGCATGCAGGGGATAGATGCGCGACAGGCGGTTCCAGTAGAAGCGGCCCACGCTATGCGGGAAGTTCTTTGCGAGCGAGGCGTGATAGCTCAGGAAGATCACGAAACCGCTCAGCAGGAAGAACAGGTCGACAGCCAGGTAGCCATGGGCGATCAGGTGCGCGAGCGGCAGCGGGATCGAGTTGCCCAGCAGGGCCAGCGAATGGAAGAACACGACCCACCATGCGCAGATCCCCCGTAGCCCGGCGAGTTGGTTGAGCTTCACGTTAATACTGGCTCCTTCTTCTTCGAATACTGGATGTCGCGCTCGATCTGGGTCGAATAGTGATCGACCGCGACTACCAGTCCAATCATGTAGAAAATGAAGGGCTGGTATGCAATACCGACGAAGGCCCCACCCGCCAAGAAGATCAGGATAGAACTGCTCAGTGCATCCGCTAGGGAAACTAGCCAAGCCATGCCTGGGTGGCCACGCCACTTTTTTCTCAGGGTTCGCAGCTTGGACAGAGCAATCAAAATGATTGCAAAGTAAATGCAGAAGCCAGGAATTCCTTGCTCGCCCAGCACTTCGAAATAAATACTATGAAAGGCCTTGCCCACGAGACGGCCTTCGGGGTAATACTGGACGATACCGTCCTCGGTGACGTTGGCAATCCGGTTGTGCAGGAAGGCGTCGAAACCACCTCCAAGAGGATTGCTGCCGATATATTTTACCGTCCATTCCCATACCTTGAGTCGCCCAAGGGCAGACGAATCCGAGTTATAAGTTTCGATTGTAGACATGCGGGCGCCCCAGCGCGTCTCTGTTAGGTCTACGTTCATGTAGACGACGCCGGCCAAGGCTACGCCAGCGATCCACCAGAGCTTCTTTTTCGACTTCAGCATTGACAGCAGACATAACATTGCGACAGCAATGACGCCAGTGCGTGCGCTGGTACCGACCACAGTAGCGAGCGCATTGACGATCATGCCAGCAAACAGCAGCCAGGTAAGCCGGTTCCTGGGAAGTATGATCGTATTGCGCATGAGGAAGACAATAAGCGGGATCAGCATTACACAAACAACTGCCAAGGTGCTGCCCTCCGCCAAACCCGTGTTTCCTCCGCCCATGATGGCAAGCACGCCATAGCCACCACTGCCGAGCATCGTTTTTACGCCTGCCGAGAAAAAAATAGTCGCGGCCGAGAAGACGAAAACAAGGATGAAAGCCTCGATCTGCACGCGCGAGCGAAAAATGTAGGGAATGAACAAGGCGAAAAGCATGACCTTGTATACCCAGTCCCATTTGGCCCAAGGGCGGTCCGGGATAGTCGACATCATGGTGGTCAGCGTTACCCATACCGTGAGTGTTGCGATCAGGGCCAGAATGGCACCAAATTTCGGCGGGAATTTCTTGTCCTTGAGCGCATACTGCGCCACCATGGCCAGCGCCGCGATCATGGACAAAGGCCATCCGGTGATGATGGCCCAAGCCAGTTGCTGGGGCTTAACGACATCGACCCAGACGAAACACAGGGCCGCAGCGAAGGCAGCGGAAAATCCGGTAAAGATCAGGGTAAAAAAGACCGACGACAGAAAAAGACTTTGCATATGCGTTCGATGCCTGCTCGGCATCGGCTAGGCGGGACGACCATGGCGTGCCGATTCAGAGTAGGTTTCAGGCCGCGTTCATCTGCGGGACGGCTTCTTGGATTGTTCCTTGGGCGGTTCGCTATCGGCAGAGAACCACGGCATGAGCTTGTCGAGTTTTATAGCGCGAAAGACCGTATAAACGATCAACAGTCCAAACAACAGTAGTGCTGCATTATCAATCATGTACGATGGTAAATTGGCTATATGAGTATGTTCGTTAGCATAACACGTGAGTACTAGCAACACCGTTGGCGAACGGAGAGAAAATAAAAACACCCTACAGGCGCGAGCCTGTAGGGTGCGAGAACGTCTGTTGTCAGTACAGAAGCTTACTGCGTCAACTTAACGCGGCACGATCGCGTATTGAGGCTGATAGGAATAATCTGCCTTGTACGGACGCTTTACGTACTGATCCCATGCCTTTTTGCCGTCGGGATTGACGCCCACACTGTAGGCCAACGCCGGCTGGATGATTGCCTGAGTGCCGTCTGGGGTGATATAGCTGACCATCTCGCCCACACGCTGTTTCAAGCTCGCAGCCATTTCCGGGCTACCGCACGCCAGTTTCGAGAATGCATCACCGAAGTTGGCCTTGTACAGGTCACCGATCGCCGAATACAACGGTGAGTTCGTAGTTGGACGGACGTTCAGGCTGTATGCCGAGGCTTCAATCCAGCAATAACCGTTACCGACCATGCGGTTCACCGCGAACTTCGTTTTCCAAGCCAGCAGTGGCTGAGCATTGGTAAAGCCCAGTTCCACCACGTGACCGACGATCGTCGTGAAAAAGTCGTCCTGCCATGGGGCTACGCCGAGGTAGCCGTTGTAAATGATGGCATTACCATTTTCCAGCACGCCCAGTTTATTGGCCGAGGCGTTGTTGGCGTAGGTTGTCGTGTACCAATTAATATTGTTATTTACGATAGCCGTGAAGTTCGCTTTTTGCGGGTCATTGTCCGGCACAATATACGCCGCTTCCGCCAGCGTGCGCAGGCTCCATGCCTGGCCACGAACCTGATCCGACTTCACCAGGCCCTTGCCGGCTTCACGGTAAGATGGATTGCTGGCAAAGCTGCTGAAGTTGGCCCAGAACTCGAGTTCTTCCAGGTGGTAATAATCGCCCGTCACCATATAAGGTACGTACGAGAACGCCGCTTGGTGAGAGGTATCTGCCGACATCGGAGTGGTGCATGCAGCCGCCGATGGGCAATTCGGGAACGCTTCAAGCTGCTTCGTTGCCGGATTGAGCGTGTCGGGGGCAGCGTTGAACGTCGTCATGTACGGGAACTCGGCCAAAGTCACCGGACGGCCGGTAGTTTTGTTCCGGAAGTGCGCAGACCAGCTGCCTGCCTGTTCAGACATGCCAAGGGCAACGTTTTTCATGCGCGGGTCCATGGTCAGAAGATACAGTGCGTTCCAGGCGGGCATCGGACCGATGTCGGTACGGGCACCAGTGGTTGGCATGTATGGCTGGCCCAGGCCGGCCGTCATGGGCGCAGGTTTGCTATTAATCCAGTTTGTGTTCCAAGTGGCGATCGAGGTTTCCTTGAGCGCCAGGGTCTGGTCGTAATTTGGAACGGCCTTGGAAGCGATCAGATATGCAATGTTGTGGCGAACGTCCAGCTTCGGCTCAGTGCCCCACCAGAATACCTTACGCCAGCGCGCGTGATGGTAGTGCGTGAGGGCGGCTTGGGTATAGACCGGTTGGCCACCGACCAGTACCTGGGCATCATAGGTAATGTTCTGCGGCGCTACGCCATAAGCCCAGTCGTTCTCCACGGTGACGTCGACGCGGGCGGCCTTGCTGCCGGTATAGGAGCGGATGGCGAACTGAGCCATCAGGTGCGGATGTTCGTTACCAGCCGAATCCTTCAGCGGAGCGGACACGATCCACTCATTGACCAGCGGGCCAGCCAGCCAGCTCGTGACCTTGCCGGACTTCAGCAGGGTGTCGGCCGATGCGGTGTATTTCACGCCGGCGATGGTCAGATTCACGCTGGCGGTAAAGCCATTGTTCAGCAGGGTTACCGGGCTGGCCGGGGTGGTGGTGGCAGACGCGGTGGAGCGGTACAGGGTTAAGGTGTCGGACTGCTTCGCCGCCGTGCTCGGCAGTTGTACGGTCAGGACGGCATGGCGCACCGAGCCGTCTGCGTGACGTGCCTTGACGTCCATTTGCAGGGGAACCGTGGCGCCGCTGGCGGTTTTGGCGACCACGGTCTGGCCGTTCGGCACGTCGCCTTGAGCGAAGACCTGGCCGAAAGTGGCCGCGGCGTTGGTCTGCGAAGCGGTTGCCACGCTGGTCAGCTGGACGGTGGTGATACCGCCGGTGGTGGTGGTCGAGCCGCTGCCGGTGTTGGTGCCGGTCGAGGTAGTGGGCGGCGTGACTGTGGTCGTGATCGGACCGTTGAGTACGTTGGTAACCAGCGAACCGGCAGTGGTGACCGGGTTGGCGGTGGAGGTCGAGGCGGAAGCGTTCGAAGCGCTATCTACGCTGCTGCCGCCGCCGCATGCGGACAGGGCGGCGCAAATAACCAGGAGAAGGGGACGAGAAGTGTAAGAGTTACGCATATCTGAACTTATCCAAAAAAGGTCGCGGCACAGAAATAGTGCTGCTAGGAATAAGTTCAGATTACCGTAGGAAATTAATTTACTGTGGGAAAAATATCAGACGCGCAATCAAAAAGTTCCCAAAGAATTCCTCGATACAACACTTAACTGTATTGTCTAACGATTTTGTTGTCAATAAATATCCAGGTATGAGCGACTAATCAATATTTTTATTTTAAGAAATGTGGTGAGAATGACTCAAATCGCTACATTGTTGACACGCAAAACCGTGTAGTAGTATCTCTAAGGCAATTTTCAACGTTCTTGGGCGAAATGTCGATGCAAAAAACCAGAAAAAAGCGTGTGGCACAACACAGGGGCCGCCGCTGGGCGTGGGCAGCGGCATCGGCATTACTGCTGGCGGCGGCCGCTGCCGGAACGGGACTGTATACGCTGTCCAGCATGGGCATCACGCCACGTTCGCTGGGCCCTTATATCGAGCGCCGCAGCGCGGGCCACAATGCCGTCATCGAAGGCAGCGGCCGCATCGCACGGGAATGGCTGATACGGGCTGACCGTGGCGAACAGCTGCCGGGCGGCGCTGCCTGGGCCGGCACGGTCGGCATGCAGCGCGGCATGGCCGCCGGTTCCGGCAAGGCCGCGCCGGCCGTCGACGAAGTACTGGTATCGGACAGCGCCGGCCTGCTGCGCGCCGTCGCCGCGGCGACGCCGGGGCAGGTGATCACCCTGCTGCCCGGCCGCTATCAGGCCAGCCGGACGATCGAGGCCTTTCATCCCGGCCGCGCCGATGCGCCCATCGTGGTGCGCGCTGTCCAGCCCGGCAGCGTCCAGCTGGAGATCGGCGCCGGCGAAGGGTTTCGGGTGTCGGCGCCGTACTGGCGCTTCGAAAACCTTTCGCTGCGGGGCAGCTGCCCCAAAGCCTATTACTGTGAGCATGCTTTCCACGTCGTCGGCGATGCCCACCACTTCGCGGCCGTGAATAACCTCATCGTCGATTTCGATGCCCATTTCAAGATCAATGCGGAAAAGGGGCGCTACCCGGACCACGGCCTGATCGAGTCGAATACGCTGCGCAACGACAGCGTGCGTCTCACCAGCAGGCCGGTCACGCCGATCGACCTGGTGACGGCCAGCGACTGGATCGTCCGCCGCAACCTGATCAGCGACTTCATCAAGGGCGACGGCGACCGCATCAGCTACGGCGCATTCGCCAAGGGCGGCGGCGCCAACAACCTGTTCGAGCAGAACATCGTGATTTGCGAAGACAGGCTGCGCGGCGCGCCCGGCCAGCGGATCGGCCTGTCGCTGGGCGGCGGCGGTACCGGAAAGGAATACTGCAGGGACGGCAAATGCATCACCGAGCAGACCGGCAGCACGCTGCGCGCCAACCTGGTCGCCTCGTGCTCCGACGACGGCATCTATCTGAATGCGGCCGCGCGCAGCCGGCTGCAGCACAATACCCTGGTCGATACCGGCGGCATCACCGTGCGCTTCCCCGAGAGCAGCGCCGACCTCGCAGGCAACCTGGTGGACGGCATGATCCGCAGCCGCGACGACGGCATCGTGCGCCTCGACGACAACCTGTATACCTCGGCGGCACGGCTCTACCTCGGCAGCCATCCCTACCGGGCGCTGTTCCGCGACCCGCTCGCCCTCGATTTCCGCTGGCGCGAACCGGCTGCACGCCGTGCGAACGCCGGCGAAATCGGGCCCGACCTGTGCGGCGGACCCCGTCCCGCACAAGCGCGCTACGGCGCCTTCGAGGACTTTGGCGCCTGTCTGAGCCAGCCGTAAATACGCCGCACATATCGAAAATGGCAACAAAGCTGCCTGGAGTAAAATAATTCTTAAACAATAATAGCCATGCCTGCGGCGCTCGCCTGATGGGCATATCGCGAAATTGACATTGAGTGGTATCAATGCCATCATTATTTACAATTTAATAATTTTTTATTCAGGGCCGACCGTGTTCCAACTGCTACGAAAAATCAAGCACCAGCTTTCCCAGCCGCCGCTGTCCGACATGGCCAAGGCCGAGCTGGAGGTCGACAAGCGCGGCCTGCCGGCCCGCGATCCCGGCCCCGAAGCCGTCATCGCCGCCTGCACCAAATGGCTGTGCACGGCGCAGGACAACTCGGCCTCGAACGACGGCGGCGTGGCGCGCGACTTCAGCCTGCAGAAGGGCTGGGCCACCTCCTATCCGGAGACGACCGGCTATATCATCCCGACCATGATCACGATGGCGAACCGCAACGGCGACGCCGGCCTGCACGCGCGCGCGCGCCGCATGCTGGACTGGTGCGTGGCGATCCAGTTCCCGGAAGGCGGCTTCATGGGCGGCAAGATCGACGCCACCCCGCGCGTGCCGGTGACCTTCAATACCGGCCAGATCCTGATCGGCCTGGCCGCCGGCGCCGCCGAATACAAGGACGAGCGCTACCTGGACTCGATGCACCGCGCCGCCGCCTGGCTGCGCGACAGCCTCGACGAAGACGGCTGCTGGCGCAAGTTCCCGACCCCGTTCGCCAAGCCGGGCGAGAAGGCCTACGAGACCCACGTGTCGTGGGGCCTGTTCGAAGCCGAGCGCGTGGCGCCAGGCAACGGCTACGGCGAGGCCGGCCTGCGCCAGGTCGACTGGGCGATCGGCAAGCAGCAGCCGAACGGCTGGTTCGCCTCGAACTGCCTGACCGACGCCGACAACCCGCTGACCCACACCATCGGCTACGTGCTGCGCGGCGTGCTGGAAGCCCACCTGCTGTCCGGCCGCGCCGACCTGCTGCAGGCCGCCGAGCGTACCGGCAAGAGCCTGGTCGAGGCGATCGGCGCCGACGGCTACCTGGCCGGGCGCCTGGACCGAAACTTCCGCGGCGCCGTGGACTACGTCTGCCTGACCGGCTCGGTGCAGATCGCGCACTGCCTGTTCCTGCTGCACCGCCTGACCGGCGAGCGCCGCTACCTGGAGGCCGGCCGCAAGCTGACCGCCTTCGTGCGCCGCACCGTGCGCTTCGAAGGCCATGAAGGCATGGTCGGCGGCATCAAGGGTTCCTTCCCGGTGAACGGCGACTACGGCCAGTGGGAATACCTGAACTGGGCCGCCAAGTTCTGCATCGACGCCAACCTGCTGGAAATCGAGCTCGCCGGCAATGCTTAAACCTCTCAAGCGCACCGTCAAGGCGGCCCTGGAAGCGCTGCGCCGCCGCCGCAGCGAGCGCCAGCTCCGCCAGTCCGGCCGCCACGTGACGCGCGCCGACCTGGCCCGCGACCTGGCGCGCCTCGGCATCCGGCCGGGCGACACCGTGTTCCTGCACTCGTCCCTGAAAAGCCTCGGCTATGTGGAAGGCGGCGCCTCCAGCGTGATTGGCGCGCTGCAGGACGCGGTCGGCGCCGAAGGCACGCTGCTGGTGCCGACCTATTATCTGCCGGCCGGCACCGTCAAGGCGACCTGCGAGATGGAAGGCTATGTGTTCGATCCGCGCAGCCACGGCACCAATATGGGCCGGCTGCCGGAAACCTTCCTGCGCGAAGCGGCCACCCACCGCAGCGTGCACCCGACCCATTCGGTGTCGGCCTGGGGCAGGCACGCGCAATACCTGACCGAAGCCCATCACCGTGCGCCCTCGATCTTCGGCGAAGGCTCGCCGTGGCAGCGCTTCGTCGGTCTCGACGGCGCCAAGGTGCTGGGACTGGGCATCTCGATGGGACCGGTGACTTTCTACCACGTGCTGGAAGACGCCATGGGCGAACGCTTCCCGGAACCGATCTGGGAGGAGCGCACCTACCAGTTGCCGTGCCTGGACAAGGACGGCAGGCGCTGGGACGTGCCGGTGCGTCCGTTCGCGCCGGCGGTGGCGGCGCGCCGCATCGACTATGCCGCGCGCGAAGACCTGCGTGCGTATTTCCGCGACGAGTTCGAGCGCGCCGGCCTGCGCGTGAACGGCAAGGTGGGCGAGGGCGATTCCTGGTTCATCCCGGCGCGCGCCTTCTACGACCACCTGGAAAAGATGGCGGGGCAGGGCATCACCATCTATTCAACTGCGGAACAGCTGGCCGCCCGGCCTCACTAAACGCTGAACAAAACCGCGCGTCAGTTCTGGCGCGCGTGTTCCTTCACCACTTCATCCAGCAAGGTCGCGAACTGGCTGCTGCGCGAGCGGCGCGAATAGAATTCGCTGGCGTTTTCCGGCGGCAGCGGCGCCTCGCCGTTGCGCACCAGGCCGACGAAGCGCATCACGCCGGCCTTGATGTCGTCCTTGTCGTCCAGCCGCGCGATGGTATCCAGCCCGGCGCCACGCATGGTGGCGGCGGTGTCGCCGGCCGGATCGGTCAGCGCTAGGATCGGACGGCGCGCGCGCATGTATTCGTACAGCTTGGCAGGGATCTGCGAATTGCAGTGCGCCGCCTGCATCACCAGCAGGCCGTCGGCGTCCAGCATCTCGGCCAGCGCCGCACGATACGGAATCGGCGGTTCCAGCACCACCAGGCCGTGCAGGTCGTGCTGGTCGATCAGGTCGCCCAGCAGGTCTTCATGGATCGAGGCGCGCAGCACCACGCGCAGGGTGTCGGGGCCGATCAGGCCCTCGCGGCGCAATTCGCCCAGCGCCGCCAGCATCGCGGTCGGATCGCGTTCGGTCGGATAGATGATGCCGCTGTGGAGCAGCACCAGCGGACCTTCGCCCTTCGGCTTCGGCACGTAGCTGGCGGTGGCGCGCACGAAGTCGTCCTCGTCGTAGCCGTTCTCGATCAGGCCGAAGCGCGAAGGCGGCACCTCCGGATAGCGCGCGCGGTACATCGCCAGCGCTCCCGGCGTGGTGAACACCATGCGGGTGCAGTTGTGCACCGTGAGCTTTTCCACCCAGCGGTAGGCGCGCCACACCAGGCGGCTGGATGGCGTGTGCTCCTCCGTCATCGGATCGCGCATGTCGGCGATCCACGGCAGGCCGGTGAAGCGCTTCAGCGTGTAGCCGATCAGGTGCGCGGTCGGGATCGGATAGGTCGACCAGATCAGGCGCGGGCGGTGTTCGCGGATCAGCTTGAGGCCGGCAGGCACGGCGCCGAACAGCCAGGTGATCCAGCGATCCGGCAGCGCCATGCCGCGCAGGTAGCGGCCGCGGATCGCCAGGTGGCGCCCGGAATCGAGCGCGAAGGCGCGCCGCACGACCAGGTCGCCCGGCACGTCGTTCATCTGGTCGTCGCTCGAGGCCACATACGCGCGCGGGTGAGCGGACAGCACCAGCGGCTTCCATCCCAGCTGCGGCAGGTGCTGGGCGAACTTCAGCGTGCGCTGGATACCGCTGCTGCCGCGCTGCGGCGGGAAGTGGAAGGCCACCAGCAGCACGCCCGGCCGGGCGGCAAGCTGCGCCGCCTGTGCTTCATCGATGGCTGCGCTCTGCGGCACATCGGTCTGCACGGGCGGCTCGTGGATTTCCGTTAAAGTGGAATCGCTCCTGTTTTGCATCTGGGGCTTTCTTGTACGGCGGTGAAGACAAATGAAACCTAGCTGGCCAGCCAGCGCAGCAGGCGCAACATATAAAAGAAGGTACTCGTGTCCCACGGCCGTGAACGCGGCAAAGTGAACACATTATCCGCTTCCGTGACCGGACCCGGCGCCGTCGAGAACGCCGCCGCGAAACCGGCATCGCGCACCATCGCCACGTGCCGCTCGTCGAAGTCGAGGCTGGGCTTGCCGTTCGGGTAGGCGAAATAGCGCACCGGCCGGTCCAGGATGGCTTCCAGCGCCGCCTTGCTGCCGGCGATTTCGGCCATCGCGTCGGCGTCCGGCAGGCTGGTCAGGATCGGGTGCGACACCGTGTGCGCGCCGATCTCGACGTTCGATGCCTGCAGCGTGCGCACCATCTCCGCGCTCAGCATCAGCGGACGGCCGGCGGGACGGGCGAGCGCTTCCAGTTCCTCGACCAGCGCCATGCGCTCGGCGGGCGGCAGGTACTTGGCGCGTGTGGTCAGCTGGCGCACCGCGCTGCAGCGCGCCTCCAGGCTGTCGAGCGGATGCCGGCCGGCGCCGATGGCGCGCAGGTCCAGCTCTTGGCCGGCCGCGGCGCGCACGGCGTCGACGATGCGGTCGTTCCACATGTTCTCGTCGCTGTCCACGTAGCCGCTGCTGACGAACACGGTGGCCGGCAGGTTGAACTCGCGCAGCACCGGCAGCGCCAGGTCGTGCACCGAGCGGTAGCCGTCGTCGAAGGTGATGCAGACCGCGCGCGCCGGCAGGCGGCTCTGCTGCAGCGCGGCCAGCGCCTCGTCCAGCGGCAGCACCTTGAAGCAGTCCGCCAGCATCTTCATGTGCTTGCGGAAGGTCTGGACATCGGGCTCGTTCTCGAGCAGCGGGTCGGAGACTTCCAGGATCCGGTGGTAGTTCACGATGCACAGGCGCGCCTTGCGTGCGGGCCACAGGGCGTAACTGTCGCCGATTGCGCGCATCAGCACGGGGAGCGGCGCAGCGGAACGCTGGTAGGTGCTCATGCCCGGCTCCCTGGCCGGAAGATCGCTAAAGAAAGTCTCACGCGGCGTAATCTACAATGATTTTCTGGAAGAGGTCGATCTGGCCGCGGGTGGTGAAGTCCCAGCTGAATCCCTCGGCATAGCGGCGGGTGGCCGCCCGGTCCGGATTGCGTGCGCGCAGCTGCTGCACCGCTTCCAGCACGCCTTCACTGCTGTAGTGCGGCATCAGCATGCCGGCGGCCGGCGCCGCCACCACTTCCGGCGATCCGCCGACGGCGCTCGCCACCACCGGCGTGCCGCAGGCCATCGATTCGAGCAGCACATTGGCCCAGCCTTCACGGCTGGACGCCAGCACCATCAGGTCGGCCGCATTGAAATACTGCTTCAGTTCGGGCTGCGGCACCGCGCCCAGGAAGCGCACCCGGTCGGCCACGCCAAGCCTTTGCGCCAGCGCTTCCAGCTTGCCGCGGTCCGGGCCGTGTCCGGCAATCAACAGTACCACGTCGGGCAAGCTTGGCAGCGCACCGATGATCAGGTGATGCCCCTTCAGCTCGATCAGGTGACCGACCGAAATCAGGGTGTACTGCGTCAGGCCGAGGGTGGCGCGGATCGCCTCGCGGTCGAGCGGGCGGAAGATGTCCAGGTTGACACCGTTGCGCAGCGGCGTGATCGCGGCCGGCCGTACGCCCAGCTGCACCAGGCTGTCCTTCAGCGCCTGGCTGACGGTGATGATGCCCTTGGCCTGGCTGGCGGCCCACTGGATCATGCGCCGCGGCAGCGGAAAACGCGGAAACAGGTTGACGTCCGAGCCGCGCGCCGTGATCACCACCGGCTTGTTGAAGTAGCGGCCCAGCATGGCGGCGGCCACGCCGTCCGGATAAAAATAATGGGCGTCGATGGCGTCGAAGTCGTAGCCCTCGTCGATGATGCGGCCGATCTCGCCCTTCGCGCCTTGCATCAGCAGCATCGGCGCGACATTCATGCCGACCTTCGGCAGAGTGACGTAGCGCGGGTGGCGGATGTCCAGGCCGTGGCGCTCCTCGCGCGCGGGCACCGCCGGATATCTGGCGTACTGGCCGAAACGCGGATGCCGCGACGGGAACCAGGGCACCGGCGCCACCACCCGCGACGCGACCTGGCCGCTGGCCACCAGGTTGCGCAGCCGGGTCTCCACGAAGATACCGTGGTTGGGCTGCTGCTGGTTCGGGAACAAGGTGCTGAAGGTCAGTAGCTTCATGGAGCGGAACGGGGAACGGTGCCGCCGGTGCGGACGGAATGTCTTACGATAATAAAATTGAAATTAGCATTAAGCAAGGTCGCACGAAACATTAAATGCAGCCTGACTACAATGTGATGTAGCGGCGCAGCCGCGGTCCCAGCTGGTTGGCCACGCTCAGCGGCAGCTTGCTCCAGGCTTTTTCGATCAGCGGCCGCAGGCTGCCGGCGCGCGACGCGCCCGATTCGGCGACCGGCAGCTCGGCGCCCGCCTTCCATTCCTGCCAGGCGAGGGCATGCGGCAGCGCGCCCCATTGCTCTTTGAATTTATAGGTGCCTTCGCCGAAGGTCGAGCGGCCGAAGTCGAATTCGCGGATGCCCAGCGCACACAGCTGGGACTGGATCGCCCAGTACAGCAGCATATTCGGCGCCAGGCGGTTGTAGTCGGCCAGGGTCGAGGCCCAGGGGATCACCGCCTTGCCCGCGCATAGCAGGACCCAGCCGGCGCCGACCACCTTGCCTTCGTGGCGCACCAGCATGACGAACATGCCGTCGGCGCCGTAGTGCCGGTGGATGGCCTTGAACCAGTCCAGGCTGTGGGCCGGGCTGCCGAGCCGGCGCATGTTCTGCGCATACACGTCGTAAAAATCCTGCACGGCCGCCGCCGAGGTCGACAGTTCGGCGCCCAGGCCGTTCTTTTCCGCCTTGCGGATCTGGCTGCGCAGCTTGGGTGGATAGGATTTCATCAGCGCTTCCGCGCTGTCCGGCAGCTGCAGCACCATGCGCACCTTGCGTCCCTCCAGGCCGCCGCCGGGGCCGGCGGAGCAGCGCAGCTCGAGCGAGCCCAGTTGACGGACACCGAGTTCGCGCCGCGCATGCGCCGCCAGCGCCGCCGTCACCTGCGCATCCTCGCCCAGCGGACCGCCGAGGTCGCAGAAGGGCTGCGATACCCAGCGCGGCTTGCCGAAGGGGCGGGCAATCGTGCACAGCGGCAGCACGCCCGCCAGGCGGCCGCCGCGGCGCGCCACCAATACCTGGCTGCGATAGCCGTAAGCCTCGCTGACCGCGCGGCACCAGGCGGACAGCTGGTAGGCACTGGCCGCCGGATGGCTGCGCACCCAGGCATCCAGCGCCGATGCCTCGGCCGCGCTTGCATCTATATAAGAGAATTCCAGTTCGTTCAAAGCCAGGCTCCGCATCTGCACCAGGGTACAGAAGGTCTATTAACTAAAATGCATGAATCCTTTGCATTGTAAGTGATGCGCAGCCGAGCTCGCCAACAATCGTGCGCAATCGAACGCGCCTGGCTCATCGACAGCCGCTATAGAAATATTGATAATAATGAATAAACTGTTGTCTTAACATCCTGTCTCGATCCTCAGTCCTGCTTTTTGTACGTTTTGTATTGACGATCGCGCGATCTCTGTTCCAAGATTTGGAACCCATCATATATATCGTGACCCCACAACCACCTTTCTCAACAGTACGCGCACGATAGCGCAACAGTAAATCTTGTTTTTTTTTGAAGATGCTAAAATTGCATTTAGGCTATGGATGAGTTGACAACTAGCAACCCATCCTGTTGTTTTTCAAGAGTTAATGTAAGTCGTTTGTTGAGTGCCATATATTTCCGTGTTATATTAAAAGTTAATATAATGGCAAAAATCAATACTTGATCGGGACGTGATATGAGAGCGGATGAAGTCGTTGCAGTAGTAGGCTTGGGCTATGTTGGTTTGCCGTTGGCTGTCGAGTTCGGCAAGAAAGCAAAAACCATCGGTTTCGACCTGTCGGCAAGCAAGGTTGAAAACTACAAGAAGTTCACCGATCCCACCGGAGAGGTCTCGACCGAGCAGCTGAAAGCAGCGCAATACCTGGAAGTCACCACCGACCCAACGCTGCTGTCCCAGGCCGACTACATCGTGGTCGCCGTCCCGACCCCCGTCGACATCGCCCACAACCCCGACTTCACTCCGCTGGCAGGCGCCAGCAAGACCGTCGGCAAAAACATGAAGCGCGGCGCGATCGTCGTGTTCGAGTCCACCGTCTACCCCGGCGCCACCGAGGAAGTCTGCATCCCGATCATGGAAAAAGAGTCGGGCATGAAGTGGCTGCAGGACTTCCACGTCGGCTTCTCGCCGGAGCGCATCAACCCGGGCGACAAGGAACATACCCTCACCACCATCCTGAAAGTCGTGTCCGGCGACGACGA
Organism: Massilia sp. 01N417; assembly: GCF_056399645.1. Lineage (NCBI taxonomy): Bacteria > Pseudomonadati > Pseudomonadota > Betaproteobacteria > Burkholderiales > Oxalobacteraceae > Massilia > Massilia sp. 01N417. The sequence continues at coordinate 155,281 of NZ_JBFTRS010000002.1, read as the reverse complement.
CGAGACCCTGGACCGCGTCGCCAAGCTCTACGAATCGGTGGTGACGGCCGGTGTGTACCGCGCCTCCAGCATCAAGGTGGCCGAAGCCGCCAAGGTCATCGAGAACACCCAGCGCGACCTGAACATCGCCCTGATGAACGAGCTGGCGATCATCTTCGACAAGGTCGGCATCGACACTCTCGAAGTGCTGAAAGCCGCCGGCACCAAGTGGAACTTCCTGCCATTCCGTCCGGGCCTGGTGGGCGGCCACTGCATCGGCGTCGACCCGTATTACCTGACCCACAAGGCCGAGATGGTCGGCTACCACCCGCAGGTGATCCTGGCCGGCCGCCGCATCAACGACGGCATGGCGAAATTCGTGGCCGAAAAGACCGTCAAGTCGATGATCTCGTCCGGCTTCCACGTCAAGGGTTCGAAGGTCAACGTGATCGGCCTGACCTTCAAGGAAAACTGCCCGGACCTGCGCAACTCGAAGGTTGCCGACATCGTCCACGAGCTCGAATCCTACGGCTGCGACGTGCACGTCTACGATCCGGTCGCCGAAGCCGAGGAAGCCCAGCACGAATACGGCATCAAGCTGGAACGCTGGGAAGACCTGCCGAAGGGCGACGCCCTGGTGGTGGCGGTGCCGCACAAGGAAGTGCTGGCCCGCTCGCTGCTCGACTTCCAGTCCAAGCTGAACGACAACGGCTGCTTCATCGACGTCAAATCGCAGTTCGACCCGAAAGCGATCAGCGAAGCCGGCTACTGCGTCTGGCGCCTGTAATACTGCCCAATACGGCCGTCCGCCTGCGCGGGCGGCCGCGCAATCCCTAAAGTGTCTGCAAACGTGAATAAGATTCAAGATGTCCAACAGCAGTTGCGACAGCACAGCTCCCACTGGCTGGTCACCGGCGCTGCTGGCTTCATCGGCTCGAACCTGGTCGAAGCCCTGCTCAAGCTGAACCAGCGCGTCACCGGTCTCGACAACTTCGCCACCGGCCACCAGCGCAACCTCGACCAGGTCCGCGAGCTGGTGGGGGAGGCCGCCTGGGCCAACTTCCGCTTCCTGCAGGCCGACATCCGCTCGCCCGAGGATTGCGCACGTGCCTGCGAGGGCGTCGACTTCGTCCTGCACCAGGCCGCACTCGGATCGGTGCCGCGCTCGATCGCGAATCCGCAACTGACCAACGAGACCAATATCACCGGTTTCCTGAACATGCTGGTGGCGGCGCGCGACGCGAAGGTCAAACGCTTCGTCTACGCCGCATCCAGCTCGACCTACGGCGACCATCCAGGCCTGCCGAAGATCGAGGACCGGATCGGCAAGCCGCTGTCGCCGTATGCCGTGACCAAGTACGTCAACGAGCTGTACGCCGACGTGTTCGGCCGCACCTACGGCATGGAATCGATCGGCCTGCGTTATTTCAACGTGTTCGGCCCGCGCCAGGATCCGAACGGCGCCTATGCCGCCGTGATCCCGAAGTGGGTGGCGGCCCTGATCCGCAACGAGGAGCTGCGCATCAACGGCGACGGCGAGACCAGCCGCGACTTCTGCTACATCGACAACGTGGTGCAGGCCAACCTGCTGGCGGCAACGTCCGGCGTTGATGCCGCCAACCAGGTGTACAACGTGGCGCTGAACGACCGTACCTCGCTGAACCAGCTGCACGCGATGATGTGCGAGCTGCTGGCGCCGCGTTTCCCGCACGTGGCCGCGCACCGGCCGGTGTATGTCGATTTCCGCGCGGGCGACGTGCGCCATTCCCAGGCCGACATCGGCAAGGCCGGCGCGATGCTGGGCTATGCGCCCACCCACCGCATCGGCGAAGGGCTGAAGGAAGCCATGGACTGGTACGTGCGCAACTTGTCCCAATAAGCACTGCAGTATGTAATCAAGAAGAATACCGGAGGGTAGCGTGCTTAAGATTTCGAATCACTACGTATCGAAGATCGTCTTCGTCTTGCTGTTCGTCGAGGTGCTGGTGCTCCTCGGGGCGGCCTATGTCGGTGCGGCGGTGCGCTTCATGGAACTGGGCCAGCCGGTCAGTCTTCCCAACATCCAGAACCTGGATCATTTCTTCACCTCGGCCATCGCCTTCACCGCCGCCATCATCTTCAGCATGAGCGCGATGGGCATGTACCAGCTCGACTTCAACGAAGGCCTGCGCAATCCCTTCTTCATGAAGCTGATGCCGTCCTTCCTGATGGGCTTCCTGATACTGACCCTGGTGTTCTACGTCGCGCCCGACCTGTATTTCGGACGCGGCATCCTGGCCCTGGTGTTCGCGATCGCCGCCGCCGGCATTTTCATTGCGCGAATGATCTTCTTCAAGAGCTCGGAGCTGCGCTTCCTCGAGACCCGCATCCTGTTCCTGGGCAGCGGCCCGCTGGCCAAGGAATGCAGCGACCTGGCCCTGCAGAGCACCAGCTACCACCGCTACAACATCACCGGCTTCATCCCGACGCCCAACGAGGAACTGTGCGTGCCCTCGGCCAGCCTGCTGGACGGCCGCGAAGGCGATACCCTGGTGTCGCTGGCACGCCAGTACAACGTCGAGGAGGTCGTGGTGTCGGTGCAGAACCGCCGCGGCGGCTTCCCGATCAAGGAACTGCTCGAGTGCAAACTGGCCGGCCTGAAGGTCACCGACGCCGCCACCTTCTTCGAACGCGAGACCTGCCAGATCCGGGTCGACTCGCTGCAGCCTTCGTGGCTGGTGTTCGGCGGCGGCTTCGACCAGAGCTTCGTGCGCACCTTCATGAAGCGCAGCTTCGACATCGTGTGCAGCGTGATCATCCTGGTGCTGACCCTGCCGCTGATGCTGCTGGCCGCGCTGGCCGTCAAGCTGGAAGACCGCGGTCCGGTGTTCTACTCGCAGGAGCGGGTCGGCAAGGACGGCAACACCTTCTTCGTGCACAAATTCCGCAGCATGCGCACCGACGCCGAAAAGGGCGGCAAGCCGCAGTGGGCGCAGCAGAACGATCCGCGCATCACCCGCATCGGTAACTTCATGCGCAAGACCCGCATCGACGAGCTGCCGCAGATCCTCAATGTGTTCAAGGGCGAGATGTCGTTCGTCGGCCCGCGTCCGGAGCGTCCCTATTTCGTCGAGCAGCTGATCGAGGTGGTCCCGTATTACAATGTGCGCCACAGCGTCAAGCCGGGCATCACGGGCTGGGCCCAGGTGCGCTACGGCTACGGTTCTTCCGCCGAGGACGCGCTGCAGAAACTGCAGTACGACCTGTACTACGTGAAGAACAACAGCCTGTTCCTCGACGTCCTGATCCTGATCGATACCTTGAAGGTCGTTCTGTTCCGCAGCGGACGCTGACCCGGTTCTGCGGTCAGCGCTGCGGTTTCCATTCCACTGTTCCGACGGTGTACCGTGACCAATATTGCCGCCTATAGTTATGCACTGGCCGCAGCGGGCTACCTGCTGCTGTGCCTGCCGGTGCTGTCGGGATGGCGCGGACGCGCGCAGCGCGCCACCCTGTCCGCCGCCTGCCTGCTGACCGCGCTGTGGGCCGCCGTGCTGGCCAGCGATGCGACCCACGACCGGCTCTGGACCGCGCTCACCGGCTCGCTCGAAGTGCTGCGCGACGGCGCCTGGTCGGTGTTCCTGGTGGCCCTGCTGGGCCACTGGCGCAGCGAGGGCGAACGGTCGTCATGGCTGCCGGTCAGCCTGCCCTTCGATGTACGGCCCTCGCTGTTCGTGGCCGCCTGCGCCTACATCCTGCTGCTGGGGGCGCTGCTGGCCGGGCACTTCAGCTTCGAACTGCTGAACGCCCTCGGCGCGATGCGGGTGGTGACCGCCTTCGCCTGCCTGGCCGTGTACGGCATGCTGCTGGTCGAACAGGTGTACCGCAACAAGACCATCGAGGAGCGCTGGGCGATCAAGTTCGCCTGCCTCGGCATCGGCGGCATGTTCGCCTACGACTTCTACCTGTACACCAACATGATGCTGTTCCGCGAACTGAATCCGGAACTGTGGAACGCGCGCGGCGTGATCAATGCGCTGACGGTGCCGCTGGTGGCGGCGTCGATGGCGCGCAGCAAATCCTGGAGCACCACCTTCGTGGTCTCGCGCCGCGTGATGTTCCATTCGGCCGCGCTGTTCGGCTCCGCGATCTACCTGCTGGCGATGGGGTCGGCCGGCTATTACCTGCGCTTCTTCGGCGGCCGCTGGGGTACCGTGATGCAGGCCGGCTTCCTGTTCGGCGCGGTCTCCCTGCTGCTGGTGATCCTGTTCTCCGGCACCTTCCGCTCCTGGCTGAAGGTCTCGATCAGCAAGCACTTCTTCCGCTACAACTACGACTATCGCGAGGAGTGGATGCGCTTCACGCGCACCCTGTCCGAACGCGGTCCGAACCTGGGCGACCGCGCGATCCAGGCGATGGCGGCGCTGGTCGAGAGCCCCGGCGGCACCCTGTGGCAGCGCAACGAAGCCGGCCGCTACGAGCCGCGCGCCAGCTGGCACGGACCGGACGGCGGCGTGACGGAGCCGGGCAACTCGCCGTTCTGCCGCTTCCTGGAGAGCTCGCAGTGGGTGGTCGACCTCGACGAATTCGTGGCCCGTCCCGACAAGTACGAAGGCCTGGCGGTGCCCGACTGGCTGCTGGAATATCCGCGCCGCTGGCTGGTGGTGCCGCTGATCCTGCACGAGAAGCTGTTCGGCTTCGTGGTGCTGCAGCGCGCCCGCAGCCCGCTCAAGCTGAACTGGGAAATCACCGACCTGCTGGAGATCGCCGGCAGCCAGGCCGCCGGCCACCTGGCCCAGGAAGACGCCGCCAACGCGCTGATGGTGGCGCGCCAGTTCGAATCCTTCAACCGGATGTCGACCTTCGTCGTGCACGACCTGAAGAACCTGGTGGCCCAGCTGTCGCTGATGAACGCGAACGCGGAAAAGCACAAGGACAACCCGGAATTCCAGCGCGACATGCTGGAAACCCTGAACCACTCGGTGCAGAAGATGAAGCTGCTGCTGCAGAAGCTGTCCCGCACCGAGAACGCCGACAAGAAGCTGCCACTGGCGGTCGAACAGGTGGTGCGCCAGGCGGTGGCGCTGAAGAGCGCCTTCGAGCCGCGCCCGCAGCTGGTGGTCGAGGTGCCGGGCCTGCAGGTGGAGGCGGACCGCGAACGCCTCGAGCGCGTGGTCGGCCACCTGATCCAGAACGCAATCGAGGCCACGCCGCGCGACGGCCATGTGATGATCCGCCTGGGCCGCCGCGATGCGGACGGGCAGGCCGCCGCAATCGAGATCGAGATTACCGACACCGGCGAAGGCATGAGCGAAGAGTTCATCCGCGAGCGCCTGTTCAAGCCCTTCGACTCGACCAAGTCGGCCGGCATGGGCATCGGCGTGTTCGAAAGCCGCGAATACATCACCGAGCTGGGCGGGCAGCTGGAAGTCAGCAGCCGGCCCACGCTCGGCACCACGTTCAAGGTCGTGCTGCCGCTGTACCGCGAGCCGGCCGCAGCCATGCCCGCCTGAACGACTCCCGAGAGAGGATACCGTGACCCAAACCAAACCCAAACTGCTGATCATCGAAGACGATCCGGGCCTGCAGAAGCAGCTGCGCTGGAGCCTGGACGCCTATGAGGTCGTGGTCGCCGGCGACCGCGAGGCGGCGCTGGCCCAGATCCGCCGCCACGAACCGGCGGTCGTCACCATGGACCTGGGCCTGCCGCCGGATCCGGACGGCTCCACCGAAGGCCTGGCCACGCTCCAGCAGATCCTGGCGCTGGCGCCGGACACCCGCGTGATCGTCCTGACCGGCAACCAGGACCACAACAACGCCGTCAAGGCGATCGGCATGGGCGCCTATGACTTCCACCAGAAGCCGGTCGACCCGGAGGTGCTGAATCTGGTCATCCAGCGCGCCTTCTTCCTGCACAACCTGCAGCAGGAGAACCGCCGCATGCAGCAGTCGCAGGCCGATTCGCCGCTGGCCGGCGTGATCTCGCGCGACCCCGGCATGCTGAAAGTCTGCCGCACCATCGAGAAGGTGGCGCCGACCTCGGCATCGGTGATGCTGCTGGGCGAATCCGGCACCGGCAAGGAAGTGCTGGCGCGCGCCATCCACGCGCTGTCGCCCCGCTCGAAAGAGCGCTTCATGGCGATCAACTGCGCGGCGATTCCGGAAAACCTGCTCGAGAGCGAACTGTTCGGCTACGAGAAGGGCGCCTTCACCGGCGCCGCCAAGCAGACCAAGGGCAAGGTCGAACTGGCCCATGGCGGCACCTTCTTCCTCGACGAGGTCGGCGACCTGCCGATGCCGCTGCAGGCCAAGCTGCTGCGCTTCCTGCAGGAGCGCGTGATCGAGCGCATCGGCGGCCACGAGGAGATCCCGGTCGACGTGCGCATCGTCTGCGCGACCCACCAGAAGCTGAAGGACCTGTGCGTGCAGGGGCGCTTCCGCGAAGACCTGTATTACCGCCTGTCCGAGATCGTGGTGAACATCCCGCCGATGCGCCAGCGCGAAGGCGACGCCGCCCTGCTGGCCCACCACTTCAAGAACAAGTTCTGCGCCCAGGAATCGCGCGCCTCGCTGCACTTCGCGCCCGACGCCATCGCCGCGATCGAGGGCTATGCCTGGCCGGGCAATGTGCGCGAGATGGAAAACTGCATCAAGCGCGCGGTCATCATGGCCGACGGGAACACCATCGTCGCCGACGACCTCGGCCTGCCCGACCTGGAAGCCGAGGAAGCGCCGCTGAACCTGCGCCAGGTGCGCGACGAGGCCGAGTACAAGGCCATCGTCAGGGCGCTGGCGCGAGTCGACGGGAATATCGTGAAGGCGTCGGAGATGCTGGGCGTCAGCCGCCCGACCCTGTACGACCTGATGGGCCGGCACGGCATCAAGACCACCGCCGCCTGAGAGGCCGCGGGATCGCTACCAGGACCGCAGCCAGCCGGCGGTCCAGCCGACCACCTGGTCGTGCCATTCGCGCCGCGAGCAGGTGTGGTCGGCGCCGTCCAGCGTGTGACGGGTGACGGCGGGAGCGTCCAGCAGGCGCTGCCAGTCGCGCGAGCCGGATGCCAGCCCGGCGAATTCCTGGGCGGTCAGGTCGGCGCCGCTCAGCATCACCAGCGTCTTTCCTTCGAAGCCCTGCAGGGCCGCGTACATGCGCTCGGGCAGGCTGCGGTTTTCCATGCCGTCCCGCGCGGCAGCGGCCTTGCCGCCGCCGAAGGCCGAGCGCACCGAGGCCGCGAACGAGCGCGCCGCCTGGCCGGCCTCGAAATTGCCGCTGGCGATCTTCTTCCACAGTCCCGGATCCAGCAGCCTGGCGCGGTAATAATGCTTCAGCGTGGCCTTGGCCGCGCCCTGTTCGGTGCGCACCCAGGGGTTCAGCAGGGCCAGGCCGCTCACCCGCGGGTCACCGGGCGCGTACATCGCGGCGGCCGAGGCGCCGTCGCACAGGCCCCACAGCACCACGTCGCGCATGCCCGGGACCTGGGCGAAGAAGCAGTCGAGGGCCGCGCGCAGGTCGTCCCGGACCTGTTCGAAATCGCGTGCGTCTCCCTCGCTGTCGCCCATGCCGCGGTAGTCGAAGCGCAGCACCGGAAAGCCGGCTTGCGCCAGGCTGCGCGCCAGCAGCGTGAACTGGCGGTGGCTGCCGGTGCGGACTTGCGGCCCGCCGACCACGATCAGCACGCCGCGCGGCGCCGGCGCCGGCGTCATTTGCGCCGGCAGCGACAGCACGCCGTACAGCCAGGCGCCGGCGCAGGGAAAGGACAGGGCGCGTTCTTCAGCCTGCATGCGCGGCCTCCGGGTACAGCCGGCTCGTGGCGTCGAGCAGGGCGGGACATTCGGCGATCTCCGGCGTGGTCCAGAATTGCTCGCCATGCACTAGGTGCACGCCAAAGTCGATGCGCTGGGCCTGCCAGATGGCGGTGACGCGGCTGGAAGCCGGCGGCAGCGGACGCCCGGCCGCCGGGGTCACCTCGAACCAGTCGATGCGGCAGCCGCGCGGCGCCAGTACCGAGGCGTCGAGGGGATCGATGGCGGCGGCCAGTTGCGGCGCCAGCTCGTAGCCGGCGATCTCGACCGACCGGCCCTGTTCGAGCGCCGCGCGCAGTGCCTTGGTGCCACCGTTGGCGGCGCCTTCCTGCACCATGTCGGCGGCAATCCGCAGGCGCAGGAACTGGTTCATGACCGCGGCGCCGCTGGTCATCGGCTGCCACAGCAGCAGGCGGTGCGGCACCTCGCGGGCGCCGGCCGCGCAGTCGAGCGCGAGCAGGGCGCCCAGGCGCAGCCCCCACAGCCCGGCCGGACGGCCCAGGCGCTGCTGCAGCCAGGCGCGCGCCGCCTCGGCGTCGGCCTTCCAGCCTTCCCAGCGGGCTTCGCCGAATTCGCCGCTGCTGTCGCCGCAGCCGTGCAGGTCGATCTGCAGCACGCCGACGCCGCGCGCGGCCAGGGCGCGCGCCTGCAGCGCCGCCATGCGGCGGCTCTTGTTCATTTCTTCGGCAAAGGGGTGCAGGTAGACCAGCGCGTCGCGGCACTCGCCCTGCGGCGGATGGAACAGGCAATAGCGGGTCCCGTCCCGCACGGGCAGGAAAAAGCTTTCCGCGGGCGCGTGTGCCGGCGCCATGCCTCAGGCGGCCTTCTGTTCCACGAAGGCGGCCAGGCTGCCCAGCGTCGCGAAGGTGCTGGCACTGATGTCGTCGTCGTCGACGGCGATGCCGAAATGGTCCTCGAGCGCGCCGATCAGCGAGACCACGGCCATCGAGTCGAGCTCGGGCAGGCTGCCCAGCAGCGGGGTGTCGGCCGACATCGGGGTGGCCGGGTCGAGGCCGAGCACGTCGGTGAGGATGGTTTTGACTTCGTCGAGATACTTCATGATCCTTGTTCGTCCGTTGGTGCGCCGGCGGCGCGGCGTTGCCGCGCTTCGCGCAGCGCGTGCAGGTGGCGCAGCGCGGGCCAGCGATAATGGTTGACATGGTACATAGTGCGTACCTCTTCCGTCCAGCGCGTATGCCATTCCATCACGCGGCCGTAGAACTCGAGGCGGGCGAAGCGGCCGCCATCGAACAGCGAGCGCATCGCTTCCTCGCGCATCAGCAGCGCCGGCGAGAGGCTGGCCGGCACGGTTTCGTCGTAGGCGGTCTTCAGCACGACGATGCTGTCGCGGTCCTCGACGCACAGGTCCATCGCCACCAGGTTCTCGCCGAAATGATAGCGGTAGACGCTGGCGGCGTCCTGCCGCGCCATCGCTTCGAGCATGGCGCGGTAGTAGCGGCCCTGGGCGTCGCCGGCGCGCACAGCGGTGCCGGCGCCGGCCTTCCAGCCGCTGCCTTCCAGGCGGGCGTAATCCTCGACCGCCTGCGCCATCGCGGCGGGATCGCGTGCGATCTCGAGGCGGGTCGCGATGCCGTCGCGCTCGAGCCGGTTGCGCTGCTTCTTGAGGTTGGCGCGCAGGTTCTTGCCGCGCGCTTCCCAGTAGGCGTCGAAGCCGCCCGCCAGCGTCACCCGCGCGGTGTCGATGTAGTCGAGGGTGCGGACGGCCGGCCCTGCGGGCGGGCGCGGCATGCTCATCGGGTCCATCTGGGTCAGCGCGCACACCAGCGGAAAGCCCGGCAGCGCGCCGAACAGGCTGCGCACCAGCGCGCCGGTGTCGAGGCCGGGCAGCTGCAGCCACAGGCCGACCGGGGCCTGGGCCGGCTGGAAGGTGGCCCAGGCGCCGCGGCGGGTCGGGGCCAGCACCGCCATCGCGACCGTCTGCCCATTGTCGCGGCCTTGCGCCAGCAGCTCGGCGCCGCTCGCGAAGGCGTCCAGCAGGGGCGCCACGAAGGCCGGCGCCAGCAGGGCCGGGGCGCCGGCGGCGGCGTGCAGGGAAGTCCAGTCAGCAGCGGCTTCGCGGAAGCGGGCGGCGGGAATGATGGTCCATTTCATGTGCATACCTCGCGCCTGACGGTGGCGATCAGCCAGGTGAATTCATCCTCGCGCAGCTCCTGGTGGCAGGGCAGGCCCAGCACCTGGCGCGACAGCCGGGCGGCGTTCGCGCAGGTGGCGTCGCCGACGCCGTCCCACAGCGGATAGCCGAAGCGGGTCAGCGGCACGCCGGCGGCGAGCAGGCGCTGCGCCAGGCCGTCCGCATCGTCGGCCAGCAGCGGGAACAGCCAGGGGCAGACACCGTCCGGCAGGCGCGGATGCAGGGGCCGCACGCCGGGCAGGCCGGACAGGGCGTCGAGCAGCCGCAGGTAGTTGCGCCGCCGCCGCGCCGCCACCCGGCTGCTGGAGGACAGCGCCAGCACCAGGCGCGAGGCGAGCGAAGCGCGCTTGTCGATCCAGTCCGGATCGAAGCCGTAGCCGCTGTCGGAGGAGGCGGGGGCCAGCGCGGCGGGCGGGCTGCCCGCATGCCTGCCGCGCTTGAGCGCGTTCCAGGCCAGGTCTTTGGCGCGCAGCGGCAGCCACAGCGCGGCGTGCAGGGGGCGCAGGCGGCCGAAGGCGAAGCCGCGCTCGAAGGTGTTGAAGGCGGCTTTCAGTTCGAAGCCGGCGCCGGCCGGGCGCAGCCTGGCGCCGGCCAGCGGGTGGCGTGCCGAGACCAGCGCGCCGCCCTCGTACAGCGGCAGGAATTTCATGATGCTGGCGGCCGCGTAGTCGCCCCAGGCGCCCAGCGGGCGGCCTTCGTGCTCGCCGATGAAGGCGTGCGCGCAATCCTCCAGCAGGGCCACGCCGTGTTCGTCGCACAGGGCGCGCAGGGCCGCCAGCGGCTGCGGAAAGCCGAAGAAGTGGGTGGCCACCACCACCCGCGCGCGCGGCGCCGCGCGCAGCAGGGCGGCGATGTGGTCGAGGTCGGCGCTAGTGTCGGGCTGGATGCGGTAGAAGGCCGGCGCCGCGCCGCGCCACAGCACCGGCGGCACCATCGAGGCGCTGTGGTAGGCCGGCAGCAGCACGCTGTCGCCGGCGCCCACGCCGAGTTCGCGCAGCGCCAGCGCGATCGCCACCCGTCCGCTGGTCACCAGGCGCGCCTCGCCGGCGTCGAGCACGGTGGCGGCGCGTCCACCGGCACTCCGGTAGAACGAGGCCAGCGACAGTACCGGTGCGAGCGGAATGGCGGGACGGGAAGGAGACGGGGCGACGAGCATGACCCAGTATAAACTGCCGCGTAAAAATTGGGCGAACTGGTAAGATGGCGGGCTGCGGCGGACCGCCGCGTTTCTCCTGTTTGCCATGGCCGATCTGATCCACGACTTTATCTTCGATGCCGCCCGCCGCATGCCCGCCGCCGAGGCGCTGGTCGACGGCAGCCGCCGTCTCGACTACGCCGCCCTGGCCGATGCGGTCGAGCAGGCCGCCGGCGCTTTGCTGGAAGCGGGCGTGGCGCGCCGCGAGCGGGTCGCGGTCTACCTCGACAAGCGCGTCGAGAACGTGGCCGCGATGTTCGGCGCGGCGCTGGCGGGCGCGGTGTTCGTGCCGGTCAATCCCCAGCTCAAGGCCGCGCAGGTGGCGCACATCCTGGCCGACTGCAATGTGCGCGTGATGCTGACCTCGCCGGAGCGCCTGGCCCAGTTGAAGGATGTGCTGGCCGGTTGCCCCGACCTGCGCACCGTGTTCGTCACCGGCGCGCCGGGCGAACTGTCCGCGGGGGCGGCGGCGCTGCGCGAGTGGCGCGCGGCGCAGACCCGTCCGGACCCGCGGCAGCTGGCGGCGCGGCGCGCGATCGACGCCGACATGGCGGCCATCCTCTATACCTCGGGCAGCACCGGCAAGCCGAAGGGCGTGGTGCTGTCGCACCGGAACATGGTGGCCGGCGCCCGCAGCGTCACCAGCTACCTGGAGATCACGCCGCGCGACCGCATCCTGTCGGTGCTGCCGCTCAGCTTCGACTATGGCCTGAGCCAGCTGACCTGCGCCTTCCTGGCCGGCGCCACCGCGGTGCTGATGAACTACCTGTTCCCGAAGGATATCGTGACGGCGGTCGCCGACGAGCGCATCACCGGCCTGGCGGCGGTGCCGCCACTGTGGCTGCAGCTCGGCGCGCTGGAATGGCCGGCCGGGTGCACGCTGCGCTACCTGACCAATTCGGGCGGTGCGATGCCGCAGCGCGCGGTGCAGGCCCTGCGCCGGGCGCTGCCGGACGCCGAACTGTTCCTGATGTACGGCCTGACCGAAGCCTTCCGCTCGACCTACCTGCCGCCGGCCGAACTGGAACGCCGCCCCGATTCGATCGGCCGCGCGATCCCGAACGCCGAGGTGATGGTGGTGCGCCCCGACGGCACGCCGTGCGAAGCGGACGAGCCGGGCGAACTGGTGCACCGCGGCGCCCTGGTGGCGCTGGGCTACTGGAACGATCCGGCCAAGACCGCCGAGCGCTTCCGCCCGGCCCCGGGCCAGCCCGCCGGCCTGCCGCTGGCCGAGATGGCGGTGTGGTCCGGCGACACCGTGCGCAAGGACCGCGAAGGCTACCTGTATTTCATCGGCCGCAGCGACGACATGATCAAGGTCTCCGGCTACCGGGTCAGCCCGACCGAGGTCGAGGAAGCCGTCTACGCGACCGGCCTGGTGCGCGAGGCGGTGGCCTTCGGCGTGCCGCATCCGGTGCTGGGCCAGGGCATCGTACTGCTGGCGCTGCCCCAGCAGGCCGGCCTGGAAGCCGCCGAACTGCTGCGCCAGTGCCAGCGCCGCCTGCCGGCCTGGATGATGCCGGCCCATGTGGTGCTGAGCGGGCAGGCCTTTCCGCGCAACCCGAACGGCAAGATCGACCGCCCGGGCCTGCGCACCCCTTACCTGAACCTGTTCGAGAATTCCGCATGAGCGCCGCCCGTCCCGTCCACGCCCTCCAAACCCTGTTCCCGGTTGCCGACGGCTGCCTGCTGGTCGGCGGCATTCCGCTGCCGCGCCTGGCCCAGCGCGTCGGCGCGACGCCGTTCTATGCCTACGACCGCGCCCTGCTGGATGCGCGCGTGGCCCATGTGCGCGCCCACCTGCCGCCGGAGATTGCCCTGCATTTCTCGATGAAGGCGAACCCGATGCCGGCCCTGGTCCAGCACATGGCGGGCCTGGTCGACGGCATCGACGTGGCGTCCGCCGGCGAGCTGAAGGTGGCGCTCGACACCGGCATGGCGCCGGAACACCTCAGCTTCGCCGGTCCCGGCAAGCGCGACGCCGAACTGCTGCAGGCGGTGGCCGCCGGCGCCTGTGTGCACGCCGAATCGGAGCGTGAAGTGCGGGCCCTGGCCCGCATCCAGGCGGAGACCGGGATCGCGCCGCGCCTGGTCCTGCGCATCAATCCGGACTTCGAACTGAAGGGCTCGGGCATGCGCATGGGCGGCGGCGCCAAGCAGTTCGGCATCGATGCCGAGGACGCGCCGCGGGTGCTGGCGCTGGCCGCGGAGCTGGGCCTCGAGGTGCTCGGTTTCCACATCTTCAGCGGTTCGCAGAGCCTAAAGGCCGAGGCGATCGTCCAGGCCCAGGCCCAGACCATCGAGCTGGCGCTGCGCCTGGCCGCGGCGAGTCCGCATCCGGTGCGGATCCTGAACCTGGGCGGCGGCTTCGGCATCCCGTATTTTCCGGGCGAGCAGGCGCTCGACCTGGCGCCGATCGGCGAAGCGCTGGCGGCCGCGCTGCCGCGCGTGCGCGCCGCCCTGCCGCAGGCGCAGCTGTCGATCGAACTGGGACGCTACCTGGTGGGCGAGGCCGGGGTGTATGTGGCGCGGGTAATCGACCGCAAAGTATCGCGCGGTCAAGTATTCCTGGTCACGGACGGCGGTCTGCATCACCATTTGGCGGCATCGGGCAACTTCGGGCAGGTCATCCGAAAAAACTACCCGGTAGCGATCGGTAACCGGATGCATGCTGCCAAGGAAATCGTGTCAGTGGTCGGTCCGCTGTGCACGCCACTTGACCTGCTAGCCGAACGCATGGAGCTACCGCAAGCCGAGGTCGGCGATCTGGTGGTGGTGTTCCAATCTGGTGCGTACGGCCGCAGCGCCAGCCCGGGTGCGTTCCTGGGACACCCTGAGGTGGTCGAGGTGCTTGTCTGAGCCCGCACTGCTGAATGTATGAGTCGAAATATTAATGTATTATTTGCAATTGAGTAGATTTGCCTAGTACACAACAGTTTTGGACCAGACAACGATGCAATCTTCAATGGAAAGCCCGGCCACGCATGCTCAAACTGAGCTGCTCAACCCATCGGAGAAGCTGAAGATTGGATGGGTCATTTCAAATGGCAGGGAAACCGCGTCCAGCCGCTTGCAGGGTTATCTGATCCATGAGTGGTTGCAGGCAAATGGATATGATTCGCAGTTGCTGTTGGAAAATTTCAACAGTATCAGCTCGGTCAACGATCCACGTTTTTTTAAGGCAGTCTGGCATCTTTTCCGCAGCGACCGCGACCTGGTTGTGTTCGAAGGGGGCGAATGGCCTATGATGCAGTTGGCACGCTTGTGGCGCAGACTTGGCAAGCACGCGGTGGGCGTGCGCTGCGACCGTATCCCCGGCCAGTTCAATAGCAGCTATGACCTTACCATTGTGCCCACGGAGCAATTGCGCGATGCGTTGGGTATCGAACGTGCGGTCGTGATCGAGGACAGCGTCGAAGTCGCGGAGCGGCAGTTCAAGCAGGATTACGCGGCCGGGGCCCGTCTACGTGTCGCATGGGTCGGCCACCAGAACTACGCCGACTACATCACTGCTCTAGTGCACAAGTTGAAAGAGCATCCGGAAATCAACTCCGGCTTCGAATTCGAACTCATCTCGAAGGGTGAATTCGCTACCCGCCAGTGGTCGGAACATACAGTGGCCGATGATATCCTTGCCTGCGACGTCGCCATGATTCCGGTGCCGCAGGGGGAATGGTTCCAGACCAAGTCAACCAACCGGCTGGCCCTGATGATGGCGCTCGGCATGCCTTTGGTTTCAACCTTGATTCCGTCCTATAAAACCCTTGCTCGCGAGGGCGAAAACGGCCTTTTTGTAGAGAGCGAGGATGCAATCGCGGGGGCGCTGCTAAGCCTGCGCGATCCGTCCGTGCGCGAGCGTCTTGGCATGAACGGTCGGCGCACGGTGGCTGGACGCTTCAGCCTGGCGCACATCGGACCGAAATGGGTGGCAGCTTTCCAGCAGGCGGCCCGGCAAACTCCGCTGCCGGTGCCCGGAAGTATCAAATGGACATTGATCTCGCGTGCGTTCGCACTCGCCACCGGCAGGGCATTCCAATAGAACAGCTCGGAGAAGTTTTTGACCACAGAACCTTGTGTGCTCGTCAGCACCATCATTGCCACAATGGCGTCGCCGGAACGCGGCGCCCTGCTACAGCGGGCGATTGCCTCGATCCGCAGCGCGAGTCGTCACCCTGTTGCGATCATTGTTATCGTGAACGGCACTCGCAGCGAACCGGACGTGCTCGAATGGCTGCGAGCCCAGCCGGACGTTCAGCTTGACATCATGCCCGAACCTTCGCTGCCGCACGCCTTGCTGCGGGGCCGCCAGTTAGTCAAGACACCCTTTTTCTCGACTCTCGACGACGACGACGAATATCTGGAAGGGGCCATTGATCTGCGTCTGGCGGTGCTGGAAGAGGCCCGGGCTGACTTGGTGGTATGCAATGGCTACAAGCGCAGAAATGGCATTGACCGGCTGGTCTACCCAACCCTTTCCCGTGTGCCGTCGAACCCTCTGGAAGAACTGTTCACGCTTGTCTGGCTGCAGAGCTGCAACGCGCTGTACCGAACCGAGCGCGTAAGCGAAGCATTCTTCGCCGACTACCATCCATATGCCGAATGGAGCTGGCTCGGCTATAACTTGGCCCTGCAGGGCCGGCTGATCGCCTTTACCGATCTGCCCACCTATGTGTGTCACGACACGCCGGGATCGCTGTCGAAGTCCACGGCCTACCGTACCGCCTATATGTCCTTGTACGACAAGATGCTGACGCTGGCACCGTCGCGCGCCGTAGCCCGGCAGATCAGGCGCCGGATCCAGGCCGCCTGGCATGACCAGTCGTGCCAGGCTCTGGATGAAGGCAAGCACCTCGAAGCCTGGCGTTGTCACCTGCTCAGCCTTGTCGCCGGCGGCCTGCGCTACTTGACCTATAGCCGCTACCTGCTCCCCGGCTGGCCGAAAGGATCGCTGCAATGAAGAGTAATAGTGTCATCAAGGGGGCTTTCATCTATGTGCTGATGCGTTGGGTCGACCGCCTGATCGGCTTTGTCAGCACTCTGATCCTGGCGCGTCTGCTGGTACCGGCGGATTTCGGCGTGATCGCCATGACTTCGCTCGTGATCGGCATCGCCGACGTGCTGCTTGATCTCGGTGTCAACGTAGCGCTAATCCAGAATCGTGCGGCGACGCAGGCCCACTACAACACGGCATGGACGCTGCGGCTGTTGCAGGCCAGCGCCACGGTGCTTGTAGTGTCGCTGATTGCGCCATTGGCCGGAGACTATTTTCACGATCCGCGGCTGGTACCGGTGCTGCGCATTGCCTGCCTGGGATCCTTGCTGGCTGCGCTCGAGAACATTGGCGTCGTCTCCTTCCAGAAAGAGTTCCGTGCAGACCTCGACTTCGTGTTGACGTTTTCGAAGCGAATCGCGGGTTTTCTGGCCACCGCTTTTCTGGCCTGGACCTTCCATAGCTATTGGGCGCTGGTGTTCGGTACACTGACCGGTCGCGCGACCGGCGTGGTGCTTAGCTACATCCTGCACCCGATGCGTGCCCGGCCCAGCCTGGAAAAATTTGGTGAAATCTTTGCCGTTTCGCAGTGGATGCTGGTGAACAGCATCGGCAACTATCTCAATAACAACCTGCACAAGACCTTGGTCGGGCGATGGACCAACGCAACCACGATGGGCGGATATACGTTGGCGGACGAGATCTCCGCGATGCCAGCCACGGAAATATTGTCGCCGCTGAATCGAGTCCTGTTCCCGGCCTTTGTGCGTGTCAAGCACAACTTGGAAGAGCTGAAACGCCACTTCCTGCTTGCGCAAGGCCTGCAGAGTCTGATTGCCATTCCTGCCAGTCTCGGGCTGGCTCTGGTGGCGAAGCTTACCGTGCTGGTCTTGCTCGGAGAGAAATGGATGATCGTTGTGCCTTTTATTCAGATTTTGGCACTGACCAATATCGTACAGGCAATCTCGACCAGCACCGGCTATGTTCTGCTTGCGCTCGGTAAGAACCGCAGCGCGACCCTGACCACCTGGGTTCAGCTCGTTCTGTTTGCGACGATTGCTCTGGTAGTGCTGAACCATCCGCAGGCCATGGAAATCGCTTGGCTGCGGCTGGGGGTCGTCGTTACGGGCCTGTTCGTTGCGCTGATCATGCTGATGCGTGTAATGCCGAGCGTCAGTCTGCTTGACCTGATCCGCAATGTCATCCGTCCGTTGCTGGCGTCGCTGGTCATGGCCTTTGCAGTGCGTTCCGTCGAGTCGATGATAAATGCTAGTCCGGTCCCGACACTGCTGGCCTGTGTCGCTGCCGGTGGCATTGTCTATACACTGACGATGCTCGGTATGTGGACGCTCGCTGGCCGGCCGGAAGGCGCTGAGTCCTACCTGATCGCGAAAGCTGTAGGTATCTACCAGCGCCGTATGGCCGCCAAGGTCAGCGGCGTGAAAGGCTAAGGCGAGGAAGGCGGGAACTCAGCTTCCCGTCAGGCGGCCGTAGATATTCTTGTAGCGCGCCACGCTAACCGGCCAGTTGCGCTCGGTCTCCACATAGTTGCGGCCGGCCTGGCGCAGTTCGGGCCACTTCTGCTGCGATTCCAGCAGCGTCGCCACCTTCTCGACCAGGGAATCCGTATCGTTGGCGCGGAACAGCACGCCGGTCTTGCCGTCGGCGATCAGCTCGAGATGGCCGCCGACGTCGGAGGCCGCCAGGATCCGGCCCTGGGCCATCGCTTCCAGCGGCTTCAGCGGCGTGACCAGGTCGGTCAGGCGCATCGGCAGGCGCGGGTAGACCAGCACGTCGAGCAGGTCGTAGTACTTGTTCACCTGGTCGTGCGGCACACGGCCGGTGAACACCACCTTGTCCTCGATCTTCAGGTCTTTGGCCAGTTGGCGCAGCTGGGCATCCTGCGGACCGCCGCCGACCAGCAGCACACGCAGGTCCGGCATGCGTGCCGACAGCTTCGGCACCGCGCGCAGCAGCACGTCCAGACCTTCGTAGGCGTAGAAAGAGCCGATGAAGCCGATCAGGCGCGAGCCGGACAGGCCCAGCTTGTCCTTCAGCGCTTGATCCGCGCTGCCGCCCAGCGCGAACTTGTCGATGTCCACAGCGTTCGGGATGACGGTTACCTTGTCGGCCGGGATGCCGCGCGCGACGATGTCCTTGCGCAGGCCTTCGCAGATGGTGGTGACGGCGTCGGCGCGCTTCAGCGCATAGGTCTCGAGCGCGCGCGTGAGCTTGTAGCGCAGGCCGTTCTCGGTGCTGGTGCCGTGGTCGACCGCGGCGTCTTCCCAGAAGGCGCGCACTTCGTAGACCACCGGGATGCCGAATTTCTTGCCGGCGCGCAGGGCGGCGATCGCGTTCAGCACCGGCGAGTGGGCGTGCAGCACGTCCGGCTTGACCACCGGGATGATCTCGGCGAGGCGCCTGGCCAGGCCGTCGATCACGTCGACCTGGTTCAGCACCGGCAGCTTCGACAGGGTCGAGCCGGACGGCGTGCGGTAGAAGTGCAGGCCGTCGCTGGTTTCTTCCAGCATCTCGCCGGAACCTTGCTTGGCGCCGGTGACGTGGAAGGTCTCCCAGCCGAGCGCGCGCTGTTCGCGCAGGATCGAGCGGGTACGGAAGGTATAACCGCTGTGCAGCGGGATCGAGTGATCGAGGACGTGCAGGACTCGCATGATTCTTTTCTTCGTAGTTATGCTTGATTCTTGCGCAGAAAGGCTTCGAACATCAGCACCTGCCACAGCGCGACGCCGTGGTCTTTCAGGCGCGCCAGGTGCTCATCGACCATCTGCTTGAGGTAGTGCTGGTTGAAGATGCCCGTATCGAGCAGAAGGGGACTGTCGACCGCCTGCCTGACCTTGTCCGCCAACGGACCGCGCAACCACTCCGCGAGGGGGATCGAGAAACCCATCTTCTTGCGGTACAGGACGTCCTCGCTCAGATATGGCTCGAGCGCCTTCTTGAAGATGTGCTTCCCCTCACCGTTGCGCAGCTTGCACTCCGACGGCAGGCCGGAAACCCACTCGACGAACTGGTGGTCCAGCAGCGGCACCCGCACTTCGAGCGCGTGCGCCATGCTGGCGCGGTCGACCTTGGTGAGGATGTCGCCCGGCAGGTAGGTCTTCATGTCGATGTACTGGATCAGCGACAGCGGATCGTCGGTCGGCGCATCTTTGGTGTAGTTGCGCATCACCTCGACCGCGCTGTAGCCCTGCAGGCGGCTCTTGAAACTGTCGGAGAACAGCTGGCTGCGCAGGCGGTCGTTCATCATCGACACGCCGTGGAAGTAACCCTCGGTCAGGTCGCGTGCCAGCGCCTCGAAGGTAGTCTTGGCGCGGAACACGCGCGGCGCCCAGTCGGCCTTTGGGTAGGCCGCGCCAAGGAAGCCGAACACTGGCTTGCGCAGCGCCAGCGGCAGCATCGAGCGCACCCGGTTTTCGTTGTGGGCCATGCGATGGCGGCGGTAGCCTGCAAAATTCTCGTCGCCACCGTCGCCGGACAGGGCCACCGTCACCTGCTTCCTCGCCAGCTCGCACACTCGGTAGGTCGGGATCGCCGAGCTGTCGGCATAAGGTTCGTCATACAGGTGGGCGAGGGTGTCGACCAGACCGTAGTCGTCCTTGTCGACGGTCTCGCACCGGTGGTTCGTCTTGTAGCGCTCGGCCACCTGGCGCGCATAGGCCGATTCGTCGTAGGACGGATCGTCGAAGGCGATCGAACAGGAATTCACCGGTTCCTTGGAGAGCCCCGCCATCATGGCGACGATGGCGCTGGAGTCGACCCCGCCGGAAAGGAAGGCACCGAGCGGCACGTCGGCTTCCAGGTGGCTCTCGACGGCTTCGCGCAGGCGGTAGATCAGTTCGCCTTCCATGTCGCGCTCGGTCATGCGGTCGTGCGGGGTGAACGGCACGTCCCAGTATTTCTTCTGCTCGATGCGGTCATCACCCACCTTCAAGGTCATGGTGTGGCCCGGCAGCAGCTTGTGCGCATGCGTAAAGATCGTGCGCGGCTCTGGCACGTAGCCGTAGGCGAAATACTCCTCGACCGCGAACGGGTCGATCTCGCGCGGCAGGCCCGGCACCGACAGTATGGATTTCAGCTCGGAGCCGAACAGGAACATCCCGTCCGGCAGCATGGCGTAGTGCAGCGGCTTGATGCCGATGCGGTCGCGCGCCACGAACAGGGTCTGCCGGTTGCGGTCCCAGATAACGAAGGCGAACATGCCGCGCAGGTGGCGCACGCAGTCCTCGCCCCACTGTTCCCAAGCGTGAACGATGGTTTCGCTGTCCGAGGGGGTACGGAATTCGTGGCCGAGTTCCTGCAGTTCGGCGCGCAGGCCACGGAAGTTGTAGATCTCGCCGTTGAACACCAGCGCTACCGTGCGGTCTTCGTTGAACAGCGGCTGCAAGCCGTTTTCGGGTGCGATGATGGAGAGGCGCCGGTGGCCGAAGCCGAGACCTGGCTCGAGGTGCAGATCGCCTTCGGTCGGGCCGCGGTGAAACTGGGTGTCGTTCATACGCCCGAGTACATTGCGGTCGATGGTGCGACCGCCGCGCATGTCAAAAATGCCTACTATTCCGCACATGATGTGATTGCTTTGTTGGGGTGAATTTTCGCGGCAGTCAGACGGTCGTAGAGATCCGTATAGGCTGCCAGCATCACGTCGATGCTATAGCGTTGTTCGATACGTTGGCGCGCCGCCGCCCCATGGCGTTGCACCAACTCGGGATTGGCGGCATATTCCGCCAGGGCTTCCGCCAGCGCGGCGGGGTCGCGCGCCGGCACCAGCCGTCCGGCCACGCCGTCCGGCACCAGATCGGGAATGCCACCGACGGCGGTAGATACGACCGGAATCTCGCAGGCCATCGCTTCGAGCAGGGTAACCGGCGTGCCTTCGGCGATCGAACTGAGGGCGAATACGTCGAAATGCCGCATGATCGCGGCGATGTCGTTGCGCGCTCCGGGCAGCCAGACCGCATCTTTCATGCCGGCGCGCTCGATCTGCTGCGCCAGCGCCGACCGCAGCGGACCTTCACCGACGATCGCCAGGCGCAGTCGGTCACGCTGCGCCGGCAGGCGTTCGCGCAGCGCAGCGAAGGCCGCGACCAAGGTAGCGTGATCCTTGACGTCCTGAACCCGGCCAACGGTGCCGATCACGAAGCAGCCTCGCCAGTCCGGGCAACCGTCAGGCGGCGGCGACTGCGGAGCCGGCGCGAAGCGCGCGGTATCGACGCCGTTATTGATCAACAGGTTCTTTGTTTCCGGGACCTTCACGACCGTGCGCAGCCAGCGCTGCAGGTCGAGAGATACCGGGATGAAGCGGTCAACGATCGGCGTCAGCAGGCGGCGCAGCAGATTGTGCTTGGGATTGCGGCCTTCCGGGTCGCTGGCGTCGCGTCCATGCTCGGCGTGGATGCGCACCGGTACGCCAGCCAGCAGTGCGGTGGCGGCGTATTCGATCGTCGTGAAGTTGTAGGTGTGCAGGATCGCAGGGTTCATCCGACGCAGCAGCTTGAACAGCCGGACATGGATACCCAGTCCCAGTCCGGGGGGCTTGTTCAGGGCAATGACCTCGACGCCGGGACGGGTGATCTTGTTGACGAAATCCGTGTACCTGGTCAGACAGATGATCGCGTGGCGATAACGATCGGCCGGCATCCGGTTGATCATGTCGATCATCAGGGTCTCGATGCCACCGTAATCCAGTACATAGGTCAGGTGCACGATCAGGGGCGGCTGGCTCATCGGGTCTTATCCCATCCGCGCAACCGCGCCTGCAGGGTCGTCAGGTCGAAGGCCCAGTTGACGCCGATGCGCTTGATATTGAAAGGATCGATGTCCGAACCGTTCAGGCCACCGTAGGCCGAGAAGCAGGCTTCGTAGCCGAGTTCCTTCATCATGTCGATGCGCTTTGCCGTGATGTGATGCTTGCGGCCGTACGGATAGGCGATGAAGACCTGTTCCTGTCCCAGCTGCTCGCGGATGTCGTTGAGCGAGCCGCGCAGTTCTTCGAGCGCCAGCTCGTCGCTCACTTCGGCCAGGTTCACGTGGTTGCGGGTGTGGCTGCCGAAATGCAGGCCCCACTGGTGCATGCGGCGCACCTGATTCCAGTTCATGTTGTCGAGGCCGAATCCGAGTGCGCGCATGTCGTGGTCGAACGGCTTGTTGTCGCGGATCTTTTCCGTGCTGATGAAGAAGGTGCAGGGTACCTGATGCTTGAGCAGGATCGGCGCCGCGTTCTCGTAATTGTCAAGATAACCGTCGTCGAACGATACGGCGATCACCGGCTTGCTGCTGTTGCGCGGAATCCGGCCTTCGACGATTTCTTTCAGCGACACGGTCACGAAATTCTTCGCCACATATTCCATGTGCTGATCGAAGCGCTCGATGCCGATCGTGACGTTGTCGCGGAATTGGTCGCTAACTCGGTGGTACAGCAGAATGATGACGCGCTGGTTGCCGGTGCGGCCGTGCAGCCAGTTCAGGGCCGGCATGGCGAGCTTCGCATAGGCGCCGAACATCAGTTGCTTGATGCCACGTTTGAGCAGGCCGCCGCGCGACGGATCCCGGGCAGCCAGCTGCCTGCCGATCCGCGCCTCCAGGCCCAGCGGTGGGCGGGTATTGGTGCGGCCGCCGCGCTGTTGCGGCTTGAACGTGGCGGAGCCGTCCAGCATGCGGCCCACGGCTTCGGTCACGAGTTCGACGCCGACCCGGTGCAGCTTCGTCCTCATTCCGGCCACGGTCGAGAAGCGATCGATCGCAACGCTTTCCTCGAGCAGGATGTCGCCGGTGTCGAGCCCGGCGTCGACGCGGTGCACGGTGACGCCGACACTGTCCTGGCCATCGTGAAGCTCCCAGAATGCCGGCGGCATGCCGCGGTAGTCGGGCAAGCGGCCCTTGTGCAGGTTGATGGTGCCGAGGCGCGGCAGCGTGAACAGGGCCGGCTTGAGTATCGGGGCGCCCAGTGCAACGCCTAGGTCGGGCGCGAAATCGCGCGTCCAGGCGCAAGCCTCTTCGCCATTGATCGCGGCGACACGATGGATGCGGATGCGTGGATGCTGCTCCAGGGCCGCCATCGTGAACATCTGGCCGGGGCGGTCGGGGCTCTGCGGCGGCTGCCGGTGCAGCTTGCCGGCAAACAGGGTGAGGATTTCGCCGCTCTGGTAGGGAACCCAGCGCCATCCATGGCGGCGCAGGTTGCGCCACTGATTGCGCACGAGCTGCGCCGGCTTTTTCCGTGGTGTGTGCAGCAGGACCGCCAGTTCGCATTGGGAATAGCGTTCGGCGATCGTCATGACGTTCCACCGGACATTGAAGTCCAGCGAGGCTGTAAAAATAATGATGCGCATGGTCTTGTTCAGTGTTGTTGCGCGTGGTTCAGTGCAGCATTGATGGAGGAATAATTTTCTGACAGGAAGGCGCGCAGGGCGGCCCGCGCCGCTTCCGGATGCTCGTCGAAGGGCGCCGACAGCATCAGCGCCGCGCCGTCGTCGCCGCGCAGCATCGCCTTCGATCCCGCCTGGTACAGCTTGCCGATCGCATTGCTGGTCGTGTCGTGGCCGCCGATGCGCATCCAGCTCCACACCAGCAGGCCCTTGCCGCCGTCGCGCAGCACGGTCTCGCGCACGGTCAGCGGACGGCCGCCGGCGGTTTCGACCCGCTTCGCGCTCTCGGTCTCGTGCCAGGTGTCCTTGTAGCCGGCCATGCGGTTCAGGGAGCTGATCAGGGATTTGCTGCGGTCCTGGTTGCGGTAGTACAGCAGGTTCAGCGCCACCGGCACGCTGTCGCGGCGGTAGCTGCGCACGAAGTCGACGTCGGGCGCCATGTAGTCCGGCTTCCAGTCGGCGAAGGGCGCGGCTTGCGGCCAGCTGACGGCCACTTCGCCGAGCGAGACCGGGGCCGGGTTGTGGTTCGCCTGCTCGCCGTAGAGGGCCAGCGCCGGCCACAGCGCGCACACGGCCAGCACGGCGCCGGCCAGCACCGGGACGCCCTTGCCGGCGCGCTCGCGCAGCGACGGTGCCGCCGTCGGCGTGCCGGAGTCCGCTGGCGCTGTTGCTGCCTCCGGCGCGGCGGTGTCTTCGCGCCAGTAGCTGCCGATCCAGAACATGATGAACATGACCAGGCCGAAGAACAGCCAGCCGTAGATCAGGTGGTCGACGCCGGTGGCCAGCGCCATGCCGGACAGGTGGCCGATCATCACGATCATGTAGGCGCGCAGGCCGTTGGCGATAATCGGCACCACGACCGACAGGCCGATGAACAGCGCGCGCCGCATGGTCGAGCGGTAGGTGAGGTAGGCGTACAGGCAGCCGAGGGTGATCGAGGAGATCAGGTAGCGCACGCCGCTGCAGGCCTCGACCACCGACCAGTTCCCGGTCGGCAGTTCGAAGCGGGTACCGCTGCGCAGCACGGGAATACCGGTGGCCTGCACCGCCGCCACCGTGAAGTCGGCGGTGAACTGGATCAGCGGGCCGACGAAGGCTTCGCCGAACGGCACCGCGAACAGCAGGAACAGCAGCGGGAAGGCCAGCGAGCCGGCCAGGCGCGGTCCCAGCAGGGCCAGCGCGATCGCCGGGAACATGGCGACGAAGGTGTATTGCGACACCACCTGGACTTCGCCCAGCTGGGCCGCCAGCCAGCCGGCGCCGAGCAGCGCGACCAGCGCCAGGCCCGGCGCCCAGGGCTGTACCGGATAGAGGCTGAAATTCTCGCGCCGTCGCCAGATGAGCCACAGGCTGATCGGCAGGATCACGTAGCCGTGGGCGAAGGTCTCGGAGCTGTTCCACAGGCCGACGATCGAGCGCACGGTGCCGAAATAGAGGGCGAACGGGGCGAGCAGGGCCAGCACCAGCATGGCCGCGCGGGCGCGCGACATGGACGGGTTCGGGGCGGCGATGCCGGCGCCCAGCACTTCGGGTGGGGGTTTCAGGAACATTCGAGGCTCTCTCCGATGCATGCCAGGTTGCTCGACCAGCTGTAGCGGCGCTGGACCTTGTCGCGGGCGGCGCGGCCGATCGCGTCGATGGCGCCGTCCTGCCCTTCGAGGAGGGCGGCGCAGGCGCTGGCGAAGGCGGCGGGTTCGTCGGCCAGCACCAGCTCGCTGCCGGGGACGGCGTCGATGCCTTCCAGCGCCTGCGGCGATACCACCACCGGGGTCGCCATCGCCATCGCTTCCAGCACTTTGTTCTGGACCCCGCGCGCAATCCGCAGCGGCGCCACCGCGGCGGCGGCGTGGGCGATGTAGGGGCGTACGTCGGGAACGGTGCCGGTCACCACCACGCCCGGCTGCTGGGCCAGGGCCTGCACCGCCGGCGCCGGACGCGAGCCGACGATGTAGAAACGGGCGTCCGGGAAGCGCTTGTGCACCGTCGGGAAGACTTCGGCGGCGAACCACTTCACGGCGTCGATATTCGGCCAGTAATCCATCGCGCCGGTGAAGACCAGGGCGCGTTCGCCGGCCGCGAACGGATTCTCGTACGGCCGCTCGGGCGAAAAATACTCGGTGTCGACACCGTTCGTGAAGTGGCCGATCTTCGGCCCGCTTTCCGGCGCCAGGCTGCGGAACAGCGCGGCCTCGGGGGCCGACACGAACAGCGAGGCGTCGTAGTCGCGCGCGATCTGGCGCTCGTAGCGCAGCAGCTGCTTCGCTTCGTAGCGGTAGACCAGATTCATCGGGAAGGATTTCTGCTCGGCGTACTGGCGCCATTTTTCGGAGTCGATGTCGCAGAAGTCGATCACGCGGCGCGCGCTGCGGTGGTTCTCGGCGTACTGCGCCATCGGCGAGCAGAACACCAGCACGCGGTCGATCCTGTGCGCGGCCAGGGTATCGTCGACCCAGCGCGCCATGCCGGCGTCGCGGTAGTACTCCTGCGACAGCGAGCGGTTCTTCAGCAGCGCGCCCAGGCTGCGCACGCGCGCCAGCCGCGGGTTCATGCGCGCGAAATGGCTGCTCGCGCACAGCGCCTCGACGTGCGGCACGTATTGCCAGTCGTCGGGATCGTCGACGAAGGTCGCCAGGTGGACCCGGTAGTGCCGGGACAGGTGCTTGAGCAGGTGGTAGGAGCGAATCTTGTCGCCCTTGTTGGGCGGGTAGGGGATCCGGTGGATCAGCAGCAGCAGGTCTTCCATGATGGGCGCCTCATTCCTGGTTCAGGAAGATGCGGTCCATGCGGTCCCAGGCGAAGTCGCGCGCCAGGGCCTCGATGCGGGCTTCCATCCGGTCGATGTTGACGTAGTGGCGGAAGCGCGACTTGGCGTCCAGGCCGGCAGGACGCGGCTGCTGCGTGTCGATCTCCCACGGGTGGAAGTAGAACAGCGAGGGCTGGCGGTCGTCGCGGTTGACCTTGGCCATCATCCAGCGCGACAGCGCATAGGGCAGCAGGCGGAAGTAGCCGCCGCCGCCGGCCGGCAGGTTCCGGCCCAGCATGTGCACGGTGGTGATCGGCACTTCGAGCAGGCCGTCCGGGCCGTTCGGGTAGAAGGCGAAGCGCGGCGCTTCCGGCATGCCGTAGTGGTCGTGGGCGATCGGATAGATGCTGGAGCTGTAGCGGTAGCCGGCGTCGAGCAGCTCGTCCAGCGCCCACAGGTTGGCGCGGCCGATCGAGAAGCTGGGCGCGCGGTAGCCCAGCACGGACTGGCCGCCGATGTCCTCCAGCAGCGCCTTGGCGGAGCGGATGTCGTTGGCGAATTCGGCGCGGGTCTGGTCGGAGGCGCGCAGGTGGCCGTAGCCGTGGCTGGCCAGCTCGTGGCCGCCGGCGACGATGCGGCGCACCACCTGCGGATAGCGATCGGCGATCCAGCCCAGGGTGAAGAAGGTGGCGCGCACGCCATGGCGTTCGAACAGGGCCAGGATGCGGTCCATGTTGGCTTCGACCCGGCATTCGCGCTCCGGCCAGCTGGCGCGGTCGATGTAGGGAGCGAAGGCCGATACCTGGAAATAGTCCTCGACATCGCAGGTCATCGCGTTGCGGATGCGTTCCCCCGGCGCCGGCAGGCGGCGCGGGGCGAGTTCGTACATGTTCATTCTTGGTTGTCCATCGGCTGGGTTACCGCCCCCTGGGGCGTGGCGACGATCTTCTTCAGGATCGACAGCACGGAAACGATCGACTTTTCAAGGCGCATCATGCGTTCGTCCAGCATCTCGACGTTGCTGGCGCGGCGCTCGTCGACGCGCATGTCGGCGGTGCGGATCTCGCCGACGTGCATGTCCTGGGCGAGGGCGGCCGGGGTGCCGGCCGCCAGCGAATCGCCGTCGGCGCCGGGCAGCTGGAATTCTTCGCTGATGTCGCTGATCACGGTGTTGATGTCGGCTTCCGTGAAGGCATGCATCTCTTCCAGGTAGCCCATCAGCAGCACGCGGTCCATCAGGGTGTTGACCTTGCGCGGGATGCCGCCGCTGTAGGCATAGATGGCGGCGTGGGCGCCGTCGTCGAAGGACGGGTCGCCGTTCCAGCCGACCGTCGCCATGCGGTGCTCGATGTAGGCGCGGGTCTCCTGCGCATCCATCGGGCCCAGGTGGTAGCTGGCGATCACGCGCTGGCGCAGCTGCTGCATGCCGGGGCTGTGCAGGGTGGTGCGGAATTCGGGCTGGCCGAGCAGGAAGGTCTGCAGCAGCGACTTGTCGTCGGTCTGGAAGTTCGACAGCATGCGCAGCTCTTCGACCGTGCGCGCCGACAGGTTCTGGGCCTCGTCGATGACCAGCAGGGCGCGCTTGCCCTGGTGGTCGACGTCGCACAGGAATTTCTCCAGGCGCGTCAGCAGGTCGGTCTTGCTCGCACCCTCGTACGGCAGGCCGAAGGCCGACACCACCATGCGCAGGGTGTCGTCCGGATCCAGGTGGGTGTTGACGATGTGGGCCGCCACGATCTGGTCCGAGGGCAGGCCGTTGAACAGGTTGCGTACCAGCGTGGTCTTGCCCGCGCCGACCTCGCCGGTGACGATGATGAAGCCTTCGCCCTGCGACAGGCCGTACTCGAGGTAGGCCATGGCGCGCTTGTGGCCCTTGCTGCCGAAGAAGAAGTGCGGGTCGGGGCGCAGCTGGAAAGGTTTGGCGGAAAATCCGTAAAAGGTCTCGTACATCGCAGCTCCGATTAAAGCTTGACCGAAAGGGTGGCAGTGATGGCGTTCTCAGTGCGATCGCCCGTGCCGTTTACGAAACCCGATCCGGTGTGGACATGGCGCAGTTCCAGTGCGCCGGAAGTCTGGCGGTCGAATTGGCGGGCCAGGCCTACGCTTGCGAAATGCGAAGGTGCGACAAGGCCTGTGGTGATCGAGGTCGAACGAGCGGCAGAAAGATTCGCATGCCCGGTCATGCGTGACGATAGGCGATAGCTGAAGTTGAGGTTGGCGCCACGCTGCCGTACATTGTCGTTCAGCGAACTGAACTGGTTACCCAGCAGTTCGCTGTCGCTCTGCTGGAGCGACAGCGCATTGCGTTCGGATTTGTACACCGACAATGCCAAATTGCTATGAGGCATATTGTAAATATACGCAAACTGCAGGCGACGGTCGCGCAGATAGCGATTGCTCAGATAATTGATCGGATCAGCCAGGGTCAACGGCAGGCCGGTTGCGGCAATATAGGCTTGTACCGCCAGGGCTCGCGCGGCCGGGTCGGCGATCGAGCTGCTGAACAGCCGGTCGAGCATCGCTGCGGTATCGATCGTAGCCGGCAGCATGAATTGCTGGCGGGTGGTGGTTACCAAGTCGGTATAGCTGAGTTGCGAGACCATTCTGCGATTGCGTTGAACAGCGAGCAAATGACCGGTTTTACCTAAATAATTGTGCCCAAATGCGGCATCGATGCTGGTCCGCTGAGACGGAGTCCAGATGAAACCGGCAGAGTAGCTACGGCCTGCCGTTCGGTTACGTAATGCTTGGTACTCATTGTCGTCGTAGCCGGCGGTAGCGGTAGCGGCCCACTCCCGGCTCAGGCGGTAGCTCAGGTTGGCAAGGGCGTTTTTCGTCAGGGTCGAGCCAAACTGGTCGGTGTCCAGTTGCTGGTGCATGTATTGCAATCCCCAGCCGAGTTTTGCGCCCGCAGAGGTGCCGGACAGGTTGGCGATTCCCATCGTGGAATGGCTGTTGCCGAAGGCCGTGGCTCGGGCGTCTGACTCGACCGAATCGCGGGTGAGCTGCACGCGCAAAGCGGCGTTCGAGCCGAAGCGGTGCGTCAGAATGGGGCTGATGCGCCAGGTTCGTATCTCGGTGCGATTCAGATCCGAATACAGATTGCCGAATTGCGGCCCAAACGCGGAAACATACTGGCTCGAACCGTGCATACCTGCTTCCAGGGACAACAGGTTCTCGATCAGCTTGGCATCCATGCTGGCCGAATAAATGCGGTCGCGGTCGCGCATGTTTGGAACGTTGCCATTCTGGTAGGCGTAATAATTCCATTGGGCCGATGCATTCAGGCGCAAACGGGACGTCGAACTAAGCAGCGTGAAGCCCGGCATTGCCTCGCTGATGAACTGGCCTTGCTCGCGGCCATCCGGTTGCAACCCCGGGTTGTCGCTGTACGTTTCGGACAGGGAAATGAAGGGTGTGAACTTCGTACCTGCCCAGCATTGAGCCGATAGCAGCAAGGCAGCAACGGCGAGCGGCGCAAGGTGGAGAGCGCGGTCGGTCTGCTTAGCCGTAGTGATAATCATACGTCTCTTCGATGCCTGGGATTTCCCTGGTCTTGTTGTAGATGAGATTGACGTTGTCGATGCCTTCGAGCTGGCTCAGGGCTTCCTTGACCGCGTGCTGGGTCGTGGTCTGGGCCTCGACCACTATCACAATCTGGCCCATGTGCGAAGCCAGCACCCGCGATTCGCTGGTCAGCAGCAGCGGCGGCGAGTCGAAGATCACGATCCGGTCCGGATAGCGGTTGGCGATTTCCTCGACCAGGTTGCTCATGGTCGAGCTGGCCAGCAGCTCGGTCGCGCGCGGCGTGCCGGTGCCGGCCGGCAGGATCGACAGGGTATCGACGTTGGTGCGCAGCATGACGTCTCCCATGTCGAGCTTGTCGTCGACTAGGATGTCCATCAGGCCGCGCTGGGGCGGCAGGCCGAGGGTGCGCAGGATGGACGGACGGGCGACGTCGGCGTCGACCAGCAGCACGGTGTGGTCGAGTTCCATTGCGATGCTCATCGCCAGGTTGATCGCGGTATAGGTCTTGCCTTCGCCCGGCAGCGAGCTGGTGATCATGATCAGGTTGCCCGGGTTGCCGCCCGGCGAGCGGGCTCCAAAGGCGCGCTGCAGCAGCGGACGCTTGATGATGCGGAAGTCTTCCAGCAGCGGCGTACGGCCGCTGGCCGCGGTGACCATGCCGGTCTCGCGCATGCGCACCAGGTCCAGGTCGACCTTGCGAGTGGTGAACTTCGGCACCGCCGGCCGTTCGTGCACGGTGGCCGGCGCGACCGGCACCGCGTGCACGGTTTCGTGGATGACGGTGTCGGCCACGGTCACGGACGGGCTGTCCGCGGCCGGATGCAGCGCGGCGCTGTCGCTGAGGCCGCCAGTGGCGATGGGGCTGGCGGGAGCGGCGCTACGCTGCCGGTCGATGCGGCTGGCTGCTTTTTCGATAATGCTCACGTGGAACTCCTTGCAAACTTTGCGGGGGCGCCGCGATTAAAGCGAGGGATGGGACAGGATCGCTGCCATCCCGGCGCCGTAGATCCCGAACAGCACCAAAACCGATACCCCGAGGGCGGCCAGGCGGCGCTTGCGGCGGACTGTCTGTTCCGCCGTCCAGTTCATGCCGATCGAGCCCAGCACCGGCACGCCGGTGACGTCGCGCAGGGTGGCCTGGCTCAGGAAGGTCGGGCGCAGCTGGCTCAACAGGAAGGCGACGGCGATGCCGGCCACCAGGGCGCCGGCGAACACCAGCGAGAACAGCCGCAGGCGGTTCGGACCGGCCGGCTGGGTCGGCACGGTCGGCGGATCGATCACGCGGAAGGTCAGCATGTCGGTGGCGGACGACAGGTCGCCGGACAGGCGCGCCGATTCGCGGCGTTCGAGCAGCTTCTGGTAATTGTCCTTGTTGACCTGGTAGTCGCGGTTCAGCTGGGCCAGCTGGGCCTCGACTTCCGGCACCGACGAGCTCTGGGCGCGCAGGCGGGCCACCCGGGCCGCGTATTCCTCGACGCGGATGCGCATTGATGCCACCTGGGCTTCGGCCGTCGACAGCGAGACCTTGAGCTGCTGCAGCATCGGGCTGTAGCCGGCGCCCGGATCGTTGCTGTGCTTCTTCTGCTTGGCCAGCTCGGCCTTCTGCGCCAGCAGCTGGTCCAGCAGGCGCTTGTTGGCGACGATATCCGGGTGCTGCTCGGTGTACTGCAGGCGCAGGGTGTCCAGGTTCTTCTGGGCGGTGGCGATGCGGTTTTCCAGTTCCGGATCGGTGACGGGAACTTCCACGGCAGCCTCGCCCGGCTTGGCCGGCTCGCCCGTGATCTGGCGGCGGATCGCGTTGCGGGCCTGTTCGGCCTCGGCCAGTTCCAGGCGCGCCTGGTTGAGCTGGTCGGTGGCCTGGATCAGCTGGCCGCTGAAGTCGCCGCCGCCTTCGCGCGGCAGCAGGCCCATGTTCTTGATCTTGAACTCTTTCAGCGAGTTCTCGGCGGCGCTCAGCTTCTCTTCGTAGGACTTGATCTGGTCTTCGATGAACTGCACGGCCTTTTCCGAGTCCTGCTTCTTGCCGCTGAAGCTGCCCTCGACGAAGATGGTCAGCAGGGATTGCACGACGTCCTTGCCCAGTTTCGGGTTGTCCGAGACGTAGGTGATCGTATAGATGTCGTCGCGCTCGGTGCCGCCGATCTTGATCTTGGCGATCAGGTCGTCGACGATCTTCTCGTGCTCCTTGGCGTCCTTGGCCTTGACGTCGAGGTCGACCATGCGCATCAGCTTTTCGACGTTCGGACGGCTGAGCAGGGTACGGCGCATGAACACTACCTGCTGGTCCAGGTTGGGCAGGGTGGTCATTCCCGACATTAAGGGCTTGAGGATGCTCTGGGTGTCGACGTAGACACGGGCCGAGGCCTCGTACTGGTTGGGCAGGCGCAGCACCACGGCCCAGCCGATGACGGCGATGGTCCAGGCGATGGCGACGGCATACCAGCGGTATTTGCCGATTGCTTTAAGGAAGTTCAGGAGGGTGGCTGTGATCTCTGCCATCGTTCAATCTCACCGTGAAAGATTTGGACTTATTTACTGATCCAAATCAGAGGAAAATAGAATACTCACGCATCATCGCTTGTACTCCATGCAATTGCAATTAAGCACACGAAAAATGTGAAGAGCTCAACATGCCGTACCTCGGCTACAACACAAATTCCTTTAAGAAACACGAAGATAGGCTCAGGTTTGCATAAACTTAGAGAAAATTATTGTCGGGAAGTACATCGAACTCTCATGTGCGGCGCATTCATGCAGTAGACTTGCGACATCGAAACTTTCTAAAAGATACTGCTTTATTGTAATGTCTAAATTGCAAAAAGGGGTGCACGGTTGGTGCACCAACGAAACATGCTCCGCCAGCCCTTCCGTTACTCCTCGCACAGCTCCGGGTAGGCGGTCCTGGCGGGCACTGCTGACCGGTTTCGCCGCCGCGTGCATGATCGTGCCGGCGGTGGGCGCCGAGCTGACGGCGCTAGTCCCGACGGTCAAGCGCTCCGTGGTCGGTGTCGGCACCTTCGAGCGCACGCGCAGCCCCTCGACCGTGTTCGTCGGGACCGGTTTCGTGGTGGGGGATGGCCTCAGCGTGATCACGAATGCCCACGTGGTGCCCGAGAAACTGGATGACGCGCGTATGGAGCAGTTGGGCATCGTGACCAGCGACGGCGACACCGTGCGTTTCCGCCCGGCCCAGCTGGTGGCGCGCGACAACGAACACGACCTGGCCCACCTGCGCCTGAGCGGTCCACCGCTGCCGGCGCTGAAGCTGGGGGATTCCGACGGCGTCGCCGAAGGGCAGTCGCTGGCCTTCACCGGTTATCCGCTGGGCATGGTGCTGGGCCTGCATGCGGCCACCCACCGCGCCACCCTGGCCGCGATCACGCCGGTGGTCATGCCTTCGCTGAGTTCGCGCAAGCTCGACGTGCGCCAGCTGGTCCAGCTGCAGCGCACCTCCTATGACATCTTCCAGCTCGACGGCACGGCCTATCCTGGCAACAGCGGGAGTCCGGTCTACGATCCGGCCAGCGGGGAAGTCTGGGGTGTGATCAACGCCGTGTTCGTGAAGGGTTTGAAGGAAACCGCGATCAGCGCGCCGAGCGGCATCACGTATGCGATTCCGGTGAAGTACGTGAAGAATCTAATGCAACAGAAATAGAGCTTCGGGAAAGATTTCAAGCGTGCGCGGTCTTTTCCTCAAGCACTATGATATACAATACATCGCTGTTAGCGACTTATTAACATATGTGTTCGACGAAAGGGAATGACGTGGGCAAGTACAAGGCGAACCTGATGAAACACACGACAGTGGCGGCAGCCGCCGCGCTCGCATTGCTCCTGGCCGGCTGTGCCACCAGGATGCCGCCGCCGCAAACCCAGGTCACCAACCCCGACTACCTGATCGGACCGGGCGACAGCGTGAGCATTATGGTGTGGCGCAACCCCGAGGTGTCGATGTCGGTGCCGGTTCGTCCGGACGGCAAGATCACCACCCCGCTGGTCGAAGACCTGCCGGCCGCCGGCAAGACCTCGACCGAACTGGCGCGCGACATCGAAAAAGCGCTCGCTAAGTTCATCCAGCAGCCGGTGGTGACGGTCATCGTCACCAACTTCGTCGGCAACTTCAGCGAACAGATCCGCGTGATCGGCCAGGCCGCCAAGCCCCAGGCCCTGGCGTACCGCCGCGACATGAGCCTGATGGACGTGCTGATCGCGGTCGGCGGCGTCACCGAGTTCGCCGCCGGCAACCGCGCCAGCGTGATCCGCACGGTCGACGGCAAGCAGCAGAAATTCAACGTCCGCCTGGACGACCTGATCAAGGAAGGCGATATCTCGGCGAACATGCCGATGCGCCCCGGCGACGTGCTGATCATCCCCGAAAGTTTCTTCTGATTGTGCCTGCCGGGACGCGTCGATAATTTTTACACTTGTCGGCGTTCCAGCATACAATAGAAATTTCCGGGTAGTACAGTAGGCATTAAGCGCCTGATTTGCAATATTTTTTTCGGAACAGCCTGCTCATGGCCCGGAATTTGCTTTTTATGGGAAGTGGAGAAACGCTTCGCATGATCGCAACACATCTTTGGGGATAACGCACGTGGCTACCGAAAATCAAGAAAACAATGGAAACGCAGCGCCGTTGTCCTTGAGCGAACGCGGTGCCACCCGGCGCCGGCTGGCCAAGGCCGGCATCGGTGCGGTCGGCGTCCTGTCGACGCTCGAAAGCCACGCGACCTTGAAGCTCATGACCTGCAAAGCGCCGTCGGGTTCCATGTCCGGCGACATGAGCAGCCATTACGGCGGCGTCAAGCCGGCATGTGAGGGATTGTCGCCAGGCTACTGGAAGAACCACACCAGCGCCTGGCCGTGCTCGATCGACACCTGGTTTGCCGACGTGTTCTACGTGCCCGGCAACCGCGGGTCTTGCACCGTCAAGACCAAGAACACGAGCTACCTGTGCTCGACGATGCTGAACCTGCTAAGTCCGCAGAAATTCGACAGCTACAAGCTGGCGATGCATGCGATCGCGACCTACTTGAACATCAAATCCGGCAAGATCGGGTTCCTGTCGACCGACACGCTGCTGGCGATGTGGGCCGACGTCCAGACCAAGGGTTACTACAGCCCGACCGCCGGCGTCAGGTGGGGCCCCGAGCAGGTCAAGAACTATCTCGAAGCTACCCACGATTGACGAGGCGACAGCGAGCATGTGGCGTGTGGTGCCGGGGCAGGGGCTTGTCTTTCGGGAATGGGACGAAGAAGCGGTGCTGTACAACGACCTGTCGGGCGCCACGCACCTGCTGGACGGTGCCGCCGTCGATGTCTTGCTTGCGCTGCGCATCGGTCCCGCCGATGCCGCCACGCTGGCGGACCGCCTGGCCGCGCGTTTCGAGGCCGATACCGACGAACTGCGCGCGATGATCGAGGACATGCTGGCCGGCCTTGCCCGCCTGGACCTCGTCGAGCCTTTTCCATGCTGAGCGTCGGCGACTTGCCGCAGGGCGAGCTGGCGGCCCGCCTGGCAGGGCCGGGACTGGTCCTACGCACCGGACCGTTCGCCAACCGTATCCGCAGCGACGTGCCGCAGCTGGCCACCGGCATCGCGCTGCTGTATGCGGATTATCCGGTCGACGAGCCCGGTGGCTTTGCCGACTTCCACCTGTCCTTGCAGCGCGCGGGCGGCCTGCGACGCCTGTTCCGCCCGCAAGTCCATTTCGACTACGAGGGCGCGGCGCCATTCCAGCCCCTGCCGCTGGCGCATGCCTATCCGATGTTCGAATGGGTGATGAACTGGTGTGTGTCGCACCGCGCCCATTCCTACCTGATCATCCATGCCGCCGTGCTGGAGCGGCACGGCCGCGCAGTGGTCCTGCCGGCGCCTCCCGGATCCGGCAAAAGCACCCTGTGCGCCGCCCTGGTGACGCGCGGCTGGCGCCTGCTGTCCGACGAGATGACCCTGGTCAGCCTGGACAACGGTAGCGTGCTGCCGCTGCCGCGTCCGGTCAGCCTGAAGAACCAGTCGATCGGCGTGATCCGCGCGTTCGCCCCCGATGCCGTGCTCAGTACGCCTGTGGAAAAGACCGCCAAGGGCACCATCGCCCACCTGAAGGCGCCTGCGGAAAGCATTGCGCGCGCGGCGGAACCGGCCCGGCCCGCCTTTATCGTGTTTCCGCGATATGAGGCGCAGGCGCCGATCAGCCTGGCGCCGCTGCCGAAGGCGCGCGCCTTCATGGGCGTAGCCGAGAACGCCTTCAATTACCAGGTGCTGGGCGCGCGTGGCTTCACGGCCCTGGCGTCCCTGATCGAGGCCACCACGGCCTTCGAATTCCGGTACAGTAAACTGGACGAAGCTGTCCAGTTATTCGAACGCCTGGCAAAGGACGGCGCATGATCGGACAAGCGCTGCTGTTGCGCGTGCTGCGCGATCCCGCCGCCGCCGCCGGGCTCGACCTGGCCGGCTGGGACCTGCTGCTGCGCCAGGCGGAGAACGCCGACATGAGCGTCATCCTGTTGACGCTGCTCGACGATGCCGGACTGCTGGACGGCATGCCGGCGCCGGCGCGCACGCACCTGGAATGGGCGCGCGTGGCCGGCGAGCGCCATGCCCAGGCGGTGCGCAACGAGGTGAGGCAGATCGGCCGCGCCCTGTCCGGCCTGGGCCTGCCGCTGATCCTGCTGAAGGGGGCGGCCTATGCGATGGCCGGTCTCGAAGCGGGGCGCGGCCGGATATTTTCCGACATCGACATCCTCGTGCCCAAGGCGCAGCTGGGCGAGGTCGAGGGGGCCCTGATGATGAACGGCTGGGCCAGTCTTCACCACGACGCCTACGACCAGCGCTACTACCGCGAGTGGATGCACGAACTGCCGCCGATGGAGCACCTGCGCCGCGGCAACGTCATCGACGTCCACCACGCCATCCTGCCCGAGACCGCCGACCGCCGTCCCGATCCGGCCAGGCTGCGCGCAGCGGCGGTGCCGCTTGCCGATACCGGGCCCGGCTCGCCGCCGCTGTACGTGCTGGCGCCGCGCGACATGGTGCTGCACAGCGCCGTGCACCTGTTCTACGAGGGCGAGTTCGAACATGGCTTGCGCAACCTGTTCGACATCCACCGCCTGCTGCTGCAGTTCGGCGCCCAGGACGGCTTCTGGGACGGCCTGCCGGCGCGCGCGCGCGAACTGGAGCTGGAGCGGCCGCTGTTCTACGCCTTGCGCTATTGCCGGCGCCTGCTGGGCACGCCGGTGCCGGACGCCGTTCTGCGCGCGATGGACAGCGAGGCCCCCGGCCGCCCCCTGCTGGCGCTGATGGACCGCCTGTTCCAGCGCGCCCTCGTTCCCTTCCACCCGAGCTGCGCGGATGCCTTCACGCCGCTCGCCCACGGCATGCTGTATATCCGCGGCAATTGGCTGCGCATGCCTTTCTTCCTGCTGCTGCGCCATCTTTTCCACAAGGCCTTCCTTTCTCCTGACGCGACGCCGGCGCACTGATATTATTAAAAGATTACCGATATGTAATCACTCCTATTGCGAGGAAGACATGGGCAGCGCGGAAAACAGGTGGGTGAGGCTCCAGGACCTGCAGAATTTCCTGGCCGAAGGCAGTCTGGACGAAAGCCTGCAGAACCAGGCCGCACTGACCGCGGAGCTGCTCGGTGCCGGCAGCTGTTCCATCATGCTGCTCAACAGCGGCGCCCCGGACCAGCTGCGCATGACGGTTCACGCCCGCTTCGGCACGCTGCCGGACGCCGCCCTGACGGCCTCGGTGGGGCAGGGCGAAGGGATCTGCGGCCGGGTGCTGGCCAGCGGCGAAGCGCTGCTGGTCGAAGACATCGCACATTCCGACGTGGCGGCGCTGGCCCAGGGCCGCGACGGCGTCGGCGGCAGCCTGATGTCCGCCCCGCTGCGCGTCGACGGCAAGATCGTTGGTGTGATCAATGTGGCGGGCGCCAGGGAAAGCCCGGCATTCACCCAGGGCGATCTGCAATTGCTGAATATAATTGCACTATTCATCGGCAAATCGATCCAGGTGCAGCAGTTGCAACGTTTGCTCGACTCGCGTTTTTCCCAACTGGCATTGCTGCAGGAAGCGCGCGACCAGGTCCAGGACAAGGTGCGCCTGGCCTACCGCAATCCCGAAGACGCCGCCAAGATTCTCGCGCGCTCGTTCTTCAAGGAAATGACCAAGGCCGGTTTCGAGTCCGGCCAGATCGTCAGCGCGGCAACCGAACTGATCGAGCAGTTGAATTTGAAGCTGAAGCACTCACCTCCGTCCCCTCCACCGACTTCCAACTGATTCATGCAAGACACCACGACCCAACTGGCGCCGGCCCTGGACGCCTGGCAGGCATTGCTCGGCCCGGAAAACGTGCTGCACGGCGAGGCCGCCCTGCAGGCCTGGGGCGCCGATACCACGGGTGCGACGCGCCGCCTGCCGGCCGCGCTGCGCATTCTCGACAGTAAGCACGTGCCGGAGGTAATGCGCATCGCCCAGCGCTACCGGATTCCCGTGCATCCGATCAGCACCGGCCACAACTGGGGCTACGGCAGCGCGCTCGCGGCGCGCGACGGCTGCGTGATCATCGACCTGTCCCAGCTGCGCGCGATTCTGCATTTCGACGAGGAGATGGGCGTGGTTACCCTCGAGCCCGGCGTCACGCAAGGCATGCTGGCGGAGTTCCTGGCAGGGCGGGGCCACCCGTACATGGTGCCGACCACCGGCGCCGGTCCCCACTGCAGCCTGCTCGGCAATGCGCTGGAGCGCGGCTACGGCGTCACGCCGATCACCGACCATTTCGCGGCGGTGACGGACCTCGAGGCGGTGCTGGCGGACGGCAGCCTGTACCGCTCGGCGATGCGCGAAGCCGGCGGCGAAGACATCGCCCGCCTGTTCAAGTGGGGCATCGGCCCTTACGCCAGCGGCCTGTTCACCCAGAGCGGCCTGGGCATCGTCACGCGGATGAGCATCATGCTGGCGCGCCGTCCGGAAACAGTGAAGGTGTGCCTGTTCAGCCTGAAGGACGACAGCCTGCTCGAGCCGGCCATCGAGCGGATCCGCGCCATCCTCGGCCGCCTGCCCGGCACGGTCGGCGGACTGAACCTGATGAACCGGCACCGCGTGCTGGCGATGTCGGCGCCGTATCCGGCCGATCGCGTCGGCCCCGACGGCCTGATCCCGCAGGAAGTGATCGAGGCGCTCGGCAGCCAGTACCAGATCCTGCCCTGGACCGGCTTCGGGACCCTGTACGGCACCGCGCGCATGGTGAAGGCGGCGCAGAAGGAGATCCGCGCCGCCCTCAAGGGGGTGGCCAGCCGCCTGCTGTTCCTGAGCCAGGACAATGCGAACACGCTGCTGGCGCTGTCGCGCTGGATTCCCGGGCCGGCCGGACGGCGCCTGTCGAGCACCGCCTCGACCCTGGCCAGTTCGATGGAGCTGGTGCTGGGGCGCCCGAACGAGACGGCCCTGCCGCTGGCCTACTGGCGCAATCCGCGTCCGCATGGGGAGGGGCCGCGCGATCCGGCGCGCGACGGTTGCGGCCTGATCTGGTACGCGCCGCTGGTGCCGATGCGCGGCGCCGGCGCGCGCGCCTATGTCCAGATGGTAAGGGAGATCACCCGGCGCCATGGCATCGAGCCGCTGCTGACCTTCACCTCACTCAGCGACAAGCTGTTCGACAGCACGGTGCCGCTCCTGTTCGACCGCGATTCGCCGGCGGCGGTGGCGGCGGCCCAGGCCTGCTACCGGGAACTGATCGCCGCCGGCCGCGAGCGCGGCTGGTTCCCGTACCGCCTGGCGGTCGATGCCATGCCGGATCTGCAGCACCTGCTGGACGACTCGGCGCGCCTGCATGCGCGCCTGCGCCGCGAGCTCGATCCGCATGACCTGCTGGCGCCTGGGCGCTATCACAATTGATAGTAGGCGCAGTTGTGTTAAGTAGTTAACTGTCGGCAAATTTTACAAAATTTTTAAAATCTCCTTTTTGGAATTCTTGAAATGTTAATTTCCCAATAATAATTCTCTTCAAGATCAGTTAGTTATAAAGCATATGTTCAAGCTGGCACGCAGGTTGCTTATATACCTTTGCTGTCGTTAATGCTTAATTAATTCCATCATTGGAGAGAACATGAAGAAGTTACTCGCTTTCGCTGCCTTCGCTGCTACCACCGCCGTGAGCACTGGTGCCTATGCTGCGCCTGCAACGGCGCTGCCGGACGGCCCGCTGTACCTGAAGTTCACCGGTCAAGAACAGATCGCCATCAACGGCGCGACGACTTGGAACAAAAATGGGGTGAACGAGATTAACTGGGGTGTCTTTACTATCGAGACCATGTATAAAGGTTCGGTGAAGACCCCGCACGACTCGCTCGAGGCGATCCAGCCGGCGTTTTTCTTTAATGGCGCCTCTGGCGGCCAAATTACGGGTATGTTTTATGGCATCCAAGCCGGTGACCCAACGACCAATGCGGATAACAAATTCCCGGCAAAAGGTGGCTATCTCGACCTGTACTGGCGCGATAGCAGCACCCAGAGCTTTACCACCACTAATAACCTGAATCCGACCGCAGTTCGTTGCGGCTATAACTGTGCAAATGGCTTCACGGAAGGTACCTTCCTGGCGCGTATCATGTTCGATACCGGCATGGATTCCGGTAGCACCACCAACACCATCGTCGGCACGACCGTTCCGACCCCGGGCGGCTTCTCCGGTTTCGCCGATTCCTACGGTTCGGTCGTGGCCGATGCCATGGTCGATGGCAAGACTGGGCTGTGGGCTGACCAGCTGAACTCGGACTGGTTCAACACCTACCTCGGCATGCGTGACCTGCGTTTCAAGAACAGCTACAACTACAATGCAAATTGGAACGGTGGCCAAAACATCTTGGGCGCAACGATCGACGATCCGGCCCAGGCATACTCCGCCGTACCGGAGCCGGGCGTGCTGTCGCTGATGGGCCTGGCAATGGTCGGCATGGGCGCCGCCCTGCGCCGCCGCGAGAAGAAAGCCGCCTGATAATTCCAGGTGCGCCAACGAAAAGGCCTCTTCGGAGGCCTTTTTTCTTTTGCTGATTGACAACATCAGCGTCTTTCATGTCTACTTGCCAAATGTATATGCGAACCCGCCTTCTCCTGCAGGTCCCGGCAGTCATGCTGATCCTGGCGTGCGTGCCGACCAACCTCGGCAAGCTGGCCGCATTGCTGCTCCTCTGGGCCCTGAGCTTCGGCCGGCTCAGCAAGGTCGAGGCGATCTTCTACGCCTGCGTCTGCGCCTTCTTCACGGCGATGAATGCCGCCTCCCTGAAGCAGGGCATTTTCATGTTCGCCCACCCGGACATCCTGCTGCAGCCGGTCTGGGAGCTGTTCATGTGGGGTTTTTATCTGTTGCACACGCGGCGCCTGCTGAACGGCCCGGCGCCGGCAGGCCGGCGGGCAACCGTATGGGCGCTGGCGCTGGCCTATTCGGCCGCCTTCGCCACCATCCACGACAGCAACACGCTGCTGCTGGTGACGGGCGTGCTGCTGCTGGTGGGGCTGGCGCTGTTCCACGAGCCGCTGGACCTGGCCTATGCGGGCTATATGGTGCTGCTGGGGGCGCTGATCGAATACACGGGCGTGCACAGCGGCCAGTGGGGCTATCCGGGCAATCCGCCGGGCGGCGTGCCGCTGTGGTTCATCACGATGTGGGGCGGCATCGGCCTGTTCATGCGGCGCCTGATCAACCCGATCCTGGCGCGCCATGAAGCGGCCGCGCGGACCGCGGCCGAAGCGCCGGGCGGCGCTGCCTGAATGCCGGGGTACGCGCGTTCAGCCGAGGTTGGTCAGGCGGCGCGCGATGCCTTCTTCTTCCTTCTGGGAGAAGAAGTAGGGGAACAACGAGCGTTCGTTTTCCGCCGAATCGCTGGTGCCGCCGTAGCGCTCGATCTGGTCCTGGACGTAGTCGAGGCTGTTCCACAGCAGCCAGCCGGGAGCCTCGACACGGGGATTGATGCGCAGGTCGCCGATGCGCTTGAAGCCCAGCATGGTTTCGTAGAAGCGGCGGTGGCGCGGATTGACTTCGATGAAGACGTCGGTGCATTTGTGCAGCCGGCGGCCGTAGATGAACATCACGTGGAACAGTGAGGCCAGGGCAGCCTTCGAACGCACCTTCGGGTCGAAGGCAAGCTTGGTGATTTCGCAGACCTTCGCACCGCGCTCGCGGAAGCGGTCGATCTCGTCCTTGAAGACTTCGTCGGCCAGCAAGCCGACCGGCGAATCGATGCCAAGCGTGACCGTTCCGACCACTTCGCCATGGTCGGAAGCCGAAAGGGTAATCCGGTTCGGGTCGTCGTCCAGACGATGCGTGCCCGAGTAACCGCGCCACGCATACATCTTGTTGATGAGAAGGTTCGCAGAGCTGCGCCTTCCATCCGTGTCCGCCGTACGGATACCAAATGTTTTTTCGTTGATGGTCACGTCTGTGATCGTATCACAGCCGAGCTCAGCACCCCCCTCAGGAGCCGAATCGTAACGTGCGTCCTGAGGTTCAGAGGACGCTTTTGCCACTTCCTCGCCAGCTGCTAAACTGTCCATTCTTTTCTCTCCGCAGGACGTCGCTATTTATCTTGCGCAAACGCGCGCCTATAGTTCCAATCGTAACACCGGGCCAGTAAAGATGCTATAAAGAAATGAATAGTTGATAACGAACAAGATAAAAAGAACACTATTTGTCAAGCCGGCGGCTCGCGCCGCCGGCCGGATGTCACATTTGTTGTAACAGTTCCTTCGCTTTGGCCGAACTCTCGCCCTTGTTGGCCGCCGATACCTTCTCCAGCGTCTTGCGGGCGCCGGCCTTGTCGCCGCTCTTGGCCTGCGCCTCGCCCAGGTGCAATTGCATGTCGAGGTTGTTCGGGAAGGCCGTCACCGCTTTCTGCAGCAGGTCGACCGCGCGCTTGGTGTCGCCCTTGTCGGTCAGGATGCTGCCCAGGGTGTCGAGCACGGCCGGGTTGTTGCCTGCGATGCTATAGGCCTTCTCGGCGGTCTCCAGCGCCTTCGGATTGTTCAGCTGCTGGTAGGTCCAGGCCAGGTTGTTGAGCGCCAGCGCATTGTTGGGCGCCAGTTTGAGCGCGCTCTCCAGCTGGGTCGCAGCCGCCTGGTACTGCTTGGCGTACAGGTTTTGCTCGGCCGAATAGATGATCGCCTGGACGTCGTCCGGATGGTCTTTCAGCCACTGCGCCAGGACCTGGTTGGCTTTCTGCTCCTTGCCGTTCATTTTCTGCAGGCGGTGCAGGGTGAGGGCCACCTGGGTGGTCGGATGGCTGGCCTGGGCTTTCTCGTACAGCGGCAGGGCCTGGTCGATCTTCTTCTGCGTCATCAGGATGTCGGCTTCGAGCATCAGGCCGGCGTTCGCGATACGCGGCTGTTTCTGCATGCCGCGGGCGATGGCCAGGGCCTCTTCCGGACGGTTCTTGCGCATCGACAGCTCGGCCAGCGCGAGCTGGGCCGGCAGGAAGTCCGGCTGCAGCGAGGTCGCCTTCTTCAGCTCGGAGGCGGCATCGTCGCCACGCTTCGCCACCGCATAGGCCGAGGCCAGCAGGTACTTGGCCTGGGCCGATTTCGGCTGCACGTTGACCAGCTTGCTGTAGGTTTCGATCGCCGCGGTGGAATCGTTGTTCGCCAGCTGGACCTGGCCGAGCAGGTTCAGCAGGTTCGGATCGGTCGGATTCTCGGTCTGCAGCTTGCGCGCCACGGTCAGCGCCTTCGGCGCCTGCTTGATCTTCAGGTAATGGTTGGCGAGACGCATGCCGGGGC
This sequence comes from Massilia sp. 01N417, assembly GCF_056399645.1. NCBI lineage: Bacteria > Pseudomonadati > Pseudomonadota > Betaproteobacteria > Burkholderiales > Oxalobacteraceae > Massilia > Massilia sp. 01N417. Next base: position 111,753 of record NZ_JBFTRS010000002.1, on the reverse strand, counting down.
CGACGGCGGTCGGGTTCTCGCTGCTGGCCTTTTCGAACCAGGTCGTGGCCTTGTCCGGCTGGCCCTGCAGGTCGGCGAGTTCGGCCAGTGCGGTCATGGCGCCGATGTTTTTCGGATCTTTCTTGAGGATGGTGGTGAAGCGGGCTTCGGCATCGGCCGGCTTCTTGTCGTTCAGGTCCATCTGGGCCAGGTTGGCCGCGGCGGGGAAGAACAACGGGTCGAGCGCCAATGCCTTTTCCAGGCTGGCGCGGGCGTTGGCCTGGTCGTTCTGGGACGCATACACCGTGCCCAGCAGGGCTTGCACCTGGGCATTGTCGGGTTGTTGCTTGGCCAGTGCCTGGGCCGCGGCCAGGGCCTTGTCGTAGTGCTTCATCGACATTTCGGCCTGCACCAGCGCGATGCCGGCCTTTGGCGAGCTGGTGTCGAGCGAGGCGGCGAGTTCGAGCTCGGACAGGCCCTTCGCCTGGTCGCCCTGGCGCATCCGCGACAGGCCCAGCGAGGTGTGCAGGGCGGCGACCTTCGGCGCCAGCGCCGTCGCTTTCTCGAGGTAATTGGTGGCGTTGCCGTAATCCTTGTTGCGCAGATAGGTCTCGCCGGCCAGCGCCAGCAGCTGCGGGTCGTCGGACGAATTCTTCAGCGCCGGCGCCAGGGTCGCCAGCGCTTCGGACGGGGCGGTCTGCAGCTGGGTCTGGGCCAGCAGCTTGCGCGCATAAGTATTTTCCGGAACGGCTTTTACATATTTGCCCAGGTGCTGTTCCGCCTGCAGGTAAGAGCCCATCTTCAGCTCGATCGCACCGGCCAGCAGCATGCTCGGCAGATGGTCGGGCGCGCTCTTGAGCACTTTCTGTATCGATTCAAGGGCCGCCGCGTTCTGGCCCTTGGTGAAGTCGAGCAGGGCCTGGGTATAAGCCAGCTGCAGGCTGCCCGGGGTAAGCTTGCGCGCGGCGTCCAGGTCGGCCTTGGCTTCGTCGAACTTGCGCAGGTTGATTTCGACCAGCGCCTTTTCGATGAATGCGGTACGGTGATCCGGCTTGATCACGGAAGCCCGGGTGAAGGCGGCCAGCGCTTCCGGCATCTTGCCTTCGCCGCGTGCGAGGGCACCCTTGAACATCCAGGCGTCGGCGTTTTTCGGATCCTTGGCGACGGCCTGGTCGGCCAGGGTCTGGGCGGCGATCGTGTCTTTCTGGTACAGCGCCAGGCGCGACATGCCGATCAGGACATCGCCGTTGTCCGGCTGCAGCTTGGCGGCCTCGGCAAAGGCCTCCTTGGCCTTGTCCACGTCGTTCAATCCGAGATAGGCGCTGCCGCGCAGGGTCAGCAGTTCTGCCGAGCCGGCAGCGGTATCGGCCGCGATGGTATCCAGCAGCTCCTTGAACTTGCCCTCCTGCTCGAGCGCACGGCCCAGCGGAGGCAGCACACGCTTCTTGTCGATGCCGAGCGACAGCGCCTTGCGCAGTTCCTTCTCAGCCGACACGTAGTCGCCGGCGTCGACGTGCAGGGACCCCAGCGCCAGCCGCGCTTCGCCGTTCTCCGGGGTGTTGGCGACAGCATTTTTCAGCTCGATCATGGCGGCCTTGATCTCGCCTTTCTGCTGGTACTGCTTCGCCTCGGCCAGCAGCTGTTCCGTGGGCTTGGTACGGTTGCAGCCGCCTAGCGCGGCGGAGACGATGATGGCCCCGGTGACCAGAGCGGTGCTGAACGCTCTTTTATTGACTTTACGCGGCATGGTTTCCTCAAGAAATCGGCTGGATGCAAACAGGCCTGTCTGCATAGAAATTTGCGAAAGTCAATCATACCTGAAGATATCTTCCTGACATCAACACGATAGGGAATTGTGCTAAATCAGAGCGCTCTGTGGTCTTTGTGCGTCATTTACTTCTTGTTGTTTCGCAGCCGGCTTAATAGTGCTTCAACATTGTCGCCGGCAGGAATGCCATGGCGGCGCAGCAACTGCAAATGCAGCACCAGGTTTTCGAGGACCAGCTTGGCCGACACGGCAAGCAGGGTCATCAGGCGGTCTTCGGAGCTGAAGTTCTCCATCGACGCCGCCATTTCGCACAGGTGGTTGGCGACCAGCTCGCGCAGATCGTCTTCGGGAAAGGGGAGGTCGGCGAAATCGATCGGATCTTCCTGCTCGACTTCGCGCATCAGGGACGCGAGTTGTTCCGGCTTGATCGGCATGCAAGGCTCCAAATAATTCGGGGTCAGAGCACATTTTGGCGATTGACCGAAATGTGCTCTGACCCCGAATTCTAAAGCAGGGGCGGTGGCTTGCCGGCTTACATATTGCGGCGATACTGGCCGCCGACCTCGAACAGCGCGGTCGTGATCTGGCCCAGCGAGCAGACGCGGACGGCGTCCATCAGGCGCGCGAACACGTTGTCGTTGTCGATCGCGGCCTGCTGCAGGGCGGCCAGGGCGGCCGGGGCCTCGCTTGCGTTGCGCTGGTGGAAGGCTTCCAGGCGGGTCAGCTGCGACTGCTTCTCGTCGTCGGTCGAACGGGCCAGCTCGATGGTGGCCGGCGCTTCGGCGCCCTTCGGGTTGCGGAAGGTGTTCACGCCGATGATCGGCAGGGTGCCGTCGTGCTTCTGGTGCTCGTACAGCATCGACTCTTCCTGGATCTTGCCGCGCTGGTAGCCGGTCTCCATCGCCCCCAGCACGCCGCCGCGCTCGGCGATGCGCTCGAATTCCTGCAGCACCGCTTCCTCGACCAGGTCGGTCAGCTCGTCGATGATGAACGAACCCTGGTTCGGGTTCTCGTTCTTGGCCAGGCCCCATTCGCGGTTGATGATCAGCTGGATCGCCAGCGCGCGCCGGACCGATTCGTCGGTCGGCGTGGTGATCGCTTCGTCGTAGGCGTTGGTGTGCAGCGAGTTGCAGTTGTCGTAGATCGCGATCAGCGCCTGCAGGGTCGTGCGGATGTCGTTGAAGTCGATTTCCTGCGCGTGCAGCGAGCGGCCCGAGGTCTGGATGTGGTACTTCAGCTTCTGGCTGCGGTCGTTGGCGCCGTATTTGTCGCGCATCGCCACCGCCCAGATGCGGCGCGCCACGCGGCCCAGCACCGTGTATTCCGGATCCATGCCGTTCGAGAAGAAGAACGACAGGTTCGGCGCGAAATCGTCGATGTTCATGCCGCGCGCCAGATAGGCTTCCACGAACGTGAAACCGTTCGACAGCGTGAAGGCCAGCTGCGAGATCGGGTTCGCGCCGGCTTCGGCGATGTGGTAGCCCGAGATCGACACCGAGTAGAAGTTGCGCACCTGGTGCTGCACGAAGTATTCCTGGATGTCGCCCATCACCTTCAGCGAGAACTCGGTCGAGAAGATGCAGGTGTTCTGGCCCTGGTCTTCCTTCAGGATGTCGGCCTGGACCGTGCCGCGCACATTGGCCAGCACCCATGCCCTGATCTGCGCCGCTTCTTCCGCGGTCGGCTGGCGGCCTTTCTCCAGCGCGAACTTGTCCATCTGCTGGTCGATGGCGGTATTCATGAACATCGCCAGGATGGTCGGGGCCGGACCGTTGATCGTCATCGAGACCGAGGTCGAGGGGCTGCACAGGTCGAAGCCGTCGTACAGCACCTTCATGTCGTCCAGGGTCGCGATCGACACGCCCGAGTTGCCGACTTTGCCGTAGATGTCCGGACGCAGGGCCGGATCGGCGCCGTACAGGGTCACGGAGTCGAAGGCGGTCGACAGGCGTTTCGCGTCCATGCCGGTCGAAACCAGCTTGAACCGGCGGTTGGTGCGGAAGGCGTCGCCTTCGCCGGCGAACATGCGGGTCGGATCCTCGCCTTCGCGCTTGAAGGGGAACACGCCGGCGGTATAGGGGAAGGCGCCGGGGACGTTCTCCAGCATCAGGAAGCGCAGGATTTCGCCATGGTCTTCGTACTTCGGCAGGGCGACTTTGCGGACCTTGTTGCCGGACAGCGTGGTTTGCACCAATTTGGTGCGAATTTCCTTGTCGCGGATCTTGACCACATGCTCGTCGCCGGCGTAGGTCGCCTGCAGCTGCGGCCAGGAGGCCAGCAGGTTCTTCGCTTCGCCATCCATGGCGTTGTCGCGATCAAGGATCAGGTCGTCCAGCACCACTTCGCGATTAGCAAGCGCCAGCATGCGCTTGGTTTCGCTGAGCTGCTGGCGTTCGCGCGCCAGCTTCACCTGCTTGCCCGTGTTGCGGTGGTAGCCGCGCACGGTATCGGCGATCTCGGCCAGGTAGCGGGCGCGGCTCGGCGGCACGATGACGTTCTTGCCGCTCGAGTATTTCTGCGCCGGCTGGGCCAGCTTCGGGGTGTCGGTTTTCAGGCCGAGTTCGCTGAGCGCCGGCAGCAGGCCGAGGTAGAGCGCGGTGACGCCGTCGTCGTTGAAGCGCGACGCCTGGGTGCCGAACACCGGCATCTGGTCCGGGCTCCTGGACCACAGTTCGCGGTTGCGCTGGTACTGTTTGGCCACGTCGCGCAGCGCATCCTGGGCGCCCTTGCGGTCGAACTTGTTGATGGCGATGAAATCGGCGAAGTCCAGCATGTCGATCTTCTCGAGCTGGGAGGCGGCGCCGAATTCCGGGGTCATCACGTACATCGACAGGTCGACGTGCGGCACGATGGCGGCGTCGCCCTGGCCGATGCCCGAGGTCTCGACGATGACCAGGTCGAAGCCGGCCACCTTGCAGGCGGCGATCACGCTAGGGAGCGCCTGCGAGATCTCGGAACCGGCTTCGCGGGTTGCCAGCGAGCGCATGAAGACGCGCGCCCGCATTTCCCCATCCTTATTCCACGGGTTGATCGCGTTCATGCGGATGCGGTCGCCCAGCAGGGCGCCGCCCGACTTGCGGCGCGACGGGTCGATCGAAATCACCGCGATGTTCAGGCGGTCGTTCTGGTCGAGGCGGATGCGGCGGATCAGTTCGTCCGTCAGCGAGGATTTGCCGGCGCCGCCGGTGCCGGTGATGCCGAGTACCGGCACCTTCAGGCCTTCGGCGCTGTCCATGATCTGCTTGCGCAGCTCGTTCGAGGCCTTGCCGTTTTCCAGCGCGGTGATCAGCTGGGCCAGCGGGCGGTGGCGCTGTTCGATATTGCCTGCGGTCAGGGCGTCGAGCGAGGTCGGCGCATAGGCCGACAGGTCGACGTCGCAGGCTTCCAGCATCGAGCGGATCATGCCGACCAGGCCCATGCGCTGGCCGTCTTCCGGGCTGAAGATGCGCGTCACGCCGTAGGCATGCAGCTCTTCGATTTCCGCGGGGACGATCACGCCGCCGCCGCCGCCGAACACCTTGATGTGGGCGCCGCCGCGCTGGCGCAGCAGGTCGATCATGTACTTGAAGTATTCGACGTGGCCGCCCTGGTAGCTGGAGATGGCGATGCCTTGCACGTCTTCGGCCAGGGCCGCGGTGACGACTTCGTCGACCGAGCGGTTGTGGCCCAGGTGCACGACCTCGGCGCCGTTCGACTGCAGGATGCGGCGCATGATGTTGATCGAGGCGTCATGGCCGTCGAACAGCGAAGCCGCGGTCACGAAACGCACTTTATTGGCCAGTTTCGGCTGCTCCGGCAGCTCGAGCTTGGCGGCGGGGGTGATGTCGTTCATGGTGTTCCTTGAGATTGCGGAAGCGAACAGGAGTTCTTGGTACGGTATATGACGTTAACGTAAACGTCAAGAATGCGGACAGTGGTGGCGTAAGCTTGCGGTCCGCGGCGTCGAGACCGTCATCCCCGCGAAGGCGGGGATCCAAGTGTTGTTCGAGTTACCGAAACGCCGGCAAACTTGGGTTCCCGCCTCCGCGGGAACGACGGAGTGGTAAATCAGGCAGCGCGCTTCTTGACCTTGCCGCTCAGCAGCTCCGTCACCCGCGCACGGTACTCGGCCACGGCCTTTTCCTTCACGTGGCCGAAGCCGCGGATCTGTTCCGGCAGGGCCGCCAGCTCGACCGCGGTGGCGTGCGTCGATGCATCCAGCGAGCCCAGCACACCTTCGATCATCCCACGATACTCGCCGATCAGCGCGCGCTCCATCTTGCGCTCGGCCGTGTAGCCGAAGATGTCGAAGCTGCCGCCGCGCAGGCCCTTCAGCTTGGCCAGCAGCTTGAAGGCGCTCCACATCCACGAGCCGAATTCGGCCTTCACCAGGTGGCCCTTGGCATCCTTCTTGGCGAACAGCGGCGGCGCCAGGTTGAACTTGACGCTGAACTCGCCCTCGAACTGGCTCTTCAGCTGCTCGACGAAGCGGCCGTCGGTGTACAGGCGGGCGACTTCGTATTCGTCCTTGTAGGCCATCAGCTTGAACAGGGACTTGGCGACGGCCGTCGCCAGCTTGTTGCCCAGGCCCAGGGCGGCTTCGCGCTCGCGCACCTGCGACACCAGTTCGGCGTACTGGGCGGCATAGGCCGCGTCCTGGTAGCCGGTCAGGAACTCGACGCGCTTCTTGAGGATGCTGTCCAGGCTCTGCGGCATCTGCATGACGATGGCCTGGACCGGGGTGGCGGTATTCTCGACGCGCTTGAGGTCGACGGCGGCGCGGCGGCCCCACAGGAAGCTGCGCTTGTTGGCGCCGACGGCCACGCCGTTCAGTTCGATCGCGCGCAGCAGCGAGGCTTCCGACAGCGGGATCAGGCCCTTCTGCCAGGCGTAACCCATCATGAACAGGTTGGCGGCGATCGAGTCGCCCATCAGCGCGGTGGCCAGCTTGGTGGCGTCGATGAAGTCGACGCCGGCTTCGCCACCGACCGCTTCCGCGATCAGCGAGCGCACCTGTTCGGTCGGGAATTCCCAGTCGCGCTGCTGGGCGAAGGTGCCGGTCGGCTGCTCGTGCAGGTTGACCACGACCGTGGTGCGGCCCGGGCGCATCTTCGAGATCGCGTCCGAGGCGCCGGCGGTCAGCATGTCGCAGCCCAGCACCAGGTCGGCCTCGCCGGTGGCGATGCGCTGGGCGCGCAGGCGTTCCGGGGTTTCCGCGATCTTCACGTGCGAGGTGACGGAGCCGTTCTTCTGGCTCATGCCGGTCATGTCCAGCACCGAGGCGCCCTTGCCCTCGAGGTGGGCGGCCATGCCCATCAGCGCGCCGACGGTGATCACGCCGGTGCCGCCGATGCCGTTGATCAGGATGTTGTACGGTGCAGCGATCGACGGCAGCATCGGCGCCGGCAGTGGGCCCCAGCCGTCGTCCTCGTCCTTCGACTTGGCGACGCCGGCCTTGTTCTTCTTGAGCGTGCCGCCTTCGACGGTGACGAAACTCGGGCAGAAGCCCTTGGCGCACGAGTAATCCTTGTTGCAGGACGACTGGTCGATCGCGCGCTTGCGGCCGAATTCCGTTTCCTTCGGCAGGATCGAGACGCAGTTCGACTGCACGCCGCAGTCGCCGCAGCCTTCGCAGACGGCTTCGTTGATCACCATGCGCTTGGCCACGTCCGGAAACTCGCCTTTTTTACGACGGCGGCGCTTCTCGGCGGCGCAGGTCTGGTCGTAGATCAGGACCGTCACGCCCGGCAGCTCGCGCAGCTCGCGCTGGATGTCGTCCATGTGCTTGCGGTCGTGGATGGTGACCAGTTCCGGCAGCGAAGAACGATCCTCGTAGCGCGACAGGTCTTCGGTGACGAGGGCGATGCGTTTCACGCCTTCGGCCGCCATCTGCTGGGCGATCAGCGGCACCGAGGTGACGCCGTCGACCGGCTGGCCGCCGGTCATCGCGACCGCGTCGTTGTACAGGATCTTGTAGGTGATGTTGACCTTGGCGGCGATCGCCGCGCGGATCGCCAGATAACCCGAGTGGAAGTAGGTGCCGTCGCCCAGGTTCTGGAACACGTGCGGCACCTTCGAGAACGCGGCCTGGCCGATCCAGGGCGTGCCTTCGCCGCCCATGTGGGTGGTCAGCTTGTTCATCTCCGGGTAGATCGAGGTCGCCATCACGTGGCAGCCGATGCCGGCCAGCGCGAAGGAACCGTCCGGCACTTTGGTCGAGGTGTTGTGCGGGCAGCCGGAGCAATAAAAAGCAGGGCGGAACGGCGTGGTCACGGCCTTCATCAGCACCGCGTCCTTGGCTTCCAGGAAGGCCAGGCGGGCCTTGATCAGGTCGCGGGTGCGGCCGTCCAGGTTCAGGCGGGCGATGCGGCCGGCGATCACGCGCGCGACCTGGGCGACGGAGAAGTCGGCCTTCGGCGGCAGCAGCCATTCGCCGCGCGGCGAGACCCATTCGCCCTTGTCGTCGAACTTGCCGACGATGTGGGGACGGACGTCGTCGCGCCAGTTGTACAGCTGTTCCTTGAGCTGGTATTCGACGACCTGGCGCTTCTCCTCGACCACCAGGATCTCTTCCAGGCCTTGCGCGAATTCGCGCACGCCTTCCGGCTCCAGCGGCCAGATCATCGCGACCTTGTACAGGCGCAGGCCGACCTGGGCCGCCATCGTTTCGTCGATGCCCAGTTCTTCCAGCGCTTCCAGCACGTCCACATAGGATTTGCCGGAGGCGATGATGCCCAGCTTGGCGTCCGGGCTGTCGATGGTGACGCGATTCAGCTTGTTCTCGCGCGCATAGGCCAGGGCGGCGTAAATCTTGTAGTCCTGCATCAGCGCTTCCTGGGTGCGCGCCTGCTGGCCCAGCGGCACGGACGACAGGCGGGTATTCAAGCCACCTTCCGGCATCGCGAAGTCCTGCGGGATTTTGACCTCGACGCGGAACGGATCGGCATCCACCGAGGCGCTCGATTCGACCGTATCGGCCAGCGCCTTGAACGCCACCGCCAGGCCGGAAAAGCGCGACATCGCCCAGCCGTGCACGCCCAGGTCCAGGTATTCCTGCACGTTCGACGGATACAGCACCGGGATCATGCAGGCGGCGAAGATGTGGTCGGACTGGTGCGGCAGGGTCGAGGAGTAGGCGCCGTGGTCGTCGCCGGCCACCAGCAGCACGCCGCCGTGCTTGGCGGTGCCGGCATGGTTCATGTGCTTGAAGACGTCGCCGCAGCGGTCGACGCCCGGGCCCTTCGCGTACCACATGGCGAACACGCCGTCGTGCTTGGCCGGGCCGATCAGGTCGACGGTCTGGGTGCCCCAGACGGCGGTCGCGGCCAGGTCCTCGTTCACGCCCGGCACGAACTGGATGCTCTTCGCTTCCAGGTGGCCCTTGGCCTTCCACAGGTTCTCATCGAGACCACCGAGCGGCGAGCCACGGTAGCCGGACACGAAACCGGCCGTGTTCAGGCCCGCCTGCTCGTCGCGGATCTTCTGGATCATCGGCAGGCGCACCAGCGCCTGGATCCCGGACAGGAAGATCTTGCCTTCGGTAGCGGTGTACTTGTCGTCGAGGCTGACGTCTTTCAAGCGGTCCGGCGATCCGGGGACGGGAGCAGCGGGCGTGGACGGGATGGCAGGCGCGGGCGCGCCCTGGCCGAGGATGGTGTCAGGCATGGTGTCTCCAAATGGTATTCAGGTGGGCTGGCTCGGAGCGTCGCGCCGGGTAGGCGGTGGCGGGAGCGGGCCGGGTGCCGGTTTTTTGGCTTTGCCCGAAGTGTAGAGACAACTTGACGTATACGGAAATACGGAATGGGGATGGGGCTATAAGAAAAAATGATGGCCCATCAACCGGCCAGGGCCCGGGCGCCGATCCAGGCGCCGCTGGCGCACAGTTCCGTCGCAACCTGGGCCACCAGGCGGCTGACCGCGGCGGCGGCATTCGTCAGCGGGATGTTCTTCGAGGTGCACAGCACCACCGTGCGCGAGATCGAGGGGCTGTGGATCGAAACAGCCCGCATCGCGCCGCGCTCGACTTCGGCCTGCACCGGCGCCACCGGCAGGATGGTGGCGCCCATGCCGGCCAGGATCGCCGACTTCAGGATCGCGATCGAGTTGATTTCGATGACGCCGCGCGTATGCAGGCCGGCGGCGCGCGCCGTGCTCTCGATGCGCGGCCGCACGCCATGCTGCAGGCCAGGCAGGATCAGGGTCGCGTCCAGCGCTTCGGCGAGCGCCAGGCTGTCGCGTCCGGCGGCCCAGGGCGCGTCGTCGCGGCAGATGAAGCGCAGCTCTTCCTCGACCAGCGGGGTGGTGGCGAAGCTGGACAACTGGCCGTCGTCGAGCAGCACCGCGAGGTTGACGCGGCCCGCGCGCAGCTGCTCGGCCAGGTTGCCGGTCAGTTCCTCGGTCAGCTGCAGGGTAATCTCGGGATAGCGCTGGCGGATCGCAGTCAGCAGCGGCAGGGCCAGCGCGCCCGAGATACTGTGGGGCAGGCCCAGCGTGACGCTGCCGGAAGGGCGTTCGGCCGACTGGACCACGGCCGCCTGGGCGTCCGCCACCTGTTTCAGGATCGCCAGCGCGTGCTCGTAGAAGACCTTGCCGGCATCGGTGCTGACCACGCCCTGGGCCGAGCGGTGCAGCAGCTGCACGCCCAGCTCATCTTCCAGCTGGCGCAGCTGCTGGGTCAGGGCCGGCTGCGCCACATGCAGCACCAGCGCCGCGCGCGAGAGCGAGCCATGGTCGACGATGGCGACGAAATAGCGGAGCTGGCGTAATTCCATGAATCAATATTTGTATCTTTAAGGATACATTCCGCTGAAAGTAGTTTGCCTATGGCAAGTGCAAGCTGAACAGTTGTTATACTGAAAGCGCCTCGAAACGCGGCGAGATTAACACACCCCTGTTTGTGTCCCCATGCTCAAGAAAATCGATTCCTCACAACTTCGCGTGGGGATGGCCATCCACGATCTCGATTGCGGCTGGATGGAACATCCCTTCGTCCGTAACCGTTTCGTCATCGGCAGCGAGGACGAAATCCGCAAGATCGTCCAGGCCGGCATCCGCGGCGTGGTCATCGATTGCGGCAAGGGGCTGGACCTGAGCGATGCGCCGACCGTCGAGGAGGCGGCGGCGACGGTCGAGGAGGAAGTGGCGGCGATCGCGGCCAGGCCGGTGGCACCGCTGCGCAGCACGCTGGCCGAGGAGTTCGATCGCGCCGTCGCGATCCGCCGCCAGGCCGCCGGCCTGGTGAAGACCGTGATGCAGGACGCGCGCCTGGGCAAGGCGGTCGAGATGGACAAGGTGTCGCCGGTGGTCGAGAACATCACGGCCTCGATCCTGCGCAATGCCAGCGCCCTGCTGGGCCTTTCGTACATCAAGAACAAGGACGACTACACCTTCCTGCATTCGGTCAGCGTGTGCACCCTGCTGGTCGCCTTCTGCCGCTCGCGCAAGATGGACGACGAGACCATCTACCAGGCCGGCATCGGCGGCCTGCTGCACGATACCGGCAAGGCCCTGGTCCCGGACCATATCCTGAACAAGCCGGGCCGCCTGACCGACGAGGAATTCGAGGTGATACGCCGCCACCCGCGCGACGGTGTCGAGATCCTGCGCCGCTCGCCGGAGATCGGGGCTATCCCGCTCGACATCACCCTGCATCACCACGAGCGCCGCGACGGCACCGGCTATCCGGACCGCCAGGGTGCCGAACAGATCAGCGAGCTGGCGCAGATGGCCGCCATCGTCGACGTCTACGACGCGATCACGGCCGACCGCTGCTATCACAAGGGCATGCCGGCGGCCGAAGCGCTGCGCAAGATGTACGAGTGGAGCAAGTTCCACTTCAATCCTGCGCTGACCCAGGAGTTCATGCGCTGCGTCGGCATCTATCCGGCCGGTACCCTGGTGCTGCTGGAATCGGGACGCCTCGGGGTGGTGGCCGAGCCGCACGAAACCAGCCTGCTCACGCCGAAGGTCAACGTGTTCTTCAGCACGAAGAGCCAGACCTACATCAAGCCGGAAACCGTGGACCTGGCGCGCGGCCTGGGCTTCGGCGGCGGCGACAAGATCGTCCGCCACGAATCGGCCGAGAAGTGGAAGGTCGATCCGCTGCGCTTCATGGCGCTCGCGGCCTGAGGCTTTAACCCGGTATCAGAAGAATTCGGCGGTGTCGTTCGAAGCCACCGCCTGCAGCATGCCGTGCGAGACCAGGTCGTCGTAGTGGCAGGCCTGGTTGCGGCCATTGCTCTTGGCGTAGTACAGGGCCTGGTCGGCATGGCCCAGGGTCACCACCGGCGATTCGAAAGCGCTGATGCTCACGAAGCCCACGCTGACCGTGACCCGTCCCACCTGCGGGAACTCGTGGTTCTCGACGTTGGTGCGGAAGCGCTCGATGATCTTCCAGGCGTTTTCCAGGGTGGTGGAACGCAGCAGCACGACGAATTCCTCGCCGCCGAAGCGGAATACCCGGTCCTGGACGCGAAACGACGACTGCAGCAGGTTGGCGATCAGGATCAGCACTTCGTCGCCGTACAGGTGGCCGAACTTGTCGTTGACGGCCTTGAAGTGGTCGACGTCGACCACCGCCAGCCACTGTTTTTCCGGTCCGTGCGGCTGGCGCCTTTCCGCCAGGCCGGGCAGGCGCGGGTCGTGCTCGTGGGCGCCGTGCAGCATGCGGGCCAGCTGGTCGTCGAAGGTCTTGCGGTTGAGCAGGCCGGTCAGCGAATCGCGTTCGCTGTAGTCGAGCAGGTTCTGGAAATTGCGGTAGACGCCGACGATGCCGCCGACGGTATGGATGGTGTCGCTGCAGAAGGGCCGGTCATTGTGCAGCTCCAGGCAGGTGCTGGCCTTGTCGCCGAACCAGATCGGCAGCCACAGGGTGCGGCTGCCGTCGGCGCCGCAGGCTTCGGCACTGCCGCGATGTTCGGCGAGGCAGCACGCCAGTTCCAGGCTGATGGGCTCGCCAAGTGCGCCTTCGGGCGTGTCTTCCAGGCGGGCTTTGCCGCCGGCACGGATCGATGCGCGCGAACGCAGGTACTGCTGTCCGGCCACGGTGGCGATGCTCAGGATGCGCGTCTGCGCAGCGCCGGCCAGTTCCTGCACTGCCGAGATCACGGAAATGTCGAGCATCGCGTGATCGCGGTGGCCGGTCATGTCCACCATGTGTTTCAGAAGCGAGTCCATGTTGTTCTCAGCAATGTAATCCACCGACCTGCGGGCCAACAGCCGCCGTCGCGTTCGCAGGTATCTGGTATGTCACAAAGAGCAAGCGAAACAGCATATCGCTTTTTTGCATTATAAGCAATTATGCAAAAGTAATTTTTTTGTCCTCAAGGGATTTTCTCAAGGATTTCGCCGATCCACCTGCCCGAAGCGTGGGGAAATGATTCTCATCGACAAAAAATAGTTCCCTTTGGAAAACTTGTGTGCAGTCAACTTGCTGTGCGGCATCACCTTTTATAGTGAACTCACTGGCCCGGAACACGGCGCAGTCAGCCTAAAAGCGCAGCAGTCGACGTGGTTTTGCAGTTGAAGTTGCAGTCAGCGCTTCCGGCCAGGGTTGTCTTCATTAACCTACCATATGGGAGTTTCACATGAGCACTTTCGCCTCTGCAGTCAAAACCTTCATGGCTGACGAGAACGGTGTGACCGCCATCGAGTACGGCCTGATCGCTGCACTGATCGGTGTCGTGGTTGCCGGTGGTGCTGCAGTCCTGGGCAACGGTATCAAGCAGCTGTTCACCGACATCAACGGCAAGCTGGGCGCTTCGGCACCGTCGGGTACGTAAGGCAGTGGAGCCCTCCGGACACGTCGTCCGGAGGGTTTTTTTTCTTCTGGAGGAGGCTATGCCGATCGAAGAGTACCTCGACGTGGTCCTGCTTCTGCTGGTGAGCATTGCCGCCGTCAACGACCTGGCCACGCGCCGGATCCCGAACCGCCTGCTGCTGGCCGGGCTGGCCGGCGCGTCCTGCCTGCATTTGCTGTCGTCCGATCCCTTGTCCTCGCTGCTGGCGGCGCTCGGTGGGATGGGCGTCGGCCTGGCGGTGTTCCTGCCGTTTTACCTGGCACGCGGGATGGCTGCCGGCGACGTCAAGATGATGGCGGTGGTCGGCGCTTTCGTCGGGCCGGGCGATGCCTTCGAAATTGCCGTGCTGAGCTGGTGCGTCGGCGGCGTGATGGCCTTGCTGCTGGTGCTGGCCAAAGGCCGCCTGCGCCAGGTCCTGGTCAATGTCAAAGGCATTCTGTGCACGGTCTGGATGCCGGGCGCGCGCCTGGCGATGCCGGCGGCGCAGCCGAGTATCGGCGCGATGCCGTATGGGTTGGCGATCGCGCTCGGAACGATTGCGGTCCTGGTCCGTCATTAAGGCCGAGTCCGCTTTTGGCCGAACGCAAGAGCGGGCCGGGGAGCGCTCGCTAGAATCAATCCGATCTGTTTCGGAAAACATGAGGTTTCTAGGGGATTCCGATGCTTGTAACGCTATCGACTGGCAGTATCGCGACGGCGCCGCGCGCCGCGCACATGGCGGCGCCGGACCTTCCGGAGATCGCGCCCATCCTGCCGCGCCAGCCCAAGACGGTGCGCGACACCGGCCTGGAGCCACGCTTCGTCACCGATCTGGTGCTGAAGGCGATCCAGGCCAGCGGCAAGGCGCCGCTGGCGGTCCTGGCCGGCAAGCTGCGCCTGTCCATCAACGTGCTGCGCGAAGTGCTCAATCCCCTGATCGCCGAGCAGCAGGTGGAGGTGGCCTGGTGCGGCGAATCGGATATCGACATGCAGTACCAGCTGACCGGGATCGGCCAGCGCGGGGCGGCCGATGCGCTGGCGCGCTGCCGCTATGTCGGCCCGGCCCCGGTCACGCTCGCTTCCTATCGCGTCGTGGTCGAGCGCCAGGCGCTGCGCCATGCCCAGGCCGAGCGCGTGACGCCGGCCCAGCTGGCGGCGGCGCTGGGCGAGGATGGACTGGCCGCGCTCACGCGCGAGGTGCTGGGCGCCGCCCTGTACGCGCGCCGTTCGCTGCTGTTGCACGGTCCGTCCGGAAGTGGCAAAAGCCATCTGGCCGGCAGGCTCGGACGGCTGCTGCCGGGCCCGATCGCGGTGCCGTATGCGCTGACCGTCGGCCGCCAGGTGATCCGCCTGTACGATCCGGCGCTGCATGTGGCGCCGCCGCTGGCCGCGCGCCAGCAGGAAGAACGGCGCAGCTGCGACGCCCGCTGGACCGTCTGCCAGCGTCCGCTGGTACACGTCGGCGCCGAACTCGGACGCGAGATGCTCGACCTGCGCTACGACGCCGAAGAAGGCCTGTACCATGCGCCGCCGCACCTGCAGGCGAACAACGGCATGCTGGTGATCGACGACGTCGGCCGCCAGCGCATCCAGGCCGCCGAGCTCCTGAACCGCTTCATCGGCCCGCTCGATGCCGGCATCGACCAGCTCTCGCTGCAGGGCGGCCAGGCCGAAGCGGTGCCCTTCGATGCCGCCGTGGTGTTCGCCACCAACCTGGCGCCAGGCGCCATCCTCGATGACGCGGCCCTGCGCCGGATCGGCTACAAGGCCGCGATCGGTGCCTGGCCGGCAGGGGCCTACCGCGCCCTGTTGCGCCGCCAGTGCCGGCTGCGCCGCATCGAGTACGACGACGCCGCCGCCGATCACCTGATCGAGCACCTGCACGCGCAGTCGGGGCGGGCGCTGCTGGCCTGCTATCCGGGCGAGCTGCTCGACAGGATCGCCGATTTCGCCGGCTTTGCCGGGCACGATGCGCGCCTGACCGTGGCGACGGTCGAGCAGGCCTGGCGCAGCATGTTCATTGCTTGCGAACCGGAGGCGTAAATGAAGAACAAGCGTGCCCTCGCGATGATGGCAGTCGCGATCCTGTTCGGCCTGGCGGCCGTGGTATTCGCCTCGCGCTGGCTCCTGAGCCAGCCTGGCTCCGCCGCGGGACGGATCGCCGTGGCCGCGGTCGACATCAGTCTCGGCCAGCGCCTGACGCCGGAGATGTTCAAGCTGGCCGACTGGCCGTCCCACAGTGTGCCGAAGGGCGCCTTCACCGATCCGCAGAAGCTGGGCGGCCGCGTCCTCAAGAGCAACCTGGTGATGGGCGAGCCGGTCAGCGAAGCCAAGCTGGCGCCGGCCGGCACCCTGGGCGGGTTGTCGGCCCTGATCACCGAGGGCAAGCGCGCCATCACCGTGCGCGTCAACGACGTGATCGGCGTGGCCGGCTTCGCCTTGCCCGGCAATTATGTGGACATCATTGTCAGCATGCAGAAGGACGTGCCGTCCGGATCCGGCGCGCGTGAGCAGAGCATCTCGAAGATCGTGCTGGAGCGGATCCTGGTGCTGGCCGTGGCGCAGGAAGTCAACCGCGACGAGACCAAGCCGAAGGTGGTCAACGCGGTCACGCTCGAGGTCACGCCGGAGCAGGCCGAAAAGCTCGACCTGGCGCGCAGCGTGGGCACGCTGTCGCTGGCCCTGCGCAACCAGGTCGATCCGGAATCGGCTTCCACCCTGGGCGCCACCAAGCTGACGCTACTGCCGGAAGCGCCGCCGCCCAAGCCCGCGCCCAAGCCGGTCGTGGTGGTGCGCCAGGTGCCGGTGGTGGTCAAGACCGCGGCCAAGGTGGAGCGTGATTGCGTCACCGTGCTCAACGGCCTGCGCACGGCGCAGGAATGCTTCTGAACCTATCCCGGGGTGATGCCATGAACGGAAGTCTGATGCATACGCCGATCGTCCGTGTTCTCTTCGCCGGCCTGGCCATGGCCATGGCCGGACCCGCGCTCGCCGCCGCCAAGACCGCCGCGCAGGCGAACGACAATCCGTCCGCGGTGCGCTCCGAGGCCGGCCCGCGCTGCCAGGGCGAAGCCGCGCGGCCCGCCCAGCTGGCCCTGCAGGTCGGGAAGTCCCAGCTGATGCGGCTGCCCGAGGCGGTCCAGCACCGCAGCGTCGGCAACCCCGGGGTCGTGCAGGCGATTCTGGTGGCGCCGGACACGCTGTATATCGCTGGCGTCGACGTCGGCACCACCAACATGATCGTGCAGGGCAAGAGCGGCGTTTGCAGCATGCTCGACATCACGGTGGCGATGGATCCGTCCGCCGTACAGGCCACGCTGGCCGCCGCCCTGCCGGAAGAGCGCGACATCAAGGTGCTGGCCGCCGGTGACACCCTGGTGCTGAGCGGTACCGTCAGCGACGCCGATGCCGTCGAGCGTGTGGTCGCCCTGGCGAATGCCTATGTGCGCCGGCCCTTGCGGCCGCTGGCCATGCCGGACAAGGACGAAGCCGCGCCCGGCACCGTGGGTGGCGCCAACGGCACCAATGCGGGCGGCACGTCGAACGCGAACCAGGCGGGCGCGCGGGTGATCAACCTGCTGTCGGTTCGCGCGCCGCAACAGGTGCAGCTCGAAGTGAAGGTCGCCGAGGTATCGAAATCCCTGCTCGAACGGCTGGAAGCCGGCGCCGCCTGGCGTTTCGGGGGCGGTAGCTGGGGTGCGGCCCTGCTGTCGAATTTCATTACCGGGAATGCCCACGGATCGCTGCAGGCCGCCAAGGCCAAAGGCGGAGTCAACGTGAATGCGGAAAACCAGGATAGCCTGGTGCGCATCCTGGCCGAACCGAACGTGATGGCGATCAGCGGCCAGGAAGGCACCTTCCTCGCCGGCGGCAAATTCTACGTGCCGGTCGCCCAGGACAACAATCGCGTCACGCTGGAAGAAAAGGAGTTCGGCGTCGGCCTGCGCTTCACCCCGACCGTGCTGGGAGGAGGGCGCATCAACCTGCACGTCGCGCCCGAAGTCTCGGAACTGTCGCGCGAAGGCGTGGGCATCTCGACCGGCGGTTCGAGCGGTGCCGCGATCCTGCCGGTCGTGACCACGCGCCGCGCCAGTACCACCGTACAGCTGTACGACGGCCAGAGCTTCGTGATCGGCGGCCTGGTCAAGAACAACCTGGTCACCAACCTGAAGGGATTGCCGGTGCTGGGTGAGGTTCCGGTGCTGGGAGCGCTGTTCCGCAGCACCGATTACCAGCTCGACCGTACCGAACTGGTATTCGTCATCACGGCCCACCTGGTCAAGCCGCTGCAGGGCCCGGGCTACGTGCTGCCGACCGACAAGGTGGGCGTGCCGTCGCGCGCCGCCGTCCTGCTCGGCGGTCGCCTGGACGGCCCGGCGCCGGAGGTCAGCACGGCCGCCGCCTCGACCCCGGTGCCGGCCCCGAATCCCTCGCAGAGCGCCGGCGGCTTCGAACTGAAATAGGAGGAAGCGATGGTCATCACACGCAATTGTCTCGCGGCCACGACCGCGGCATTGGCGGCCCTGCTGCTGCAAGGCTGCAGCGCGACTCCGCACTTCGAAGACAACTTCGGCGCCTCGGTGCGCGCCAACCTGGCGGCCCAGGTAATCGACCCGGCGGCAGCGGCGAACGCCAACCCCGCCTCCGGCGTGGACGGCACAGCCGCCCTCGCGGCCCGCGAGCGTTACCAGCGTTCGTTCAAGGAAGCCGATCGGCAGCAGCCCGTGCAGCTGCTGATTGGCGGGAGCGGCGCCAAATGATGCAGCGCTTGCCTGACTGGCTTCAGCGCGCACCGCCCCAACCCGATATGGACCCGACCGATTGCTGTTCCGAGGACCCCGATGAAAGCCCTGCTGATCAGCCGCGATACCCAGCTTTACGCGGAGATCGCCTCCCAAGGAGCTGCGCGCGTGCCGCCGTTGAATGTCGCGGCCAGCCGCGCCAGCCTGCGCGACGCGCTCGACCGCCCGCTCGTTGAGGCGCCCAGCCTCGTCATCGTCGATACCAGCGAAGCCGAAGTCGCCGACGGCGACCTGCTCGAGCGACTGACCCGCCATTACTCGGCGGCGCATTTCATGCTGCTGACCGACAATCACCACCCCGAACTCCTGATCCGCGCCATGCGTGCGGGCGTGCGCGAAGTGCTGCAACTGCCGCTGGTGCACCGCGCGCTGCACGAAGCGATCGACCGCATTGCCGCCAGCGCCGGCGTCGCATCGAGCCGCGACGGCAAGATCCTTGCCTTCATCGCCTGCAAGGGCGGCAGCGGCGCGACCTTCATCTCGACCAATTTCGGCTACGCGCTCGCCACGCTGGCCGACAAGAAGGTGCTGCTGATCGACCTGCACCGCCAGTTCGGCGACGCCACGCTGTACGTGTCCGACCAGAAGCCCGCCATGACGCTGTCGGACGTCTGCCAGCAGATCGCACGCATCGACGGCCCCTTTCTCGAATCCTGCCTGGTGCACGTGGCGCCCGGCTTCGGGGTGCTGGCCGCGGCCGACGATCCGGGCCAGACGAGCGAAGCCAAGCCCGAACACATCGACACCATCCTGCGCGTGGCGCGCCAGCACTACGACTACATCCTGCTCGACGTCGGCCGCCAGATCGATGCCGTCTCGCTGCGCGCGCTCGACAGCACCGATGCGATCTACCCAGTGCTGCAGCTGGCCTTGCCCGATATCCGCGATGCGCGGCGCCTGCTGGATATCTTCCGCTCGCTCGGTTATGTGACCGATCACATCCGCCTGATCGTCAACCGCTACGAAAAGGGCGGACGCCTGCGGCTGCAGGACCTGCACGCGGCGCTCGGCGCCGAGGTGCTGCACACCGTTCCCAACGATTACGTCGCCGTCACCGACTCGGTCAACCAGGGCATCCCCGTCCTGCAGCTGTCGCGCGGCAGCGCCGCGGCGCGCAGCCTGGCCGATCTGGTCGAAGTGGTGACCGCACGCCGCGTAACCGAGACCAAGGGCCTGCTCGACCGCCTGTTCGGGCGCGGCGAAGGCGATGACTGAACTTTGAAGGAGACGATCCATGTCCCTGCGCGAGCGTTTGTCCGGAACCGACGAGGACCGCCAGCACCACTCCCTGCCGGAAGTGGCGCAACAGGCCTACCAGGAACTGAAGAAGACCATGCACCAGATGATCCTCGACCGGATCGACCTGGAGCGCCTGAAGCGCCTGACCAGCGAGCAGTTCAAGCACGAGCTGGCGCTGCTGGTCCAGCGCATCATCGAGGAAGAGCGCATCGTGCTGAACCAGCAGGAACGGCACCACCTGGTGCTCGACATCCAGCACGAAATGCTCGGCTTCGGGCCGCTGGAGCCGCTGTTGAACGACCCGACCGTTTCCGACATCCTGGTCAACACCTGCAGCAAGGTGTACGTCGAGCGGCGCGGCCGGCTGGAGCTGACCGACATCAGCTTCCACGACAATGCCCACCTCATGAAGATCATCGAGAAGATCGTCTCCCGCGTGGGACGCCGCGTCGATGAATCGAGCCCGATGGTCGACGCCCGCCTGCCGGACGGCTCGCGCGTCAACGCGATCATTCCGCCGCTGGCGGTGGATGGGCCGCTGGTGTCGATCCGGCGCTTCGGCGCAACCCCGCTCACGGTGCAGAACCTGCTCGAGCTGAAGAGCGTCACGCCGCCGATGATCAAGGTGCTCGAAAGCCTCGGCCTGGCCAAGGTCAACATCCTGATCTCGGGCGGTACCGGCAGCGGCAAGACCACGCTGCTGAACCTGATCTCCGGCTTCATCCCCGGCAACGAGCGCATCGTCACGATCGAAGACGCCGCCGAGCTGCAGCTGCGCCAGCCGCACGTGGTGCGCCTCGAGACGCGCCCTCCCAACATCGAGGGCAAGGGCGAGGTGACGCAGCGCGCCCTGGTCCGCAACTCGCTGCGCATGCGGCCCGACCGCATCATCCTGGGCGAGGTGCGTGGCGCCGAGGCGCTCGACATGCTGCAGGCCATGAACACCGGCCACGAGGGCTCGCTGGCGACGATCCACGCGAACACGCCGCGCGACGCCCTGGCGCGTCTCGAGAACATGGTCAGCATGGCGGGCGTGAACCTGACGCCGCGCGCGATCCGCCAGCAGATCTGCTCGGCCATTACCGTGATCCTGCAGGCGTCGCGCCTGACCGACGGTACCCGCAAGGTGGTGAGCATGCAGGAAATCACGGGCATGGAAGGCGACATCATCTCGATGCAGGAGATCTTCCGCTTCGAGCAGACCGGCGTCGACGCCGACGGCAAGGTAATGGGCCATTTCTGCGCCACCGGGGTGCGTCCGCGTTTCGCCGAGCGCCTCAGGATGTTCGGCGCGCCGGTGCCCGAGGACACCTTCGACCCGGACCGGATCTTCACCTAGGCGCTCACGGAGCCTCGCATGGACATCCTTTTTTATGCTTTCGTGGTGTTCCTGTTCGCTGCCATCATTCTTGGCATCGAAGGCGTGTACCTGTGGTGGGTCGGCGCTCACGGCGCAGCGGCGCAGCGGGTGGCGCGCCGCCTTCAGCTGATGTCCGGCGGCGCCGGCCGTACCGGCGAACGCATATCGATCCTGAAGCAGCGCCGCTTCAGCCACCATGAGCTCGTCGACCGCCTGCTGCACCGTATCGCGTTCGCCCACCGCATCGACCAGCTGCTGCTGCAATCGGGGAAGAATTGGTCGGTCGAGTCTTTCCTGCTGTGCTCCGGCGCCGCGCTGCTGGCAGGCATCTTCCTGGTCGCGCGATGGCCCATGCCGCTGCCGTTGCAGGCCGGCGTGGCGCTGCTGTTCGCACTGGTGCCGCTGACGCTGGTGCGGCGCGCCCGGGTGCGGCGCCTGGCGCGCATCGAGGAACAGCTGCCGGAAGCGGCCGATTTCGTCGCCCGCGCGCTGCGTGCCGGCCATTCGTTCACCAACGTGCTGCAAATCGTCGGCAACGAGCTGTCGGAACCGCTCAGCGGCGAGTTCCGCATCGCGCGCGAAGAGATCAACTACGGCGTGCCGATGAGCGAAGCGCTGCACAACATGGCGGCGCGTATCCCGCTGACCGACCTGCGCTACCTGATCATCGCGGTGCTGATTCAGCGCGAGACGGGCGGCAACCTGGCTGAAATCCTCGGCAACATCAGCCAGATCATCCGCGGCCGACTGAAGCTGGCGGCCCAGGTACGGGTGCTGTCGGCCGAAGGCAGGATGTCGGCCTGGATCCTGGGACTGCTGCCGTTCGGCGTGGCCGCCGTGCTGCTCCTGATCAATCCGGATTACATCAAGCCGCTGTGGACCGACCCGGCCGGCATCCGGATGCTCTGGTATGCGCTGGTGATGATCACTTTCGGCGTGATTTGGCTGCGCAAGGTAATCCGTATCCGCATCTGAGGAGGCATCGATGACGAGTGCACAGTTGATGTTCCTGCTGGTCGTGTTCGCGATCGCCTGCGGCCTGGTATGGCTGGGCATGATGCTGTTCGCGCCGCAGGCCTTGCGTGCCCGCCTGGCGGAATCGACAGGCCGTCCGGACGATGGCGCCGACCGCCGCAGCGGCTGGGTGGAGCGGGTGGTGCGCGCGGTGCGCCCGCTGACCAAGCTGTCGATCCCGGACGAGGGATGGGAAAAGTCGGCGCTGCGCGCCCGCTTCATGAATGCCGGCTGGCGCAACCCGGCGGCGCCGGCGCTGTACTTCGCCTCGAAGACCGTGCTGGCCCTGAGCCTGCCCGCGCTGGCCGGCATCGCGATCGCGATCATGCCGGCTGCCCTGAGCGGCACCCGGATCATGTTCCTGCTGCTGCTGGCGGCATCCGGCGGATACTACCTGCCGAACGCGGTCCTGGCGCGCGTGGTCCAGCGCCGCAAGCGCGAGATCTTCGAGACCATTCCGGATGCGCTGGACCTGCTCACCGTCTGCGTGGAAGCGGGCCTGAGCCTGGAGCGGGCGCTGGTGAAGGTCGCCGCCGAAATCCACATCAAGAGCGTGACGCTGGCGCAGGAACTGCAGCTGGTGCTGATGGAGATGCGCGCCGGCTTCAGCAAGGAAAAAAGCCTGCGCAACTTCGCCCTGCGGGTGGGCCTCGACGACGTCGATTCGCTGGTCGCCATGCTGATCCAGTCGGAGCGCTTCGGCACCAGCATCGGCGACGCCTTGCGCGTGTACTCGGAGAACCTGCGCAACAAGCGCCGCGTGATCGCCGAGGAAGCGGCCGCCAAGATCGGCTTGAAGCTGCTGTTCCCGCTCATCTTCTGCATCTTTCCGACCTTGCTGATGGTCCTGCTCGGCCCCGCCGTGATCCAGCTCACGCGCACATTCAGCACCGTCCTCAGTCACTGATTTTTCGCGGAGATCGTCATGCGTACCCGGATCCTGACCCATACCTTGCCCTTGCTGTGCTGCGGCGCGCTGCTGCTGGCGTGCAGCAGTCCCTATATGCGGCAGGAGACGGCGTCAGCGGCGGTCGTCGCCGCCGACGAGCAGTACGTGCGCGGGCGCAACCTGCACCTTGCGCGCCGCTACGACGAGGCCATCGCGGCCTACCAGGCGGCGCTGGCGTCCGATCCGAGCCATGTGAACGCGCGCAACGGCCTGGCGATCGCCTACGCCGAACAGCGCGATTTCGCGAAGGCGATCCCGATCTGGCGCGACTTGACGCGCGGCGCCACCATGGCCTCGGGTACCGCCACCGCCTTCCTGTTCGGGAACCTGGGCCATGCCTATTTCCTCAACGGCCAGTACGACGAAGCCCTGGTCGCGCTGGAAAAGGCCTGCCTGCTCGATCCGCTGAACCACCGCACCTGGCAGCGCCTCGGCGAGACCCTGCAGCAGCTCGGCCAGGACGAGCGCGCAAAGCAGATGCTGCGCCAGGCCAGCGCCCTGCGCGAGCACGATTTCCGCGCCGATTACGCCGCCACCGATGGCGGCGCCAGGCTGCCGGCGATCGAACAGGCGGTCAAGACGACCCATCGTCCCGACCAGGACTGGGCCTTCGTCGAAGTCGCCACCAAACCGAACGGCATGCTCGAGCTGCGCCGCGTGGTCCCGTCCCGCGGCGCGCAGCCGGCCGCACCGGCCCTGCCGGCTGCGCCGCTGGCGCCGAAGACAGACCGGAACCTGCCGGTGGTCGCCGCGCTCGAGATCTGCAACGGCAACGGGCGCCAGGGTCTTGCAAAGCTGATGTCGCGCCAGCTGCGCGATCCGGACCTGAAAGTGGTGCGGCTGACCAACGAGAAGGGCTTCGCGGTGCGCCAGACCCGCATCGAATACCAGCCGGCCTTCCGCGGCGTGGCCGAGCGGCTGGCGGGGCGCTTCGGCGCCAGGCCGGTGGAAGTCGGCATGGGCGGCCGCGCCAACCTGCGGCTGGTGATCGGCCGCGACCTGTCGGCCGGCTTGATTGCCGGCCGCTCGAACGCTGTGCCGGCGGGGCAGGGAAGCGGGGCCGGCGCCCCTTGAGGCGCACGGTGCCGTTTTCACAACAGTATCGGGCGACAGGCTAAACCGAAATTGGGAATAATAAAAATCTCAACCATTCGGGAGAATTGCCATGGCTTTTACTCGTCGCTTCCAGTCCGCTATTGCCCAATCCGTCATTGCCGGCACCCTGCTGGTATCGGTCGTCGCCTGCGCCCCGACCCCCACCCGTGAAGGCACTGGCGAATACATCGACGACTCCGTCATTACCGGCAAGGTGAAGGCTGCGTTTGCCGCCGATCCGACCGTCAAGGCCACCCAGGTTCAGGTGGAAACCTTCAAGGGGACGGTCCAGCTGAGCGGCTTCGTCGATTCGCGCGAAAGCGCCCAGCGCGCCGTCGAACTGGCGCGCGGCGTGAAGGGCGTGAAATCCGTGAAGAACGATACGGTGATCCGCTAAGCCCACCGGCAAGCCGGTGCTTACTGCCAGCTCACCTTCCCGAAGCCATTCGTGGTTGCGTTGCGCGTCGCCGGCTTGCCGTAGACGGTGGCCGAACCCATGCCGTTCAGGTTGACGTTGGCGGCGGTCCTGGCGAACACGCTGGCACCGCCCATGCCGGACATGTCCAGGTCGACCGAATCGGCGCGCAGCTGCTGGGCATCGAGGCTGCCGACGCCGCCCAGGTGGGCGCGCAGCACCTTGGTCTGGCCGCTCACGCTGATCTGGCCGGCGCCGCCGAGTTTGACCTCGATGCGGTCGGCCTGGCCCGTGGTGTTGAGCGTCAGGCCGCCGACGCCGCCCAGGCGGGCATCGATGTCGCGGTACTGGCCGCTGACCTTGACCGCGCCCGCACCGTCCAGCGACACCACCAGCCTGTCGCCGCTGAAGCCCGAGACCTCGCTCTGGCCCACGCCCTCCGAGACGAATTCCTGCAGGTTCGGCACCGTCAGGTCGGCGCGCAGCTCGCCCGAATTGCGCCCGAAGTTCATGTGATTGCCGCTTTCGGTATCGATCGACAGGGTATCGCCGCGCTGGGTGGTCGTGATCTTCGAGACGTAGCGGCGGTCGCCCGACACCACCAGCGACGCCGTCGGTCCCTGGCGCACGTTCAGACGGACGATGCCGCCCAGGTGGATCTTCGAGACCTTGGCGTCGACCGGCCGGTTTTCGCGCACGATGTCGTCCGCCCAGGCGGCATGCGCCCCCATCGAGAAAGCGGTGGCCAGGAATGCGGTGCCGAGCAGTTTGTTCATGACGTATTCTCCAAAATGGTTTGCCGATGAATCCACTATAGGCTCGGGCATCCGGGAGAAACGGCGGATTGCGACAGACTGCAGCATCGGCGGTATGAAGCGCAGAATTCCCGCCCCTGCAAATAGGCCTTCGCATACTCGGACAACACCCCATATACCTGTTCAAAGCCCTGGAAATCCCGATCCCGACATTGGGGTCAGAAATGAGATGAAAAACGAACACTACGATGTCCTGAACGTGGAAGGAGGCCGTCCGGTCAAGATGTGGACCCGCGGCGTGCCGGTCGAGGAAGACGCCAGGCGCCAGCTGGCGAACACGGCGCGCATGCCCTTCATCTACAAGCACATGGCGGCGATGCCCGACGTCCACGTGGGCAAGGGATCGACCATCGGCAGCGTGATCCCGACGCTGGGCGCGATCATCCCGGCCGCGGTCGGGGTCGACATCGGCTGCGGCATGATGGCCGCCAAGACCACCTTGGGCGCCTCCGACCTGCCGGACAACCTGGGGCCGCTGCGCAGCGCGATCGAGCGCTCGGTGCCGCACGGGATGTCGCCCAAGACGCGCGGCTTCAAGGGACGCGACAAGGGCTCGTGGGATGCGCCGCCACCAGCCGTCGACACGGCCTGGATGGCGCTGAAGGACGAATTCGACCTCATCTGCCAGAAGACGCCGCGGCTGCGCAACACGAACAACTACAAGCACCTGGGAACGCTGGGAACCGGTAACCACTTCATCGAGATCTGCCTCGACGAGCAGGGCTTCGTCTGGTTCATGCTGCACTCGGGCTCGCGCGGCGTCGGCAATGCGATCGGCACCCACTTCATCGAGCAGGCCAAGCAGGACATGCGGACCCACTTCATCAACCTGCCGGACCAGGACCTGGCCTATCTGCCGGAGGGGACGCAGCACTACGACGACTATATCGAAGCGGTCGGCTGGGCCCAGAAGTTCGCCCGCATGAACCGTGAAATGATGATGCGGAACCTGATCGCGGCGGTGCGCACGGTGATCGCGAAACCCTTCGAGACCCACGTGGAAGCGGTGAACTGCCACCACAACTACGTGCAGAAGGAGAACCACTTCGGCAAGGATGTGCTGGTGACGCGCAAGGGCGCGGTATCGGCGCGCGAAGGGGAGCTCGGCATCATTCCGGGATCGATGGGGGCGAAGAGCTATATCGTGCGCGGCAAGGGCAATGCCGAGAGTTTCAACAGCTGCAGCCACGGCGCCGGCCGCACCATGAGCCGCACCGAAGCCAAGCGCCGCTATTCGGTCGACGACCAGGTCAAGGCGACCGAGGGCGTCGAGTGCCGCAAGGACGAAGGCGTGATCGACGAGATCCCGATGGCCTACAAGGACATCGACGCCGTGATGCAGGCGCAGAGCGACCTGGTCGAAGTGGTGCACACGCTGAAGCAGGTCGTGTGCGTGAAGGGGTGAGCATGATCGAACTGGATGGATCGACGGGCGAGGGCGGCGGCCAGATCCTGCGCAGCGCGCTGACCCTGGCGATGATCACCGGCCGGCCCTTCCGCATCCGGAACATCCGTGCGCGGCGCGCCAGGCCCGGCCTGATGCGCCAGCACCTGGTGGCGGTGCAGGCCGCCAGCCAGATCTGCGGCGCCGAGGTCAAGGGCGCGGCGGTCGGCAGCCAGGAGCTGGAATTCGTCCCCGATCAAGCCCAGGGCGGCGACTACCGCTTCGCGATCGGCACCGCCGGCAGCTGTACCCTGGTGCTGCAGACCGTGCTGCCGGCGCTGCTCACGGCCGAGCGGCCCTCGACCCTGAGGCTGTCGGGCGGTACCCACAATCCGATGGCGCCGCCGGTGCAGTTCCTGCAGCGCGCCTATTGCCGCGCCATGGCCGAGATGGGCGCGCAGATCGACGTGCGACTGGAACGCTTCGGCTTCTATCCGGCCGGCGGCGGCGAAGTGGTCGCCAGCGTCAGCCCCTGCGCGCAACTGCGTCCGCGCGAATGGATGGAGCGCGGCGAGTGCCGGGCCGCCTATGCCGAATGCTTCATCGCCGGCATTCCGGGACGGGTCGCGCAGCGCGAGCTGGAGTGCGTCGGCAAGGCCATGGACTGGGGCGAGGACCAGCTCCTGAACCGCAGCCTGCCGGCCGGGCAGGGGCCGGGCAACGCACTGATGCTGACCTTCGACTACGCGCACACGACCGAGGTATTCACGGCCTTCGGCGAAAAATCCGTCTCGGCCGAGGACGTCGCCCGCCAGGTGGTGCAGCGCGCGCGCCAGTACCTGTGCTCGAACGCCGCGGTCGCGGAATACCTGGGCGACCAGCTGATGCTGCCGCTGGCACTGGCGGGCGGCGGCGGCTTCACGGTGGACGAGGTGTCCATGCATGCGCGCACCAACGCCGGGGTGATCGAGCTGTTCCTGCCGGTGCGCTTCAGTTTGGCAGGCGCGACGGGGTCGACGTCTGTACCGTCCACTCACGATAAGCGGGTGCCGGAAAGCAAAAAGCCCAACCATGAAGGCTGGGCTGATGCTGGTGTTACTGGTGCCGGCTGCAGGACTCGAACCCGCCACCTGATGATTACAAATCAACTGCTCTACCTGATGAGCTAAGCCGGCAATGTGGCCAGGATTATACCCTTATTTGATCCTGGTCAACGTCGGACGGCCACCTTTTTTCGGCGGCTCATTGTCGCCGTCGGGCAGATGCGACACCTCGGCGCTTGGTGCGCTGGACGTCTTGCCCGGCACGGCGGACAGGCCCGGTCCCGGTGCGGCAGCTGCTTCGGCAGAAGGCGCGGGGGCGGGCGGCGCCATGTCGGCGGCAGTGGTGCTGACGTCGAAGGCCATGCCCTGGCCGTTTTCGTTGGCGTAGATCGCCAGCACGTTTTGCACCGGAATATAGAGTTCGCGCGAGACGCCGTTGAAGCGTGCCCGGAAGGTGATTGCGTCGTTGTCCATCTTCAGCCCGGAGGTTGCGCCGTAGCTGATGTTGAGGATGATCTCGCCTTTTTTCACGTATTCCATGGGAACCGTGGTGGCGGCGTCGACCTTGACCGCCAGGTAAGGCGTGTAGCCGCTGTCCGTGCACCATTCGTAGATGGCGCGCAGCAGATATGGCTTGGTGGAGATGTCTGGCATGTTCAGGATCAAATTGAAACAAGTTGTTACACGCCAGTGTAATCCGATTCGCCACAAGGCGTCGAAAACTGGCGTGCAACGGTGTCCGGTGGTGCCGGACGAGGCTCGAAAGCGCCGTAAGCGCTTAGCGGCGCATCACTTTCTCGGACGGCGTCAGCGCTTCGATGTAGGCCGGACGCGAGAAGATACGCTCGGCGTACTTCATCAGCGGGGCGGCGGTCTTCGACAGCTCGATGCCGTAGTGATCCAGGCGCCACAGCAGCGGGGCGATGGCGACGTCCAGCATCGAGAACTCGTCGCCCAGCATGTACTTGTTCTTCAGGAACAGCGGAGCCAGGGTGGTCAGGCGGTCGCGGATTTCGGCGCGTGCCTTGTCGTGGCTCTTGTCGCCGACCTTGCTGCGCTCGTTCTCGAGCGTGTTCACGTGCACGAACAGCTCTTTTTCGAAGTTGAACAGCATCAGGCGGGCGCGGGCGCGCATCAGCGGGTCGGCCGGCATCAGTTGCGGATGCGGGAAGCGCTCGTCGATGTACTCGTTGATGATGTTCGATTCGTACAGGATCAGCTCGCGTTCGACCAGGATCGGCACCTGGCCGTACGGGTTCATCGTCGAGATGTCCTCGGGCTTGTTGAACAGGTCCACGTCGCGCACTTCGAAGTCCATGCCCTTTTCGAACAGGACCAGACGGCAGCGCTGGGAGAACGGGCACGTGGTGCCGGAGTAGAGAACCATCATGGTTTATAGTTCCTTCAAGTAACAAAGGGGTGAAGCGCCGAGCGGCTCACCCCAGATAATAATTGCCCGCATTATAACCGGGCAATCACATCACTTTACGTCTTTCCAATAAGAAGCGTTCAATCTCCAGGCAAGGAAAGCGAAAACAGCAAGGAACAGCAACACGATTGCGCCCAGCCGCTTGCGCAGGTCCTGCGACGGCTCGGCCATCCAGTTCATGTAGGCGACCAGGTCGGCCACCTGGGTATCGAACTCCTGCGGCGTGAGTTCGCCCTTGCTCACCTGTTCGAAACCGGCGAACTTGTGCACCGTCTTGCCGTGCTCGTGGGGATCGGCTTCCTCGACCATCCTGGCGGTGCGCACGCCCTGCAGCTGCCACAGCACGTGCGGCATGGCGACGTTCGGCACCACCATATTGTTCCAGCCGGTGGGGCGGGTGTCGTCCTTGTAGAAAGTGCGCAGGTAGGTGTACAGGTAGTCGGCACCCGAACCGGCGCCGGAAGCGCGGGCACGCGTGATCACCGACAGGTCCGGCGGCACCGCGCCGAACCAGGCTTTCGCGTCCGCAGGGCGCATCGCGATCGTCATCATGTCGCCTACCTTCTCGCCGGAGAACAGCAGGTTGTTCTTGATCTGGTCTTCAGACAAGCCCAGGTCCCGCAGGCGATTGTAGCGCATCGCTGACGCCGAATGGCAGTTCAGGCAGTAGTTGACGAACAGCTTGGCGCCGTTCTGCAGTGACGCAACATCAGTGCGTTCCGGTGCGCGGTCGAGCGGGAAGGTGCCTTCGTTCGCAAAGACGAATCCCGGCAGCAGGGCAAGGACCGCGAGCAGCTTCTTCGAAAAATTCATGGTTGTCCTTTTCCGTGGCGGTCAATGAGGAGTGAAGGTCACGCGGTTCGGAACCGGCTTGAACCGGCCCGAGGCGCTCCACCACGGCATCAGGAGGAAGAAGCTGAAGTAGATCAGGGTGCAGGCCTGGGCGATCAAGGTGTAGGCCGGGGTCGGCAGCTGGGTGCCGAGGTAGCCTAGCGCGATGAAGCAGATGCCGAACACCAGGTACACATACTTGTGCCAGCTGGGGCGGTAGCGGATCGACTTCACCGGCGAATGGTCCAGCCACGGCAGCAGGGCCAGGATCACGACGGAGGAGCCGAACAGCACCACGCCCCACACTTTCGCATCCAGGAACAGCATGCCGATTTCCAGCACCACGGCGATCGCGGTGATGGCGACCTTGGTCTTGTACGACAGGCGCGAACGCAGCCAGATGAACACGACATAGGCGGCGACGCCGGCCATCACGACCCACATGAAGTCGGAGGTGGTGGCGCGCAGCACCGAGTAGAAGGGCGTGAAGTACCAGGTCGGCGCGATGTGCGGCGGGGTCTTCATCGAGTCTGCCGGGATGAAGTTGTTGTACTCCAGGAAGTAGCCGCCCATTTCAGGCGCGAAGAAGATCACCGCGCTGTAGATGAACAGGAAGACCGAGACGCCGAACAGGTCCTTGGTGGTGTAGTAGGGGTGCGACGGGATCATGTCGACGCCATGGCCGTCCGGGCCGAGGTTTTCCTTGACCTCGATGCCGTCCGGGTTGTTCGAGCCGACTTCGTGCAGTGCGATCAGGTGGGCGGCAACCAGGCCCAGCAGGACCAGCGGGATCGCGATCACGTGGAAGGCGAAGAAGCGGTTCAGGGTCGCGTCCGATACCACGTAGTCGCCGCGGATCCACAGCGACAGGTCCGGGCCGATCAGCGGGATGGCGCTGAACAGGTTGACGATCACCTGGGCGCCCCAGTACGACATCTGGCCCCAGGGCAGCAGGTAGCCGAAGAAGGCCTCGGCCATCAGGCACAGGAAGGTGGCGAAGCCGAACAGCCAGATCAGCTCGCGCGGCTTGCGGTAGGAACCGTACAGCAGCGCGCGGGTCATGTGCAGGTAGACCACGATGAAGAACATCGAAGCGCCGGTCGAGTGCATGTAGCGCACCAGCCAGCCCCACGGGACTTCACGCATGATGTATTCAACCGAGCCGAAGGCCAGGGCGGCGTCCGGCTTGTAGTGCATGGTCAGGAAGATGCCGGTGACGATCTGCAGCACCAGCACCAGCATGGCCAGCGAGCCGAAGATGTACCAGACGTTGAAGTTCTTCGGGGCGTAGTACTTGCCCCATTGATCGTTCCACAGCTTCGACAGGGGGAAGCGGTCGTCGACCCAGGCCAGCGCTTTCTGGCTCTTCGGCGCATCGGCCGGGAGTTTGGTTTCCTTGAAAGCTGCGCCCATCTTATGCCTCGCCTTTCTCGTCTTTGCCGATCACGATCTTGTTATCGGACAGGTACATGTACGGGGGGACGTCGAGATTGGCCGGCGCCGGCTTGTTCTTGAAGACGCGGCCGGCCAGGTCGAAGGTCGACCCGTGGCAAGGGCACAGGAAGCCGCCGTGCCAGTCGTCCGGCAGGTTCGGCTGCGGACCTTCGGCAAAGCGGGAAGAGGGCGAGCAGCCCAGGTGGGAGCAGATACCGACCGCGACCAGCACTTCCTTGTGCTCCTGGCGCGACCGGGTTTCGTTCTTGGCGTAGGAAGGCGTCTCCATCTGGTACGGCTTTTCCGATTTCGGATCGGCGACCAGATTGTCGTTCTTCGGCAGACTCGCCAGCATTTCCGGGGTACGGCGCAGGACCCAGACGGGCTTGCCTCGCCATTCCACCACTTTCATTTCGCCAGGCTTGACGTCGGAGATATCCACCTCGACCGGCGCGCCGGCCGCCTTCGCTCGCTCCGAAGGCTGGAAAGTACTTACCAGAACTCCGGCCGTTGAAACTCCGACAACGCCGCCCGCCGCGCATGTAGCCACGAGCAAGCCTCGCCGGCCTGTATCGACCTGCTTCTCATTACTCATACCAACTCCATTCGTCAAATGCGAAATGCTGCAATGCAATAGATTGCAATTAGGTAAAAACCTTTATTGCAACAGTCGATTATATGTGAACAGTTTTGCAAATTAAAGAAAAAACGTTCTTACGGTCATGATGACTTCCAAATGTGCATTTTCCTGTCTGCCTTACCAGGGCAAAGCGAATATTCCAGGGCTGGAGCAACCCGGCCTTTCGGGTATCATCACTGCGGGATGTCCACAACGAAAAGGGAGGCCTATATGGGAATGATGCAGGAGTTCAGGCAGTTCGCGATGAAGGGCAATGTCGTCGACCTGGCCGTCGGCGTGATCATCGGCGGGGCGTTCGGGAAAATCGTCGATTCGCTGGTGCAGGACGTGATCATGCCGCCGATCGGCAAGATCTTCGGCGGCCTCGACTTCGCCAGTTATTACCTGCCCTTGAACGGACAGGCCTATGGCCTGCCGCTGGCCGAGGCGAAGAAGGCCGGGGCGGTGCTGGCCTACGGTAATTTTCTGACCGTCTTGCTGAACTTCCTGATCCTGGCGTTTATCATCTTCCAGATGATACGGTTGATGAACCGGATGCGCAGCACCTTCAGGAGCAGGGAAGAAGAGGTGGCGGCGGCCGCCACCGCGGAAGAAATCCTGCTGCTGCGCGAAATCCGCGACTCGCTGAAGAGCCGATAAGTAGCTGGCATGCGGCGCACCTGGCTCCTGTTCGCGCAAACCGTCACGATCGTCCTCGGCATCTATGCCGTGATCGCGGCGCTGCGCCCGGAGTGGCTGGGGGCGCTGCCGGTGCAGCGGGCGCCGACCCAGGTCGGGATCGGCGGCCCCGGCCGCGGGGTGCCGGTGCTGCAGGCGCCCGATGGCGCGGCGCCGGGCAGCTACCGCGATGCGGCGGCGCGCGCGATGCCGGCGGTGGTCAACATCCTGACCAGCAAGGCCCTGCGCGAGACCCATCCGCTGCTGAAGGATCCCTTCTTCCGCCGCTTCTTCGGCGACAAGCTGCCGCCGCAGGAGCAGATGGCCAGCCTGGGCTCGGGCGTGATCGTCAGCGCCGACGGCTATATCCTGACCAATTACCACGTGGTCGAAGGCGCCGACGAGATCGAGGTCGGCCTCGCCGACGGCCGCAAGGCCGCGGCCAGCATCGTCGGCACCGATCCGGAAACGGATCTCGCCGTGATCCGCATCAAGGCGGATAAGCTGCCGGTGATCGTGCTGGGCGATACGAATGCGGTGCGGGTCGGCGACGTCGTGCTGGCGATCGGCAATCCCTTCGGCGTCGGCCAGACCGTCACCCTCGGCATCGTCTCGGCGCTGGGCCGCAACAACCTGCACATCAACCATTTCGAGAATTTCATCCAGACCGACGCCGCGATCAACTTCGGCAACTCGGGCGGCGCCCTGGTCGACACCCGCGGCAACCTGCTCGGGATTAATTCGGCGATCTATTCCCAGACCGGCGGCTCGGTCGGCATCGGCTTCGCGATTCCCGTCTCGACGGCCAAGAACGTGCTCGACTCCATCGTCAAGCACGGCCAGGTGGTGCGCGGCTGGATCGGCATCGAATCCCAGGACATCACGCCGGAACTGGCCGACAGCTTCGGCCTCGGACGCGACAGCGGCGCCATCATCGCCGGCGTGGTGCGCGGCGGCCCGGCCGACCGCGCCGGCATGCGTCCCGGCGACATCCTGCTGGCGGTGGACGGCAAGAAGGTGTCCAGCACCAACGACATGCTGAACCTGATCGCGGAGCTGCCGCCCGGCGGCAAGTCGAAAATGACGGTGATGCGCAAGAACCGCCAGTCCATCCTCGACGTCACGGTCGGCCGCCGCCCGCGCCAGACTCCCTGACTCCTCTTGTTGAATAAGAAAAACTTATGCATTTGCACGACCTGACGCAATTCCTTACCGAACTCAAGGACAACAACAACCGTCCCTGGTTCCTCTGGAACAAGCCCCGCTACGACATCCTGCGCGCCGAGTTCCTCGAGACGCTGACGCACCTGATCCGGGAAATTTCGAAGTTCGACCGCCAGGTGGCGGCCTGCGATCCGAAGAAGGCGATGTTCCGCTTCCAGCGCGATACCCGCTTTTCGCACGACAAGACGCCCTATAAAACGCATTTCTCGGCCGGCATCGCGCCGGGCGACAAGCGCCGTCCCAGCGAAGCCGGCGGCCCGACCTATTACTTCCACATCGAAGCCGACGGTACCCTGCTGTTCGGCGCCGGCGAATACCTGCCGCCGGCACCGCGCCTGAAGGCGATCCGCGAACACGTGGTCAACGATGCGACAGGTTTCAGCAAAATGTTGAAGAATAAACATCTGCGCGAGACCTACGGCGACCTGAACCCGGAAGACAAACTGCAGCGTCCGCCGAAAGGCTTCGACCCGAACCATCCGCTGGTCGAATACCTGAAGCTCAAGAGCTATTTCGTCTGGATCGAGGTCAAGCTCGACGTCAACGCACCGGAAAAACTGGTGCCCCAGCTCGCGCAAGGATTCAAGGACGCCACCGCGCTGGTCAACTGGCTGCGCGGGGTGCCGCAGACATTTGACGAGACAGCGTAATTAAGGAGAACACCATGGCCTTGCAGCATGCAAGATCCGGCGAATGCATCGCACTTGAGCGGGGCGAAGACGACATCGCGAACTTCACATCCATCGCGCTGATCAAGACCGACCATATGGAACTGATCCGGCTGGTGCTGCCGAAGGAAAAGCCGATGCCCGAGCACCGGGTCGAGGGGGAAATGACGCTGCTGTGCCTGGAAGGCGAGATCGCGTTCGACGCCCACGGCCGCACCACCATCCTGCGGCCGAACGAAATGGTCTACCTGGCCGGCGGCGAGCCGCATGCGGTGCGCGCCAACCAGGATGCCGTGGCCCTGATGACCATCCTGCTGCACCCGGGCGGCAACAGCGGCGGGCCGACGCACCGCGACGCGCGCACGTAAGATGGACGGCTCTGCCGTCCACCCTGCATATCAAGCCAACTCATTGCGCGGATCGCGCGCCAATAACTGATCCACGGTTTCCTGCACCGAGGCGCCATCGAACAGCACGCCGGCCACGGCATTGGTGATCGGCATGTCGACGCCGAGCTTGGCCGCCAGTTCGCGCACGGCTTTGGCGCAGGGCACGCCTTCGGCCACGTGGCCGAGTTCCTTGACGATGGTGTCGAGCTGCTTGCCCTGGGCCAGCGCCAGGCCGACGCGGCGGTTGCGCGAGAGGTCGCCGGTGCAGGTCAGGATCAGGTCGCCCATCCCGGTCAGGCCCATGAAGGTGCCCGGCTGGGCGCCGAGGGCGGTGCCGAGGCGGGTGATCTCGGCCAGTCCGCGCGTGATCAGGGCCGCGCGCGCGTTCAGGCCCAGGCCCAGGCCGTCGGCCGCGCCGGTGGCGATGGCCAGGATGTTCTTCACCGCGCCGCCCACTTCCACGCCGACCATGTCGTCGCAGGCGTACACGCGCACGCTGCCGCCGTGCACCAGGGAGACCACGCGCTCGCGCAGCTCGGCCGAGCTGGACGCCACCGTCAGCCCGCAGGGCAGGCCGCGCGCCACTTCCTGGGCGAAGGAGGGGCCGGACAGGGCCGCGCCCGGGACGGTATCGCCCAGCACTTCGCGCACCACCTGGTGCGGCAGCAGGCCGGTGCCGTATTCGAAACCCTTGCACAGCCAGACGACGTTCGGAATCTTGCGGCCCCTCGGTTGCTTGAGCTGCTCGAGCAGCGGGCGCAGGCCGGCCACCGGGCAGGCCGCGATCAGCAGCGGCGTGGTGCCGGGGGCGGCGTCGGTCACGTGGGCCAGCGCCGCCTCGAAATCGGCGGTCACGCGCAGCGAGGGCGGCAGCGGATGGCCGGGCAGGTAAGTGACGTTGTCGCGCGCCGCTTCGGTGGCGGCCATCTGCTCGGGATTGCGGCCCCACAGCAGGACGTCATGACGGGCGGCCAGCGCGATCGCGACCGCCGTGCCCCAGGCGCCGGCGCCGAGGACAGTGATGGGTTGGGATTGTTTGGTTTCGTGCATGTGGTGGGCTGGGTCAGATTCCCCAGACGTCGGACGCCCTGACGTAGCCGGCGATGCCGTCGCGGTGGCGCACGCGCACCCATGGGCCGGCTTCCGGATCGACCAGTTCGAGCAGGACGTTCTTATCGGCCGTCATCACGACGGGGGCATTGTCTTCCGGTGCGGCACGGACGCGGGCGGAAGCCACGCGCACGATCACATTGCGCCTGGCGGACAGGCCGCGCGCCTCGGTCCAGGCGAGATCGCCGGCGGCGTCGCGCACCTTGACCCAGTCGCCATAGCTGATCATGACCTCGACCGGCATGCCGCTCGGGGCGATGAACAGCTTGCCGCCCTTGACGGACGGGGCGTCGTACAGGATCACGGCATGCGCGCCCACCGTCTTGAAGTCGAATGCGGCGGCCGCACAGGACGCCAGCATCAGGATGCTGCCTGCGATGACACGGTAAGGGAAACGGACGCAGAGCATGACAGGCCTTTGGGAAAACGACACGCGCCAAAAGGCAGGACCGGAACAACAAGCCGCCGGCTTCGCCTGGTGCAGGCAAAGCCGGAAGCCCGGGAGGTATTACTGGTTGCCGGCCGGGGTGCCAGCTGCGGCAGCCTGCTCGGCCAGCGCCTGGCGGCGCTGCTGGTAGAACACTTCGAAGTTGATTTCAGCCAGGTGCACGGGCGGGAAGCCGGCACGGGTGATGAAATCGGCGATGTTGCTACGCAGGTAAGGATAGATGATGTTCGGGCAGCCGATGCCCAGCAGCGGATCCATCTGGTCAGCCGGGATGTTGCGGGCTTCGAAGATGCCGGCCTGCTTGCCTTCGACCAGGAAGGCGACCTTGTCCTTGACCTTGGCGGTCACGGTGATGGTCACGGTCGATTCGTAGATGCCATCGGCGATCCCTTCGGCGCCGACGTCCAGCGAGACCTCGATGGTCGGCGCTTCCTGTTCGAGGAAGATCGCCGGGGAATTCGGTTGTTCCAGCGACATATCTTTCAGGTAGATACGCTGGATTTGGAACACGGGTTGCAGGTTTTCGTCAGCCATGGAACGCTTTCGTTAATTATGTAAAGGGCAAGTCTCGCCCGTGCTTGAGTGTCAAGGCGTCGGCAATTGTATCAAAACCAACTCGGTTTCAATAGCGTTGCCGGCGCCCTGGCGTGAATGCGTTTCAGGCCTGCGTTCAGGCTGCTTCGCCCTTCAGCAGCGGATCCAGGCGGCCGGCCTGGTCGAGCGCGTACAAGTCGTCGAAGCCGCCGACGTGGGTTTCGCCGACGTAGATCTGCGGCACGGTGCGGCGGCCGGTGCGTTGCATCATGATGGCGCGCTGTTCCGGGTCGAGGTCGACGCGGATGCGCTCGATGTCGGTCACGCCCTTGGCTTCCAGCAGGCGCTCGGCGCGCACGCAATAGGGGCAGGCTGCGGTGTGGTAAAGAACGACATGTGCGGTCATCAGTAATCCTTTCGAACAGTTATTTGGTCACGGGCAGGCCGGCAGCCGTCCAGGCCGTCATGCCGCCATCCAGGCTGTAGACGTCTTCGAAGCCGGCCGCCTTGAGCTGGCGCGCCGCCTTGTCGGCACGGGCGCCGCTCTGGCAGACCACGATCACGGTCTTGGTTTTCGACTTGTCCAACTCGCCGATGCGATTGGCCAAGTCTGCCAGCGGAATGTTTTTTGCGTCGCGCAGGTGGCCTGCGGCGAACTCCTCATTGCTGCGCACGTCGATCACGGCCGTGGCTTTGCCACGGTTCATCATCTGGGTCGCTTGCAGGTGGGTGGCGCGGCGGCCGCGCGGCGCGATCGCGGGCCACAACAGGGCACCGCCGGAAATCACGGCGATCGCAACAACGAAGATATGGTCAAGGATGAATTTCACGAAGTTTCCGTCGGTTGAACTGAATTGAATCGTCGCATTATAAAATAGAAGCTGAATCGATATTTCCCGCCAATTTTTTTATCTGAAGAGCCTATGTACAAAATCGTATTCATGCGCCACGGCGAATCCACGTGGAACCTGGAAAACCGCTTCACCGGCTGGACCGATGTCGACCTGACCGAGAAGGGCGTCAAGGAAGCCAAGACCGCCGGCCGCATGCTGCGCGAAGCCGGCTTCACCTTCGACCTGGCCTATACCTCGGTCCTGAAACGCGCCATCCGCACGCTGTGGCTGGCCATGGACGAGATGGACATGATGTGGCTGCCGGTCAAGAACGACTGGCGCCTGAACGAGCGCCACTACGGCGCCCTGCAGGGCCTGGACAAGGGCGAGACCGCCGCCAAGTTCGGCGACGAGCAGGTGCTGGTCTGGCGCCGCAGCTACGACACCCCGCCGCCGGCGCTGGAAGACACGGATCCGCGCACCTCGTTCAACGATCCGCGCTACGCCGGCCTGGACAAGGCACAGATCCCGCTGACCGAATGCCTGAAGGACACCGTCGCACGCGTGATGCCGGCCTGGGACGAAGAGATCGCGCCGGCCATCCGCGCCGGCAAGAAGATCCTGATCTCGGCCCACGGCAACAGCCTGCGCGCCGTGATCAAGATGCTCGACAACATCAGCGATACCGACATCGTCGGCCTCAACATCCCGAACGGCACCCCGCTGGTGTACGAACTGGACGAGAACCTGAAGCCGATCCGCCATTACTACCTGGGCGACCAGGAAGCGATCGCGGCCGCCATGGCTGCCGTGGCCAACCAAGGTAAGGCAAAGTAACCTTGCAATTTCCTGCATTGAAGTCCGCCGGCAGTGCGCTGCTGTGCGGCCTGCTGGCCTGTGCGCTGTCCATCGGGACGGCCGAGGCCGCGCCGCGCCAGACCGTCCGCAGCAAGGAGAAGGCGCAAGCCGAGGCCCAGCGCGCCGGCATCCAGCAGAAACTGAATGCGCTGAGGAAGGATATCAGCCGCACCGAGAGCGAAAAGGACGACGCGGCCGACGAACTGGCCGAATCGGAAGAGGCGATCTCGGACGCCAACCGCTCGCTGCGCGAACTGGCCGGCGAGCAGGCTGCGACCAATACCAAGCTGCAAGACCTGGCTGCCCAGCAGGAGCGCCTGGCGCAGACCATCGCCGCGCAGAAGCGGCAGCTGTCCAAGATGCTGCGCGAGCACTATATCGCCGGTAACGAAGACCGCATCAAGCTGCTGCTGTCGGGCGATAACCCGAACCGCATCAACCGCGACCTGCAGATGATGGCCTATGTCTCGCAAGCCCAGGCCAAGCTGCTGACCTCGCTGCGCGAGAACCTGGCGGCGGTCGAGGCCAACCATGCCGAGACCCAGAACGCCAAGGACGAACTCGAAGAAATCGCCCAGGAACAGCGCGACCAGAAGGCGCTGCTGGAAAAGGAAAAGGCCAAGCGCGCCGGCCTGCTGTCGAACCTGTCGAGCAAGCTGGTGGCCCAGCGCAAGCAGGCGACCAAGCTGGAGCAGGACGAACAGCGCATGAGCGGCCTGGTCGACCGCCTGACCCGCCTGATCCACGAACAGGAACTCGCCGCCGCCGCCGAGCGCAAGCGCCAGCAGGAGCTGGCCGCCGCGCGCGCCAAGGCCGCGGCCGAAGCGAAGGCGCGCGCACTGGCGCGGGCCAAGGAACAACAGGCCGAACGCGAGCGCCTGGCGCGCGAAGCGGCCAAGCACGGCAAGCCGTATACACCGCCGGCGCCGATCAAGGAAGAGCCGCAGGTGGCTGAAGAACCGGCCGAAACCAAACCGGCGCCGCGCTCGGCCGACACCGCGCTGGCCGCCGACCTGCCGAGCGGCACCTTCGAGAGCCTGCGCGGCCGCCTGAGCGCGCCGATCTCCGGCACCATCGCGGCCCGCTTCGGCGCCAAGCGCGCCGACGGCCCGGTATGGCGTGGCATGTTCATCAAGGCGCCGGAAGGCACCGACGTGCGCGCCATCGGCCCGGGCCGGGTCGTGCACGCGCAATGGATGCGCGGCTGGGGCAATATGATCATCGTCAACCACGGCGGCGAATACCTGTCGATCTACGGTTTCAACGAAACCCTGCTGAAGCACGTCGGCGATTCGGTCAAGGCCGGCGAGGTGATTGCGAGCGCAGGCAGCACCGGCGGTAACGGAGAATCGGGTCTATACTTCGAACTCAGGCATCTGGGCAAACCGATCGATCCGGCCGGCTGGGTCAAATTCTAGGGAACAGGAATGGGCAAGAAACTCAAGAACCTCGGTCTGGTCGGCATCGGCATGGTGGCCGGCATCGCGGCCTCGGTCCAGTTCTCGGCGCTGGCGCAGAAGGGCGCGCCGTCTGGTATCTCAGCGCCCCTGCCGCTGGACGAATTGCGCCAGCTGGCCGACGTCTATGGCCTGATCAAGAGCGACTACGTGGAGCCGGTGGCGGACAAGAAGCTGCTGTCCGACGCCATCGCCGGCATGGTCGCCTCGCTCGACCCGCACTCGGTCTACCTCGACGAGAAGGATTTCGCCGAGATGCGCGAAACCGTGGCCGGCAAGTTCGTCGGCGTCGGCGTCGAGGTGGCGATGGAAGACGGCTACGTCAAGATCGTCTCGCCGATCGAGGACACCCCCGCCTTCAAGGCCGGCATCAAGGCCGGCGACCTGATCACCCGCATCGACAACGTGCCGGTCAAGGGCCTGACGCTGGACGAGGCGATCACGCGCATGCGCGGCGAACCGCACAGCAAGGTGATGCTGACCATCGCCCGGCGCGGCGCCGACACCCCCTGGGTGGTGCCGGTCGAGCGCGAAGAGATCCGCGTGGCGAGCGTCAAGGCCAAACTGGTCGAGCCGGGCTATGCCTGGCTGCGGATCAGCCAGTTCCAGGAAGAGACCGTCGACGAGCTGGTCGAGAAGATCAAGGGCCTGTACGCCCAGAACCCGAACATCAAGGGCCTGGTGCTGGACCTGAGGAACGATCCGGGCGGCCTGCTGCCGAGCGCGATCGGCGTCTCCGCCGCCTTCCTGCCGCAAAACGAAATCATCGTCTCGACCAAGGGGCAATTGCCGGAATCGAACGCCACCTTCTATGGCCGCCGCGACTTCTACGCCAAGCCGGGCAGCGACCCGCTGGCGAAACTGCCGGCGGCGCTGAAGACGGTGCCGATGGTGGTGCTGGTGAACACCGGCTCGGCCTCGGCCTCCGAGATCGTGGCCGGCGCCCTGCAGGACTACAAGCGCGCCATCGTGATGGGCAGCCAGACCTTCGGCAAGGGCTCGGTGCAGACCCTGCGCCAGCTGACCGAGAACACCGCGGTCAAGCTCACCACGGCGCGCTACTACACGCCCAAGGGCCGCTCGATCCAGGCGCGCGGCATCGTCCCCGACCTGAAGGTGGACGAGACCGCGGAGGGCGACGGCCTGAACGCGCTGCGGGTGCGCGAAGCCGACCTCGACCATCACCTGTCGAACGAGGGCGATGCGAAAGCCGTGGGCAAGAACGGCTCGGTCAGCGCCAAGCGTGACGAGCTCGAGGAAGAGCAGCGCACCCTGGCCATGCTGAAGAGCGCGGCCCCGCCCGAATTCGGCGGCAAGGACGACTTCCAGCTGGCCCAGGCCATCAACCACTTCAAGGGCCTGCCCGTCAAACTGGCCAAGGCCGACCCGGCGGACGACGCCCCGGCGCCGGCCGCACTGCCGGGCACCGAGCAGAAGCCGCCCGAGGTGAA
Organism: Massilia sp. 01N417; assembly: GCF_056399645.1. Taxonomy (NCBI): domain Bacteria; kingdom Pseudomonadati; phylum Pseudomonadota; class Betaproteobacteria; order Burkholderiales; family Oxalobacteraceae; genus Massilia; species Massilia sp. 01N417. The sequence continues at coordinate 70,171 of NZ_JBFTRS010000002.1, read as the reverse complement.
GGGTCCGAAGAAGTGACCGGAAAGTAATGGACGACCGCCAGCTGCTGCGCTATTCGCGCCATATCCTGCTCGACGAGGTCGGTATCGAAGGCCAGCAGCGGGTGCTGGACGCGCACGTCCTGATCGTCGGCGCCGGCGGCCTCGGTTCGCCGGCCGCGCTCTACCTGGCGGCCAGCGGCGTCGGTCACATCACCCTGGTCGACGACGACGAGGTCGACCTCACCAACCTCCAGCGCCAGATCATGCACACGACGGCGCGGATCGGCCGGCCCAAGGTCGAGTCCGGTCGCGAAGCATTGATGCAGATCAATCCCGAGATCGAGGTGACGGCGCTGCGCGAGCGCGCGCAAGGCGAGCGCCTGCGCGCACTGGTAGCCGCCAGCGACCTCGTGCTCGACTGCAGCGACAACTTCGCCACCCGCCAGGCCGTCAACCGCGCCTGCGTGCAGGCCGGCGTGCCGCTGGTGGCCGGCGCCGTGATCCGCTTCGACGGCCAGGTCTCGGTATTCGACGTGCGCGACCCGGCGTCTCCCTGCTATGCCTGCCTGTTCCCCGAGGACAGCCGCTTCGAAGACGTGGCCTGCAGCACCATGGGCGTGTTCGCGCCGCTGGTCGGCGTGATCGGCGCCGTGCAGGCCGCCGAGGCCCTCAAGCTGCTGGCCGGCTGCGGGCGGCCGCTGACCGGGCGCCTGCTGATGCTGGACGGCCGCGGCATGGAGTGGACCGAGGTGCAGGTGGGGCGCCATCCCGGCTGTCCGGTCTGCGGCGCACGCGCCTGATCGTTCCAATAATAGAGGGGCTGGGCACACTGACAAGCAGTGCAGTGCCCTTGCTCCTGGCTTACAATTGGAAAGTCTTCCGAATGCCGGGCTATGCGCATTCGGCCTTATACTAGATCGGTTCTTCCGACTACCATCCAACAATATTCTATGCAGAACATTACGCATCGCATGTCGCAGCGGCGCCGCCAGGGCGGCTTCACCCTCGTCGAGATCATGGTCGTCGTGGTCATCATCGGCATCCTCGGCATGCTGGTCGTGCCCAAGCTGCTGGGCCGTACCGGCGAGGCGCGCGTGACCGCCGCCAAGACCGACATCGCTACCCTGATGCAGGCGCTCAAGCTGTACAAGCTGGACAATCAGCGCTATCCGACCACCGAGCAGGGCCTGCAGGCCCTGGTCCAGAAGCCGACCACCGGCCCGGCCGCGAACGGCTGGAAAGAGGGCGGCTATGTCGAGAAGCTGCCGAAAGACCCGTGGGGCAATAACTACCAGTACCTGTCGCCGGGCCTGCATGGGGAAGTCGACGTGTTCTCGCTGGGCGCCGACGGCCAGCCGGGCGGCAGCGGCGAGGATGCCGACGTCGGCTCCTGGGACAAATAAGTCAAGCTGATAAACGGGCCCGGTCTATAAGCTCATCCTATAAATCGCCGGGCCAGCAGCCTGAGGAGATCAAGCCCGATGCCTAAGCACGTGCGCGGACGCGCCGGGATGCCGGTCCGTGGCTTCACGCTCGTGGAGATCATGGTCGTGATGGTCATCATCGGCATCACGCTGGGCATGGCCTCGCTCAACGCGATCCCCAGTCCGCGCCAGGACCTGCAAAAGGAGGCCCAGCGCCTGACCCTGCTGCTGCAGCTGGCGCGCGACGAGGCGATCGTACGCAACCGCCCGGTCACCTTCGAAGCCACGCCCGAACGCTACCATTTCCTGGTCCGCAACGAGACGCGCTGGGAACCGATCGGCGGCGGCGACGACCTGCTGCGCGAGCGCGATTTCAAGAACGCCCCGATCACCCTGCTGCTCGATCCGGCCAGCGCCGGCACCATCAATCCGCTGCGCATCACCTTCGGCCGCGAGCCGGTCGACAAGCCCTTCGTGCTGGTGCTGGCCAGCGGCGGCAACCGGGTCGCCATCCGCGCCGACGGCGTCGGCCACTTCACGGTCGAATGAGAAACATGAAGACCTCCCGCTCCCACGGTTTCACCCTGCTCGAAGTGCTGGTGGCGCTGGTCATCGTCGGCACCGCGCTCGGCGCCGGCCTGCGCGCGGTGGGCAGCCTGACCGCCAACAGCAGCGGCCTGCGCACCTCGCTGATGGCGACCTGGTCGGCCGAGAACCGCCTCGTGCAGATTCGCCTGGGCAAGGAATTTCCGGAAATCGGCAAGCGCGGCTTCGATTGCCCGCAGGGCGACCTGCACCTCGTTTGCCAGGAAGAAGTGATCGCCAGCCCGAACCCGCGTTTGCGCCGCGTCGAAGTCTCGGTATTCGACATCGAAAATCCGAACCGGCGCATCGTCAAACTGGTCCAACTCGTGCTGAGGCCGCGTTTATGAAACCGCTACGCCAACGCGGCTTTACCCTGGTCGAACTGCTGGTGGCGATCAGCATCCTCGCCATCGTCGCGGTGCTCGGCTGGCGCGGGCTGGACGGCATCATCCGCGCGCGCGTGGCGCTGACCAACCAGATGGAGTCCACGCGCGGCATGCAGCTGGCCTTCGCCCAGATGCAGAGCGATTGCGAGCACATCGCCGGACGCGACGTGCTCGACCGCCGCCCTTATCTGCTGACCGGGACCGACCGCTTCACGATGGTGCGCGAGGTGTTCACCGAGAACCAGCCTTCGCGCCTGCAGGTGGTGGCCTACCGCGTCATCAACGGCAGCCTGGTGCGGCGCGAGACCGCCGGGGTACGCGACCTGGCCCAGCTCGACGGCATGTGGCAGGCCGCGATCAGCGACACCGACACCAGCGGCGCCGTTACGCTGCAGGCCGGCGTCACCGGGATGCAGGTGCTGACCTGGGAAAACCGCGCCTGGCGCCAGGCGACCAGCGCGGCCACCACCGGCAGCACGGCCGCCACCGCCGCCGCCAACGGCGCGCAGACGGCGCAGCAGGACCCGAATACCGTGCCGCTGCCGCCGACGGGGCTGCAGGTGGCGCTGCAGGTGCAGGGCCAGGATCTACCGATGACCAAGTCTTTCCTGCTGGGGGAACCATGAGACGGCCACGAATCAGGGGCATGCGGGAACGCGGCGTCGCCGTGATCACCGCGCTGCTGCTGACCACGCTGGCGATCTCGATCGTCGCCAGCCTGTTCTGGCAGCAGCAGGTGCAGGTGCGCTCGATGGAGAACCAGCGCCTGCACCTGCAGACCAAGTGGATCCTGCGCGGCGCCCTCGACTGGGCCAGCCTGGTGCTGTTCCAGGACGGCCTCGACCACCGCGAATACACCGCGCTCGACCACGTCTGGGCCACGCCGCTGGCCGAAACCCGGCTCGACCAGTACATCGAGCGCGAGCGGGTCGAAGGCGAAAATTTCGATGCGACGCTGTCGGGCAATATTATCGACGCATGCTCGCGTTACAATCTGCGCAACCTTGCCGACAAAGGACAGGTTAACGACGGCCAGATGGAGATCTTCGGCCGCCTGCTGCGCAACCTGCAGATGGACCAGCAGCTGGCGGCGCGGGTCGCCGCCTTCGTCGCCGCCGGCCAGCCGCTGGAAGCGGCCACGCCGGAGGGTGGCGCGTCGGGCGGCGGCAGCAATGGCGAAGGCGGGAACGTGGGGCAGGGTGCGGGCGGCGGCGCGGCGGGCGGCTCGGGCGTCTCGGGCGGTCCGGGCGGCAGCGCCAATCCGCCGCCCGGCAAGCTGCCGCGCGCGTCGCGCAGCAGCGTGGCCGGCTCGCCGATGAAGTTCCTGGCGGTAGATGATTTGCTGACGGTGCCGGGCTTCACGCCGGCCATGGTCGAGCGCCTGCGGCCCTTCGTGATCGTGCTGCCGGACGTGACGCCGGTGAACGTCAACACGGCGCCGGCGGAAGTGCTGGCGGCCCTGGTGCCGAACATGTCGGTGTCGGAAGCGAATTCGTTGGTCGTGCGGCGGCAGCGTGCGGCCTGGAGGGGAATGGCTTATTTTATGCAGGATATCGGCGGAGACAGCCGGCCGATCACGCCGGGCGCGGCGGACGTGAAAAGCGACTGGTTCCTGGTGAACAGCCGCATCCGCCTGGACCGCGCGGCCCTCGATGCCGAGGCGCTGATCCACCGTTTTCCGACCCTGATTGCCGGTGGCGGTACCCAGGTGGTGTGGATCCGCCAGTACTAAAAGCGCTCGACAAGATCAAGAAAGAGAGATCGTTTGACTACACTTTATATCCGGCATCCGGCCCGCGCGGAAGGCGAACATGCGCTGAGCCGCTTCGCCCTCGTGAACGACGGCGGCGTCATCGAGCAGCAGGGCGAAGGCCCGCTGCGCAACCTCGGCGACCTGGTCGGCGGTAACCGGGTCGTGCTGCTGCTGGCCGGCGCCGACGTCAGCCTGCTGTCGGTCCAGGCCCCGCCGCTGACCGGCGCGCGCCTGAAGGCCGCGCTGCCCGGCCTGGTCGAAGAACACATCCTGGGCGATCCGGCCGACCACGTACTGGTGGCCGCCCCCCAGCAACCCGACGAGACCCGCCCGATCGCCGTGGTCGACCGCGACTGGCTGGAAGCCATCGTGCGCAGCCTGCTGGCCCAGGGCGCGCGCTCGGTCGCCGCCGTACCGGCCCAGCTCTGCCTGCCGCTGCAGCCGGGCAGCGTCTCGGCCGCCATCCAGGGCGCCGAGCTGACCCTGCGCCAGGGCCTGTTCCAGGGCTTCGGCCTGGCGCTCGACGCCGTCCCGGCAGTGGTGCTGCAGACCGCGCGCGCCTTCAGCGGCGACGCCCCGCTGGTGCTCTACGTGCCGGCCGGCCAGCTGGGCGAATACCAGGCCCTCGCTTCGGAAGCCGGCCCCGGCATCGCGCTCGAAACCGACGACTGGGCGCACTGGATCGCCGGCTCGAAGAGCACCGCGCTCGACCTGGTGAGCGGCCTCGGCGCCGCCGGCAGCCAGCCGCGCGACTGGCGCCGCTGGCGCTGGCCGATCCGCCTGGCCCTGCTGGCGCTGGCGGTCAACCTGATCGGCCTGAACATCGAATGGCTGCGCCTGAAGCGCGAAGCCGAGACCGTGCGCCAGTCGATGACCCAGACCTTCCGCTCGGTGTATCCGAACCAGACCACGATCCTCGATCCGGTGGCCCAGATGCGCCAGAACATCGCGCGCGCGCGCGCCAGCACCGGCAACGTCGCGCCCGACGAATTCACGTACATGGCCTCGGCCCTCGGCGAAGCAACGCGTTCCCTTGCGCGCCAGCCCGGCATTGCGTCAATCGAATACCGTGAACGCGCGCTGTCGGTGAAAGTCAAACCCGAAACGGTCGACCCCGGTTTGACGGGCCAGCTGCGCAGCGCCCTGGCCGCCCGCAACATGAGTCTCGACGAGACCGCGCCGGGCAGCTGGGTGATCCGCAGCACAGGAGTCAAGCAATGAGTTTCGCCACCACCATCGCCCAATACCGCGAGCGTGCCACCGCGCTCTGGCTGTCGCGCACCGAACAGGAACGGCGCTTCCTGAGCGTCGGCGGCGCCGTCGTGCTGCTGGCGCTGCTCTACCTGATCCTGGTCGACCCGGCCGTCGAGGGCCGCGCCCAGTTGAACCGCAGCTTGCCGCAGCTGCGCCAGCAGGCCGCCGAGCTGCAGGCCATGGCCCAGGAAGCGGCCAGCCTGGCGCAGGCGCCGGCGGTCCAGGTGACGCCGCTCACCCGCGAAACCGTCAGCACCAGCCTCGGCGGGCGCAGCCTGACGCCGCAATCGCTGTCGATGACGGGCGAGTACATCAAGCTGCAACTGAATAACGTGTCGTTCGCCAACCTCGCAAGCTGGCTCGACGAACAGCGCCGCAGCAACCGCGTGCTGGTGCAGGACGCCGTCGTGACCGCCTTGCCGGCGGCCGGCCAGGTCGACGCCAGCCTGACGCTGCGCCAGAACACCGGCAACGCTCAATGAGGCAGGCGCTGTTGTGGGTCGGGCTGACCGTGGTCGCGGTCGCCGTGACGATCCTCGTGTTCCTGCCGGCGGCGTGGCTGGGGCCGATGGTCGAGCGCCAGACGGGCGGACGTTTGACTCTGGGGGATGCGCAGGGTACGCTGTGGCGCGGCTCAGCCTTCGTGGGCGGCGCCCCGGGCGAGGGCGGGGCGGTGACGCCGCTGCTGCCGGGCCGGTTCAGCTGGCGGCTGTCGCCGCTGGTGCTGTTCGGCCAGGTCAGCATGGAACTGGCGAACGACAAGGCGCTGGCGCAGCCGGTCAGGATCAGCGGCAGCTGGTCGCAATGGCAGGTCAGCGCCGGCGAACTGCTGCTGCCGGCCGAGGGACTGGCCGGGCTGGGCGCGCCGCTGAACACGCTGGCGCCGTCGGGTGTGATCAGGCTGTCGTGGAATCTGCTGGACATCGCGCGCCAGGGCCAGGCGGTGGCCGTGCAGGGACGAACCGTGCTGTCGCTGACCGATATGGGGTCACGCATGAGTCCAGTCAAGCCGCTCGGCAGCTACGAGCTGGCGATGGATTGGCGCGGGCAGCGGGCCGACCTGGGCCTGCGCACGGTTCGTGGCGCGCTTTTGCTCTCTGGTAGTGGTACGCTGGAAAACGGCCGGCTGCGATTCTCGGGCCAGGCGCAAGCGGCGGAAGGATACGAAGACTCGCTGGGCAACCTGCTCAACCTGCTGGGCCAGCGCCGAATGGTGAACGGCAAGAACATAATCGCATTAGAGTTCAGATAATGAAAAACATCCACCGTAGGACCCTGCAACTCCCGGCCCTGCGCCGCATCGTCGGCGGCGCCATGCTGTGCTGCGCCGTCGTGACGGCCGTTCCGCCCGCGCCCGCCTTTGCCCAGGAAGGCGGCGGCGCCGCGCTCAATTTCGTCAACGCCGACATGGAATCGGTGATCAAGGCGGTCGGGCACTACACCGGCATGACCTTCATCATCGACCCGCGCGTCAAGGGTACGCTGACCCTGGTTTCGGAGCGCACCCTGAGCAAGGCCCAGGCCTTCTCCCTGCTGACCTCGGCGCTGCGCCTGCAGGGCTATGCGGTGGTCACCGGCGACGGCTACGCGAAGGTGGTGCCGGAAGCGGAAGCCAAGCTGCAATCCTCGCCGACCCAGGTCGGGGTCGGCGGTTCGAAGGCGCACGGCGACCAGATCGCGACCCAGGTCTACCGCCTGCAGCACGAATCGGCGGCCAACCTGACCGCCGTGCTGCGCCCGCTGATTTCGCCGAACAACTCGATCATGGCCGATCCGGGCAACAACAGCCTGGTCATCACCGACTACGCCGACAACCTGCGCCGCCTGTCGAAGATCATCGCCGCGCTCGACGCGCCGTCCACCGGCGACCTCGACGTGGTGCCGATCCGCAACGGCATCGCCAGCGACGTCGCGACCCTGGTCACGCGCCTGATGGAGCCGAGCCCGGGCGGCGACGCCGGCCGCGTCACCGTGCTGGCCGATCCGCGCACCAACTCGGTGATCGTCCGTGCGCCCTCGGCGGCGCGCGCGAACATGGCGAAAAGCCTGATCGCCAAGCTCGACCAGCCGACTGCCGAACTCGGCAACATCCACGTGGTCTACCTGAAGAATGCCGACGCCAGCAAGGTCGCCCAGACCCTGCGCGCGGTGGTGTCGCAGGATGCCTCGGCGGTGCCGGTGCAGCAGCAGGGTACCTCGGGCGGTTCGATCCAGTCCGCGGGCGCCGGCGGCACCGGTGGCGCCGGCGGGCTCGGCGGCCAGCAGGGCCAGCAGAGCAGCGTCGGCATGGGCGGCACCGGCAATACCTACGCCCAGCAGGGCCAGGCCACGGCGGCCGGCGGCGGCGGCGGCCAGGGCTCCGGCTTCATCCAGGCCGACGCCTCGACCAACAGCCTGATCATCACCGCGCCGGACGCGGTCTACCGCAACCTGCGCGCCGTCATCGACCAGCTCGACGTGCGCCGCGCCCAGGTCTACATCGAGGCGCTGGTGGTCGAGATCACCTCGAACAAGGCGTCCGAATTCGGCATCCAGTGGGTCGGCCTGTCCGGCGACGCCACCAGCAAGTACCGCGTGGGCGGCCTGCAGTCCTTCAACAGCGGCCAGTCCAACAACATCATCAACCTGGCGGCTGCCGCGGCCGGCGGCCTGGGCGGCACCGGCACCACCGGCGGCACCAGCAGCAGCCTGCCGGCGCTGAGCGGCCTGTCGGTCGGCATCTTCCGCCAGATTAACGGCAAGCTGGGCCTGGGCGCGATCGCCAGCGCCCTTGAAAGCGACGGCAACGCCAATATCTTATCCACGCCGAACATGATCACGCTGGACAACGAGCTGGCAACGATCAAGGTCGGCCAGAACATCCCGATCATCACCGGTTCGTTCACGACCGGTGCGAGCGGGGCCAGCAATCCGTTCCAGACGGTCGACCGCAAGGACGTGGGCCTGCTGCTGAAGGTGCGCCCGCAGATTTCCGAAGGCGGTACGATCAAGCTCTCGATCTACCACGAGAATTCGGGGATCGACAATTCGGTTCCGACGAACTCGGGCGGCATCATCACCACCGTCCGCGCGATCGAAAGCAACGTGCTGGCCGACGATGGCCAGATCATCGTACTCGGTGGCCTGATCTCGGATGACGAAGGCCACAACGTCGAGAAGGTGCGTGGCCTGGGTGACATCCCGATCATCGGCAACCTGTTCAAATACCAGGCGCGCAGCCGCGTCAAACGCAACCTGATGGTTTTCCTGCGCCCCGTGGTGGTGCGCAGCAAGGAACAGAACACCAGCATTTCGATGGACCGCTATGAGCTGATGCGTGCTTCCGGTTCGGCAACCCAGCCGGAAGACGATTCGGTCCTGCTGCGCAACCTCGGTGCGCCGATGCTGCCTCCATTAACCAATGGCCAGCCGCCCGCGGGCGGTGCGATGGCCACGATGCCGCCGCCGGCGCCAGTTGCGCCGCGGCCGGGCGCCGCCACCGGTCCGGGCACCAGCCAGCCGCAGCAGACGCAGCAGCCGCAGCAGCCGCAGTACCGTCCGGTGCAGCCGGCCCGGTCGCCGGCCCAGCAGCCCGTCCAGCAGCCCGTCCAGCAGCCCGAATACCGGCCGGCATCGCCGACCCAGAATTGACGAACCATGACTAACCTGTTGCCCTACGCATTCGCACGTGACTACGGCGTGCTGGCGCGTTCCAACGGCGACCCTTCGCAGGCCGTCGAAGTGCTGGTCTCGAACGCGACCAAGCCGGCCGCGATCGCGGAAGTTTCGCGCCGTTTCGGCCGCATCGCCCTGCACCGCATGGACCGCGCCGAACTGGAAGCGGCAATCGCCGCCGCCTATGCCAATGCCGGCGGCGACGCGTCCCAGGTGGCCGACGAATTCGATGCCGACCTCGACCTGACCAAGCTGCTGCAGGACGTGCCGGCCATCGAAGACCTGCTGGAATCGTCCGACGACGCCCCGGTGATCCGCATGATCAATGCGCTGCTGACCCAGTCGCTGCGCGAAGGCGCCTCCGATATCCATATCGAGCCTTTCGAACAGACCTCCGTGGTGCGCTTCCGCATCGACGGCGCGCTGCGCGACATCGTGCGGCCGCGCAAGGCGATCCACGCCTCGCTCATTTCGCGTATCAAGATCATGAGCCAGCTGGACATCGCCGAGAAACGCCTGCCGCAGGACGGCCGCATCACCCTGCGGGTGGGCGGCAAGCCGGTCGACGTGCGCGTCTCGACCCTGCCGACCGGCCACGGCGAACGCGCCGTGCTGCGTCTGCTCGACAAGGAAGCGGGCCGCCTCGACCTCGGCCACCTCGGCATGAGCGAGAGCCTGCTGCCGCAGTTCGACAGGATGATCAACCAGCCACACGGCATCGTGCTGGTGACGGGCCCGACCGGTTCCGGTAAAACCACCACGCTGTACGCCTCGCTGTCACGCCTGAACGCGACCACCACCAACATCATGACGGTGGAGGATCCGATCGAATACGACCTGCCGGGCATCGGCCAGACCCAGGTCAACGCCCGCATCGACATGACTTTCGGCAAAGCCCTGCGCGCCATCCTGCGCCAGGACCCGGACGTGATCATGATCGGTGAAATCCGCGACCTCGAAACGGCGCAGATCGCGGTGCAGGCTTCGCTCACCGGCCACCTGGTGCTGGCGACCCTGCACACCAACGATGCCGCCTCGGCCGTTACCCGCCTGCTGGACATGGGCATCGAGCCCTTCCTGCTGTCGTCGTCCTTGCTGGGCGTGATGGCGCAGCGTCTGGTGCGCAAGCTCTGTCCTTACTGCAAAAAGCAGGACGGCAACGGCCAGTGGCAGGCGGTCGGCTGCGAACGCTGCGGCCACACCGGCTACCACGGCCGGGTCGGCGTCTACGAGCTGCTGGAAACGAACGAGCAGATCCGCGCGCAGATCCACAACCAGGTGTCGGAAGCCGAGATCCGCGACACCGCGCTGAAGTCCGGCATGAAGACCATGCGCGAGGACGGCGAACGCTGGGTCCGCGAAGGCGTGACCACGGAAGCCGAGCTGGTCCGCGTGACGAAGGCTGACTGATGCCGGCATTCCGCTACGAAGCCGTCGATACCGGTGGCATCACCCGCAAGGGCGTACTGAACGCCGACAGCCCGCGCGCCGCGCGCGCCGACCTGCGCCTGCAGGGCCTGACGCCGCTGAGCGTCGAGGCCATCGCGGCCCAGGTCGACGAGAGCGGAGCGACGCGTTCGCGCGGCTTCGGCGAACGCCTGTCCCAGGTCGAGCTGGCCCTGTTTACGCGCCAGCTGGCCAGTTTGCTGGAAGCGGGCCTGCCGCTCGAGCAGGCGTTTACGGCCCTGCTGGAACAGGCCGAGCGTCCCTACATGCGCGACCTGATCGCCTCGATCCGTTCCGAGGTGATGGGCGGCGCCTCCTTCTCCAGCGCGCTGGCGCGCCACCCGCGCGACTTCGCCGAGATCTACCGCGCGCTGGTCTCGTCCGGCGAGCAGATCGGCCAGCTGGCGCGCGTGCTGGCCCGCCTTGCCGACTATATCGAGCGCCGCAACGCGCTGGTGCAGCGGGTCCGGCTGGCGTTTACCTATCCGGCGATCGTCACCGTGGTCGCGTTTGCGATCGTGATCTTCCTGCTCACCTACGTGGTGCCGCAGATCGTCTCGGTGTTCGCCAACACCAAGCAGAAGCTGCCGGTGCTTACCGTGATCATGCTCGGCGTGTCGAACTTTACGCGGGCTTACGGGATCTATGTCGGATTGGCCATCGTCGCCGCCTGGTTCATGTGGCGCCGGGCGCTGCAGAATCCCGCACTGAAACTGCGCTGGCATGCCTGGCTGCTCGACGCTCCGGTCTACGGCCGCTTCGAGCGCAGCCTGAACACGGCGCGCTTCGCCAGTACCCTGGCGATCACCACCGGTTCCGGGGTGCCGATCCTGCGCGCGCTGGAAACCAGCCGCGACACGCTGTCGAACGTGGCCATGAAAGGACTGGTCGAGGACGCGACCGCCAGCGTGCGCGAGGGCGCGAGCCTGGCGCGGGCCCTGTCGGTGCAGAAGTATTTCCCGCCGATGCTGGTGCACATGATCCGCGCCGGCGAGATCACCGGCGAATTGCCGGCCATGCTGGAGCGCGCCGCCGATTCCCAGCAGGCCGACCTGGAGCGCCGTGCACTGACGATCGCCGGCCTGCTCGAGCCGGTGCTGATTCTGGCCATGGGCCTGGTCGTGCTGCTGATCGTGCTGGCGGTGCTGATGCCGATCATTGAAATCAACCAGTTGGTGCGTTGATAAGGAAATTGATGAACAAGCGTTTGCCCCTCGTTTTGAGCCTGCTCGGCGTGATCCTGCTGGCGGTCTCGCTCGCCTACTGGATCATGCAGCTGTACAAGCCGGTGCAGCGCCCGATCGCCGCGGTGCCGCGCACGAGCATGCCGGAGCCGTCGATCGATGCTGCCGCAACCTTGTTCGGCGGACAAGTCGCGACCGCCAGCGCAAGCAATTACCAGCTGACCGGCATCGTTGCCGCCGGGCGCGACAGCGTGGCCATCATCGTGGCCGAGGGCTCGCCGCCGAAGGCGCTGAAGGTGGGCAAGGAAGTGGCGCCGGGCATTACCTTGGCCGAGGTGCATCCGCGCTATGTGATGCTGTCCGATGGCGGCGTCATGAAGCGGCTCGACCTGGCGGCCGACACCAAGGCTGCGGCGCCGATGGGTGGCGCCGCCGTTCCTCCGGGAGCGCCGGCGGCAGCGCTCACCGCCGCACCGTCATCGGCCGGCGCCGTGCAGGAACCGCCGATGGCGCCGGGTGCGATCCAGCAGCCGACCCAGAGCCAGGAGTTCGGCAACCCGGCCGATGCCACCCAGCAGCATGAGGCACCGCCGCCGGCCAATCCGAACGCCGCGCCCGCCAATCAGAATAATCCGAACAATCAGAACAATCCGAACGCGAACAACCCGGCGCCGGCGCCGGTGCAGATGCCGCCGCCGACCCGCTCGACCGGCAGCCCGGTTGGTGGCGCGGTGCCGACCACGCAATAAAATTTAACGTCGGAGTGCCGTAAAGGCGGAAAATTCCCACGACCGGAACCCCACCAGCAAGGTAAAACCGTCGCGTTCGCGCGGCGGCAGGCGGCGGTCGTTGCGGTGCAGGCGCGCCAGTTCGCCGGCCAGTTGGTGGATTTTTTCCACCAGTTCGCCGGCGCTGGCCAGCGACAGCCGTGCCGGCAGGCACATCAGCGCTTCTCCCGGGCCGTCGAAGCGGCCGTCGAAATAATCCCCCACCACGTGCTCGCGGAAATAGCGCTGCACCGGGCCGTCCGGCAGCCAGCGGAAGGCGTTCGAGACGCGCAGGCTGTAGCGGTTCAGGGGTTTCAGTTCGATCAGTCCCAGCCGGTCCAGCTCGGCCAGCAGGCCGATGCATTCGGGTTCGGTCAGGCGGTAGGTCTCGACGATCTGCTCCAGGCTCCAGTGCCCGAGACAGCAGATCGCCATCAAGAGCAGGCGCGGATTGGCGACCAGCGAGGTTTCCTGGTTGAGGGTGAGGGTGTCGGCCTGGGGCCGGGCGTCGGCCGCGCGGCGCAGCACGTCCTCGAGGGCGATGCCGGCAGCCTGGCAGATCTGGGCCAGGCGGGACAGGGTCATGTCCTTCTGGCCGAACATGCGCTTGATGCTCGATTCGCTCATCGCGATGCGGTCGGCCAGCATTTTGTAGGTGATGCCCGCGGCGCGCAGCTCGGCGCGCAGGACGTCCAGCAGCATGTCGGGTGAGCTCATGGGCGTGATGTGGTGTGCTTACTCGTCGTCGGCTTCCAGCTTGACCTTCTTCAGCGCACGCTTGGCGGCCAGCCTTTCGCTGGCGACCGGCTTCGCGTGGGAGCCGGCCGAGCGCTGCTTGGCGAAGCCGGCGAAGGGGTTGCGCGGCTTGAGCGGCGGTGCCGGTTGGACACGCAGCATCATTTTCTGCCGGGTTGCAAGCGCCTTGTTCGCCATCTTCGCTCCTTTGATTACAACACGTAACGCGACAGGTCTTCGTTGACCGCCAGCTTGTCGAGCCGCTCGTTCACGTAGGCGGCGTCGATGACCAGGGTCTGGCCCGACCTGTCGCTGGCCGAGTACGAGATCTCCTCGAGCAGCTTTTCCATCACCGTGTACAGGCGGCGCGCGCCGATGTTCTCGGTGCGCTCGTTGACAGAATACGCGATCTCGGCCAGGCGGTGGATGCCTTCCGCTGCGAATTCCAGGCTCACGCCCTCGGTCGCCAGCAGGGCCTCGTACTGCTTGGTCAGGCTGGCGTCGGTGGAGGTCAGGATGCTCTTGAAGTCTTCGACCGACAGCGCTTCCAGTTCGACGCGGATCGGGAAGCGGCCCTGCAGCTCCGGGATCAGGTCGGAAGGCTTGGACAGGTGGAAGGCGCCCGAGGCGATGAACAGGATGTGGTCGGTCTTGATCATGCCATATTTCGTGTTCACCGTCGTGCCCTCGACCAGCGGCAGCAGGTCGCGCTGCACGCCGGCGCGCGAGACGTCGGCCCCGCCCTGCTCGGAGCGCGAGGCGATCTTGTCGACCTCGTCCAGGAATACGATGCCGTTCTGCTCGACGTTCTGGATTGCCTTCTGCTTCATCTCGTCTTCGTTGACGAGCTTGGCGGCTTCCTCGTCGATCAGGATCTTCATCGCGTCCTTGACCTTCATCTTGCGCGCCTTTTTGCGGGCTGCGCCGACGCCGGCGAACATCGACTTGATCTGTTCGGTCATTTCTTCCATGCCCGGCGGCGCCATGATGTCGACCTGGGGCGCGGCGTCGGCCACTTCGATCTCGACTTCCTTGTCGTCGAGGGCGCCTTCGCGCAGGCGCTTGCGGAAGGTCTGGCGGGTGGTGTCGCCGTCCTTCGATTCGGTGCTGGCGACGTTGAAGCCGAAGTCGCGCGCCGGCGGCACCAGGATGTCGATCACGCGGTCCTCGGCGGCGTCTTCGGCGCGCTGGCGGTTCTTCTTCATCTCGCTGGCGCGGGTCTGCTTGACGCCGATGTCGATCAGGTCGCGGATGATGGTGTCGACGTCGCGGCCGACATAGCCGACCTCGGTGAACTTGGTCGCCTCGACCTTGATGAAGGGCGCATCGGCCAGCTTGGCCAGGCGGCGCGCGATCTCGGTCTTGCCGACGCCGGTCGGGCCGATCATGAGGATGTTCTTCGGGGTGATCTCGTGGCGCAGGGGCTCGTCCACCTGCTGGCGGCGCCAGCGGTTACGCAGGGCGATCGCCACCGCGCGCTTGGCCTTGCCCTGGCCGACCACGTGCTTGTCGAGTTCCGAAACGATTTCGGCGGGGGTCATGCTCATGTTCGTATTAATGTGATGGTTGTTCATTGCAGGGCTCAGTCCAGCGTCTCGACGATGTGGGACAGGTTCGTATAAATGCACAGCTCGCCGGCGATGGTGAGCGCCTTCTTGACGACGTCCGCCGGGGACAGGTCCGTGTTTTCCTGCAGGGCCTTGGCGGCCGACTGCGCGTACACGCCGCCCGAGCCGATCGCGCCGATGCCGTCCTCGGGCTCGAGCACGTCGCCGTTGCCGGTGATGATCAGGGTCTTCTCGCGGTCGGCGACCAGCAGCATCGCCTCCAGGCGGCGCAGGATGCGGTCGGTGCGCCAATCCTTGGCCAGTTCAACCGAGGCGCGCAGCAGGTTGCCCTGGTGTTTTTCCAGTTTGGCCTCGAAGCGGTCGAGCAGGGTGAAAGCGTCCGCGGTACCGCCCGCGAAGCCGCACAATACCTTGCCCTGGTACAGCTTGCGCACCTTGCGCGCAGAGCCCTTCATGACGACATTGCCCAGGGTGACCTGGCCGTCGCCGCCGAGCGCGACTTGTTCGCCGCGCCGCACGCTCAGAATGGTCGTGCCGTGAAATTGTTCCATAGTTGCCTCGTGGTTGATTGCCAACCGCAAGTGGGGTTACTTCATACAATTACAAGGTGAAACTGCCGGGTCCGGCGGCCGATTTACCGTTCGATATTGTTCAGTATTTGTGTGCGTACAGGCGCGCGACTTCACCCACGCCGAGCAGGCGCAGCAGGGCGGCCACGAGGTGGTTCAGGTCGCGCAGCTCGATGCTGCGCGTTGCATCGGCGTTGCCGCTGCCCTTGTCATGCGCGGCCAGCCGGCGCAGGCGGGCGCCGAACACGGTGGCCGCCACGTAGTCCATGCGCGCCAGGCGCGAGCAGTCCAGCACCAGGGAGGCATGCTGGGCGGCATAGGCATCGATCGCCGCCAGCAGCGCCGCGCTGTCGCCCTCGATCAGGCCCGGCAGCAGGAAACGGTCGCCGGCGGCCGTGCTGCCGTCCGTGGTGGCGCCGACGCTGACGGCGGCCCGCGCCGGCGCCTCGAAGGAGGGCGGCGACACCTCGAAGGTGACGCAATAATCCATGGCCGTTTCTTCGAAATCCTTTTCGCGGTTCAGCAGCAGCAGCAGTTCGAGCAGCAGCAGCCAGGGCGCTTCGCCGGCGCCGCGTTCGCCGATCGCCAGCATCGGGCGCAGCACGGCGATCAGGTGGTCGGCGCCGGCCACGGCCAGTTCGCGGCCGCTGCGGCGCAGGGTCTGCAGGGCATCGAGCAGGACCGCGCAGCCTTCCGCGGTCGCGCTGGCGACGGCGCTGAATTCGAGGCGCACCAGCGGGCCGGCGGCGGGCGCCAGCACCCGCGCCAGCTGGACGCCGGCAGTGGCGTCGAGCCGGCCGGGCAGAGTGGCGGTCGGGGTCACGCCGGCGAAGGGCTGGCCGGCCGCCTGCGCCGCCGGCGGTGCGTTCGGCGGCAGCCAGGCCGGCGGCGAGGTCTCGAAATGGCTGGCGTAATCGATCGCGATGCTCTCGAACTCGGCCTCGCGGCCGGTGGCCTGGTAGAGGTCGAACAGCATCCACCAGGGCTGGCGCTCATTGCGGCAGGGGCTGTCGAGGCAGGCGCGCAGGGCCACTTCGGCAGCATCGCCCTGGCCGTTGGCATACAGGATGGCCGCTTCCTCGACCGCCGGCGCGCTGGAGGGCGCCACGGCGGGGTCCGGCGTGCCTTCCTCGGCCAGCAGGCCTTCCGTGTTCAGTTCGAGCAGGGCGGCGCCCGGCACGCCCGCGGCAACCGCCGGCGTGCGGCGGTTGCCGGCCCAGGCCTGGTCGTCGAAGATGTCGGAAGCCATCTCGAGTTCGATCTCGTCGATCTTGGCGGCGGTGGCGCGCGCGATCTCGCGCTGGCGTTCGCGCTCGGCTTCGGTGTCGAGCCGCATGCGGGTGGTCGGCGCGCAGGCGCTGGCGGGACCGGCGCCGTCGACGGCGGCGCGCGGGTGTGCGCCCGCCTGCGCCTCGGGCACATCGTCCTTTTTCTTCAGGAAGGAAAAGAATCCCACGTCGGTCCTCGTCTACCGTTTTTCACCGGTCGAGACAGTAGCATGAGGGCCTGCGGCACGTGGCGCGCACGCCTGAGCTGCGTCAATCGACAGGCTAGCCGACGCTAGTGTATCCCATGGGAAATTTATCTGGCGTCCAAATAAAAAAAGCATGCGATGGGCGCATGCTTTTTTCAGGGCAAACCGTCACGGTTCAATCACCGTACAGTTTCTGCTTCAGTTCGCGGCGCTGCTGGGCTTCCAGCGACAGCGTGGCGGTCGGGCGGGCGATCAGGCGCGGAATGCCGATCGGCTCGCCGGTTTCCTCGCACCAGCCGTATTCGCCTGCTTCGATGGAAGCCAGCGACTGCTGCACTTTCTTGAGCAGCTTGCGTTCGCGGTCGCGGGTGCGCAGTTCGAGCGCGTGTTCCTCCTCGATCGTGGCGCGGTCGGCCGGATCCGGCACCAGGACCGTTTCACGCAGGTGCTCAGTCGTCTCGCCGGCGTTCTTCAGCAGTTCCTTCTCGAGTTCCTGCAGGCGGTTCTTGAAGAACGCCAGCTGGGCCGGGTTCATGTAGTCGTCGTCGCTCATGGCCCGAATTTCCTCTTCCGTCAGGAGGCGGTCTTCGGGCTGCGCCACGGTATTCGGTTTGGTTGTTTTAGTCATGACTTCACTTACCTTCGATACGACAGAGTTTCCATTTTATCAGCTTACTCAGCGGTACTTATTACAGTGTGCGCGCTGTTTCGCTGCCGTGACGGCAGGGCCTGCTGCCCCGCCTGTCCCGCTGCCTGACGGGACTGTTCAGTCGTTCAACTACCGGCTTGCACAGTCAGCCTGGCTGACCCGCAATACAGAACCGGAGTAGTTTATACCAAACATTGTTCTAATCCGCGGATAAAGACGTCTTTTGGTAAATTTTTACCAATAAAGACCATTTTGCTCCCGCGCGGCTCGTGATCGCCCCACTTTGCACCCAGGTCGCTGCCCATGATTTGATGCACGCCTTGGAATACGACCTTGCGATCCGCGCCGGCCATCGACAGCACGCCTTTATAGCGCAGCATATTCGGGCCGAACACCTGCACCATGCTGCCGAGGAACTGGTCGAGGCGTTCCGGATCGAAGGCGCGCTCGCTCTTGAACACGAAGGCGGCGATGTCGTCGCTGTGGTGGCTGTGGTGATGGTCGTGGCTGTGGTCGCAGGCTTCGGTGTGGACGTACTCGTGATCGTGGTCGTGCTCATGTGCATGCTCATGGGCTTCGTCGGCGGTCAGGAAGGCCGGGTCGAGTTCCAGCTTGTCGTTCAGGTTGAAGCCGCGCAGGTCGAGCACTTCCTGGATCGGCGCCCGGCCGAAGTCGGAGGTGGAGATCGGCGCACGCGGATTGATGCGGCGGATGCGCGCCTTGAGTTCCTCGACGGCGGCGGCGTCGACCAGGTCGGTTTTCGACAGCAGGATCTTGTCCGCGAAGCCGACCTGGCGCTGGGCCTCCTCGTGGCGGTCCAGCTGGTCCATGCCGTGGCGGGCGTCGACCACGGTCACCACGGCGTCGAGCAGATAGTGAGCGCCGACTTCCTCGTCGACGAAGAAGGTCTGGGCCACCGGACCGGGATTTGCCAGGCCGGTGGTCTCGATCACCACGCGGTCGAACTGCAGTTCGCCGGCGTCGCGCTTGCGCGCCAGGTTGCCGAGGGCGACGATCAGGTCCCCGCGCACCGTGCAGCAGATGCAGCCGTTGTTCATCTCGACGATCTGCTCGCCCGAATCCTGCACCAGGATTTCGTTGTCGATGTTTTCCTGGCCGAATTCGTTTTCGATCACGGCGATCCGCAGGCCATGGTTTTCCTGCAGGATGCGGTTGAGCAGCGTGGTTTTGCCGGCGCCGAGGAAGCCGGTCAGGATGGTGCTGGGGATCAATTCCATATTTCGCTATCCGATCAAAGTGGGGCCGGACGGCCGCCGAGAATCGGGGGATTATGCCGGAATTTATCGAATGTCACCACCGAGCACGGCCTTGCGTGCGCCCGCTTGGTACTTTACTTGGCTTTGGCGCGCGGATGCGCCTTGTCGTAGACCGCCGCCAGGTGCTGGAAATCGAGCGAGGTATAGATCTGGGTCGAGGTGATGCTGGCGTGGCCCAGCAGCTCCTGGACCGCGCGCAGGTCGCCCGAGGATTGCAGCAGGTGCGAGGCGAAGGAGTGGCGCAGCACGTGGGGATGCACGTGGACCGGCAGGCCGGCCTTCAGCGCATGGGCTTTCAGGCGGTGCTGGACCACGCGCGGCGTGACGCGTGCGCCGCGCGCCGACAGGAACAGGGCCTGGCTGCCGTCGCTGCTGGGCGGGCGCACCGCCAGCCAGGCCGCGATCGCGTCCAGCGCCGGGCCGCCGACCGGCACCCGCCGCATCTTGTTGCCCTTGCCGGTGACCACGACTTCGCGCGCCTCCGGCTCCAGCCAGCCGAGCGAGGCCGGCGTGCCATCCCTGGCGGCGACGAAGCCGAGATCCAGTCCCGCCAGTTCCGAGACCCGCAGGCCGCTCGAATACAGCAGCTCGAACATCGCGCGATCGCACAGTTCGGCCGGTTCGGGGTGGCCGCGGCGGTTCGCTTCCATCAGGCGCACGGCATCGTCGACCGGCAGGGCTTTCGGCAAGCGCCTGGCGCGGCGCGGCGCGCGCACGCCCTCGACGGGGTTGGCGGGCAAGGCCGTGTGGCGGGCCAGCCAGTTGAAGAAGCCGCGCCAGCCGGACAGCTTGCGCGCGATCGAGGTCGGACTCTGGCCCTCGGCGTGCAGTTTGGCGGCGAAGCGGCGGATCTCGAAATGGCTCAGCCTGGTCCAGTCGCTGTGGCCGGCCAATGCGGACAGCTCGGCCAGGTCGCGCCCATAGGCGGCGATGGTATGGCTGGAGAGCTTGCGCTGGGTGCGCAGCTCGTCCAGGTAGCGGCCGGTCCAGTCGTCGGCGGCCGGGCTGTCCATCTCAGGCAGCGCGCAGCGGGCTGAGGGCGGCGCTGGCCGTCTCGCCGATGTGGACCAGGAAATCGGTCGCCATGCTGGCGCTGAAGCGTTCGGCATCCGGCGAACCGAGCACCAGCAGGCCGAAGGCCGAGCCGCCGGCGCGCAGCGGCACCAGCACGGTCGAGCGTACCGAGCTGCTGTCCTCGAGCCAGCGCACGGCGTCGAAATCGCGGTTCGGGCCGCAATACGGCGCGCGCAGGCCGTTGGCGAACAGGCGGACGTCGTCGGACACGTCGCTCGCATACCACTCGTCGGCATGGCCCGCACCCAAGCCCCACAGGCGCAGGGTCGCCTGCGGCACCACGAAATGCTTGATCAGGCCGTCGACCACGGCGCGCGGCATGGCGGCCGGCGCTTCGTCGGGGGCGCCGGCTTCCAGCAGCTGGCGGGTCCAGCCGTGGAAACGGTTGGCGATCGCCGCGTTTTCCTCGGCATGGCGCACCAGTTGCGACATGCGCAGCTCGAGCGCCTTGTACTTGTCGCGCATCACTTCCATCTGGCGTTCCTGCAGCGAGACGGCACGGCCGGTCAGCGGGCTCGACAGTTTTACCTCGCCCAGCAGGCCGGCGTATTCTTCAAAAAACTGCGGATGGTCGACCAGGTATTGGGCGATGGCAGCGGGATCCAGCGTTACGGTCATTGCACGGTCTTGCGAAAAAGGTGGACCGCTCATTTTACCTGACTGCAAACGCCGTAAGCAGATAAACATCGCCGTTCCGCCCGCCGCCGTGGCGCCGGCGTCAGAAGCGGTAGCGCATCCCGAGCTGGAAGGCGCGTCCGTCCTCGCCCGGCTGGGGCGTGAAGCCGCCCGGCGCCCCCGCCGTGGCCGGACTGTACTGGGCCTCGTTCCGGTTGCGGATGAAGGCGGCCACCGCGTAGATGTCGGTGCGCTTCGACAGGAAGTAGTTGTAGCCGAGCGCGAACAGGGTGGCATCGCTGTCGGACACCGTGCGGTCGTTCTGGTGCGCGACCGAGGCCAGGATGCGGCCCGGTCCGATGCGGTAGTGCAGCCCGGCCTGGTAGCCCACCGCATCGATCTGGCTGTTGAAACTGATGTTGTCGATGAACACGGTGCGCAGGGCGGCGGCGGCCGGGCCGAGCGGCGCGAGCTGGGGCGCGATCTGGGCATCCCAGCCGGCGATATAGGTGGGCAGCAGGGTCGAATGACGGTTGCGCTGGTCGTGCCAGCCGGCGAAGAATTTCCAGTCGTTCCAGGCGTACGAACCGCCGATCGTCGAACTGCGCAGGCTGGGCGCGCCGTTCGGGTCGTAGCCGTGGTTGTGGCCGATGCCGACATCCCAGCCGTTCGCCTTGTAAGTGACGGCCGCGCCCCAGAACTTGTTGTACAGGCCGTAGTAGCCGGAACCCCGGCCGGCGATCATGACCGAGGCGCCGATGCCGGAGGGCAGGGCGATCCGGTATTGCAGGGAGCGCTGGGAGCGGATGTCGGCGCCCAGCGCCTGGAAGCCGGCGGTGCCGCCGGTGATGCTGCCCCAGGTGCCGCCGGTGCCGACCTCGAAGGTGTCGGCGGCGGCGAAGACTTCGTAGCCTGGCGTGTACATGCGCCCGACCAGCACCGCACCCAGCGGCGTGATCATGCCGACCATGGCGGTGCGGTCGAACAGCGCGTTTTCCGGATTGACGGCCGGGCCGCCGGGCGGCTGCAGCGCACGGCGCACGGCGGCCAGCAGGTTGGGAGGCAGGGCGCCCATGCCGCGCGTCAGGTAATAGCCCTGGTTCTCGTTGACCAGGACCGGCTGCTGCTTGCCGGTATCGAGTTCGACCCGCGCCTCCAGGTTGAACACGGCTTTCATGCCGCCGCCGAGGTCTTCGCTGCCCTTGAAGCCGAGCCGCGAGCCGTCTTCGCCGCCGCTGATGATCTTGGGGTGGGAGCCGCGCTGCCACATCAGGCCGGCATCGGCGATACCGTAGAACTGGACGCTGGTCTGGGCCAGCACGAGGGTCGGGACACAGGCGCCGGCGAGCGCCCCCAGCAGGATCTTCTTCATCGCATCTCCCATGGCAAATCGGACCGCATCGACAAACTAGGATGCCCATCAATTCGCGCCGGCCGATACTGCTCAGCCGCGTAAGCGTTGCGCGAATCGCACAAGGCCTGGATGCAACAAGGGCGGACCTGGTTGCCCAGGCCCGCCCTTGCGGAGTTCAGCTAAACGGGAGCAAGCTCCCGGTTTGGCTTAGAACGAGTGGTTCACGCCCACGTCGTAGTGGTTGACAGTCGGGGTGCCAGCCAGGTTGCCGGTGGCGGCGTTGACGATGTCTTTCTTACGCGATGCGTCCACGTACAGGTAGGTACGCTTCGACAGGTTGTATTCGTAGCCCAGCGAGTACTGCTTGGTCGAAGCAGTGTTGTCGATGTGCTTGCGGCCGTAACCAGCCAGCAGCTTGCCCGGGCCGACGGCGTAGGTTGCACCGACCAGCCATGCCTTGGTCGTCGGACGCAGGGTGTTGGTGTGTTCCTGGTCTTGATGGGTGTAGGTTGCCATCAGCTTCAGTTCCGGGGTAGCGGCGACCGAACCTGCGACCGACCACACCTTGCTTTCGACGGCGTTACGCTCGTAAGCGACCATCGCGGCTGCCGGACCGTTGTTGTAGGTCGCAGCGACCGAGAACGGGTTCACGGTGCCTTCGGCGTTCACGCCGTACGAAGCAGCGCCGGCGCCGATACCGGTCAGCGAGCCGCCGGTCGATTCCTTGGTTGCCCACGAAGCGTTCACCTGGAAGCCATTGGCGACCGGCGAGTTATAGAAGATCGCGTTCGAGATGCGGTTGTTGTTCGGCGAACCGCCGCTGGTGTTGGTGTCCAGCGGAGCCGAGTTGAAGCCGGCGACCGAGATGTCGGTGTAGAAGCCGGCCGGGGTCGGCAGGCCGTGCCACGGTTCGAACGAACCGACGACTTCCTGGAACGGGGTCAGGCCACGGCCCAGACGGACCATACCGAAGTCACCCTGCAGGCCGACGCGCGACTGGCCCTGGAACAGCGGACGGCCGTTGTTCTCGGTGGTGCCGGTGTCCGGCTCGTAACGCATTTCGATCTGGAACAGTGCCTTCAGGCCGTTGCCCAGGTCTTCGGTACCTTTGAAGCCCAGGGTGTTCGATGCACGCTTGCCGATGGCCAGGGTCTGATCGGTACGCTTGATCAGGCCAGCGTCGATGTTACCGTAGATCGTCACAGCGGTTTGAGCTTGCGCCACACCGGCGAATGCGCCCAGCAGAGCGACTGCCAAGAGTGATTTTTTCATCTATTTGTATCCTTATAAAGTGAATCGCAGGAATCCAGAGAGCATTGAGACTTATTCTTGTAGCTGAACACTCGGATGTGTGAACTGTAATTTCTCAATGCGTCAAGATTGTCGGATTGGTCAATTATGACGGCTCCACTTGGTCGAAAGCCAATAAATCCAATCGTGCTGTTGTATTTTCGAAACGTCTGGGTTCATGCAGTAGGGAAATCTTAAGCATTGTTTAAGTTTCCGGGCGTCATCATGTCAGCCGGGCACAAGTATTAACATTTGTGCAGCCTCAAATGCACATGGAATCGCAAACGAATCGCCCCTGAGCCGGCTATAGACTCTGGCCCATCCGTCAACCGCACACCGGATCGCACAGCTTGGCGAACTGATCCGTCACGTATTCACCGTGATTTGCATGCTTCTGTACGCATCTGCGGCGGCGTTTCCATTACCGATACGTAGTAAGACAAGCGATGGCAAACCGTGAAGAGCTAGCAATCATCCGTGGCGCGCGCGCCGGCCGGGCCGAGGCCCAGCTGGAGCTGGGCCGGCTCTACCTGTTCGGCAGTACCGGTCTGCCGAAGAGCCTGCCCACCGCCCTGCACTGGTTGGATCGTGCTGCAAGGCAAGGTTGTGCCGAGGCATGGCAGCTGATCGGCAACCATATTCCCCTCGACCTCGCCCGGCAGAGTACCGAATCCGTTACCGGCTGGTACGAGCGCGCCTACGACGGCGGCCTGGCGCGGGCCGGGCTCGTCTATGCACAGTTGGTGCTGGGCGGCGAACGGGCAGCACCGGGGCAGCGCGCCAAGGCCCTGCGTGCGCTCGAGGACGCCGGCCGCGGCGGCTTCCCCGAAGCGCAGTGGCTGCTGGCGCGCGAACATGGGGCCACGCCGCGCGCGGGCGGACTGGAGCGCGGCATCCCGGCCGGCGGCTTGGCGGCAGCCGTACCCGCCGCCGGCGCCATGGAGCGGAGTACCGCGGCAGTGCCACGCAGCGGCGCGCCGGACCGCAACGGGCAGCGCTGGCTGCGGCGCGCCGCCGACAATGGCGTCACCGCGGCCCAGTTCGCCTTGCTGGAACAGGAGTGGGAGGCCGGCAGGCACCAGGCCTATCTCGCGCGTGCGCTGCCGCTGGCGCGGTCCCTGGCCCATTCCGAGGTGGCGCAGGACCGGGCCTGCGCGCGCCTGGCCCCGGACGAGGTCACGCTGCTGTCGCGCTGCGCCCGCCTGGTCGACGAGGGCGCCGTCGCCCACGACGTCGAGCCCGACGAATTGCACGCGTTCTGGGAACTGGCCGCCGCCGAGCAGGACCGCCACGCCCAGTTCGCGCTGGGCCTGTGGTCCGCGCGCATGCGCATCGACGGCCGCCGCGTTGCGGCGAGCGGCGCGGGCAGCAGCGGCGCGGCCAACTTCAAGAAGGCGGTGCGCTGGCTGCTGCAGGCCGGCGAGCAGGGCCTGGCCGAAGCCTGGTATGCGCTGTCGCGCATCTATGTGAAGCCGGAGTTTTCCCAGCGGAATGTGGTCGAGGCCCAGAAATACCTCGAGCGGGCCGCCGGGATGGGCTACCGCGACGCCCAGCTGGAATGCGGCAACGCCGCCTGGCGCGCACGCCGCGAGAACGAGGGTAACGATGTGCGCGCCGTGTTCTGGCTGCAGAAGGCGGCCGTGCAGGGCTGCGCCAGGGCGGCCGCCATGCTGCACAAGATCGCGCCGCGCAGCCCGGGCGCCTGGCAGGACCTCGATGCGATGCTGGCGGGACGCGACCTGTCGGACTTTCCGCTGCTGGCGGCGCGCCTCGAGCTGGCGCTGGCCTTCGGCCTGAGCCGCGCGGAGGCGCTGTTGCTCGACGTCCGGCATGCGGACCGCGGCCATTGCCTGGTGATCGACATCCGCGCCAGCTACGGCCGCAGCCGGCGCCGCCTGGTGACGGTGGAAAGCGCCCAGGAGCGCCAGTTGCTCGACCGCATCGGCCGCCTGTTCGAGAACGTCGACTGCGGCCCGGGCGGGCCGGAAGGGAACTATCGCCAGCGCCTTTATCGTCTGCGGACCCTGCTGCCGGAGACTTCCCTCGACCTCGACCTCGCCGCCTGAAGAAGCGTCAGACGCCGGTGGTCAAAGCGTGATCTCGCCTTCGAATACGGTCTCGGCGGGGCCGCTCAGGTAGACCGGCTGGCCTTCGCCGGCCCAGGCGATGCTGAGGCGGCCGCCGCGCGCGTCGACCTGGACTGGCGAGTCCAGCAGGCCGCGCCGGATGCCGGCCACGACCGCCGCACAGGCGCCGGTGCCGCAGGCCAGGGTTTCGCCGGCGCCGCGCTCGAACACGCGCAGCTTCACGTGGCCGCGGTCCAGCACCTGCAGGTAGCCGGCGTTGACCCGTTTCGGGAAGCGCGGATGGTGCTCGATCTGCGGGCCGGTCTCCGCGACCGGCGCATTGTCGACGTCGTCGACCACCTGCACCGCGTGCGGATTGCCCATCGAGACGACCGATACCTGCACGGTCTGCTCGGCGCCGCGCGCGCGGACCGTCAGCGGCCACAGGGTGTCGCGGCCCTGGGCCACGCCGTCCAGGCCGCCGGCGTCGAAGGGAACGTTTGCCGGTTCCAGCACGGGCGCGCCCATGTCGACCGTCACGCTGCCGTCCTCTTCCAGGTGCGGCGTGATGATGCCGGCCATGGTCTGCACGCGGATGCTGCGCTTGCCGGTCAGGCCCTTGTCGCTGACGAAGCGCACGAAGGCGCGCGAGCCGTTGCCGCACTGTTCGACCTCGCCGCCATCGTTGTTGAAGATGCGGTAGCGGAAATCGCAGCCTTCCTCGGTGGGGCGTTCGACGATCAGGATCTGGTCGGCGCCGATGCCGAAGCGGCGGTCGGCCAGGCGGGCCCACTGCGCGGGGCTCAGCTCGACCTGCTGGTTGACGGCGTCGATGACGATGAAATCGTTGCCGGCGCCGTGCATCTTGGTGAATTTCAGTTTCATGATGGTTCCTGTCTACTCGTAGAACGACGGTTCGCCGTTCGGCCGGGTCTTGAAGCGTTTATGGGTCCAGAAATACTCGGCCGGGCTTTCGCGCACCCGTTCCTCGATGAATTCGTTCATGCGGCGGGTGGCGTCGATCATGTCGTCGCCCGGGTAGTTTTCCCAGGACGGATAGAAGACCACGCGGTAGCCCTTGTAGTCGGGCAGGAAGGTGGCGATCACCGGGATCACTTTCGCCCTGGTGGCCGCCGCCAGCCGCGGCAGGGCGGTGAGCGTCGCCGCCGGGATGCCGAAGAAGGGCACGAAGGCGGCATCCTTCTCGCCGAAATCCATGTCCGGCAGCATGAAATAGGGCAGGCCATCGCGCAGCGCGCGCAGGATCGGCTTGATGCCGTCTTCGCGGGTGAACAGGCGCACCGGGCCGAAGCGCTCGCGGCCGTAGCGCAGCAGGCGGTCGAAGGCCTCGTTCTTCTGCGGCGAATAAATCGTCGACACCGGGATCACGCGCGCCGCCACGCCGGCCACGTCGAGGCAGACGAAGTGCGGGCACAGCAGGATGGTCGGGCCGCTTTCCATCTCGGCCTGGGGCACCGACGGCTCGATGTGGATCAGGCGGCGCAGGCGCGGAATCGGCGCCCACCAGATCAGCGAGCGCTCCAGGATGCTGCGAGAATAACCCTGGAAGTGGCGCTTGGCGATGGCGACCCGTTCCGCTTCGCTCAGCTCGGGCATGCACAGGCGCAGATTGGTCAGGGCGATCTTGCGGCGCTTCGGGATCGCGTAGTACATCAGCCAGCCGACGGCGTTGCCGATGCGGCCCAGGATCGGCAGCGGCAGGAAATGCAGCAGCCACAGAAAAGCAATCAGGACCCTCATGCGACCGCCTCGGCTTCCGGGGCCGCCACGCCCTGGGGACGCTTGTAGCGGTTATAACTCCAGACATACTGGGACGGGCAACGCGCGATCAGCGCTTCCATCGCGCGGTTGATGCTGGCGGCCTGCTCGGTCGCGGTGCCGGACAGCTCGCCCTCGAAGGGCACGAAGCGGATCACGTAGCCGCGTCCGCCCGGCAGGCGCTCCGCATAGGTCAGCAGGATGTCGGCCTTGCCCAGCTGGGCCAGCTTGGCCGGCAAGGTCATCGTGTAGGCCGGGCGGCCGAAGAAGGGCGCCCATACGCCTTCGCCTTCCTGCGGCACCTGGTCCGGCAGCACGCCGACCGGCTGGCCGCCGCGCAGCGCCTTGACCAGCATGCGCACGCCCGACAGGTTGGCCGGGGCCAGGTGCATGTTCTGGCGGGCGCGCGCGCCTTCGACCAGGGGTTTCAGCGCGCTCTTGCGCGGCGGGCGGTACATGACCGTCAACTCCTGGCGCAGCGACACCTGCTGGGCGGTCAGCTCGAAACAGCCGAGGTGTGGCGTCAGGAACACAATCCCGCGTCCGGAATCGAGCTGGCGCTGGACCAGTTCCCAGTTTTCCATCGTGACGTGGCGGGTGACGCGCTCCTGTGGCGCGCACCATACGAACGGCAGTTCGACGATGGCTTTGCCGGACTCGGCGACGGCGCTGCGCAGATGGGCGCCGTAGCCGGCCAGCTCGAGATTGCTGCGCAAACGCCGCCGGTAAGAGGGAGAAATGAGGTAAACCAGCCAGCCGAGCGCGGCTCCCAGTGCGTGCAGCACGGGGAGGGGAAACACGGACAGGAAGCGGAACAGGAAAACGAGCATTTATTGATTCAGGGTAGAGGTGATGCGGCTTGCTTCACCAAAATTTTTTAAGGAGCGTAAAATACCACTTTGGGCAGGATCCGCGGAGTTAATGACAACTTGCGAAGCGGAATATAAATATCGCTAAAGCGTCGCAGGGCCTTGGTACTGCGGCATTCATCTCAACAGTATCAGGAGCCTCAATGTCTTCCAATGACTACCTCTTCACTTCCGAATCCGTCTCGGAAGGCCATCCGGACAAAGTTGCCGACCAGATTTCCGACGCCATCCTCGACGCCATCCTCGAGCAGGATCCGCGCGCGCGCGTGGCCGCCGAAACCCTGTGCAACACGGGTCTGGTGGTGCTGGCCGGAGAGATCACGACGCACGCAAACGTCGATTATATTCAAGTTGCGCGCAATACCATCAAGCGCATCGGTTACGACAACACCGATTTCGGCATCGACTACAAGGGCTGCGCCGTGCTGGTCGCCTATGACAAGCAGTCGCCGGACATCGCCCAGGGCGTCGACGAAGGCGCCGGTATCGACCTCGACCAGGGCGCCGGCGACCAGGGCCTGATGTTCGGCTACGCCTGCGACGAAACCCCGGAACTGATGCCGGCCGCGATCTATTACGCCCACCGCCTGGTCGAGCGCCAGTCGCAGCTGCGCAAGGACGGCCGCCTGCCGTGGCTGCGTCCGGACGCCAAGTCCCAGGTCACGCTGCGCTACGTGAACGGCCGCCCGGTCTCGGTCAACACCGTGGTGCTGTCGACCCAGCACGCGCCGGAAATCAGCCATAGCCAGATCGAAGAAGCGGTCATCGAAGAGATCATCAAGCCGGTGCTGCCGAAAGAATGGCTGCAGGACACCCGCTACCTGGTCAACCCGACCGGCCGCTTCGTCATCGGCGGCCCGCAGGGTGACTGCGGCCTGACCGGCCGCAAGATCATCGTCGACACCTACGGCGGCGCAGCCCCGCACGGCGGCGGCGCCTTCTCGGGCAAGGATCCGTCCAAGGTCGACCGCTCGGCCGCCTACGCCGCCCGCTACGTGGCCAAGAACGTGGTCGCCGCCGGCCTGGCGCGCCAGTGCCAGGTGCAGGTCAGCTACGCGATCGGCGTGGCCAAGCCGATCAACATCACCGTCTACACCGAAGGTACCGGCGTGATCTCCGACGAGAAGATCGCCGAACTGGTGATGGAACACTTCGACCTGCGCCCGAAAGGCATCGTGCAGATGCTGGACCTGCTGCGCCCGATCTACCAGAAGTCGGCCGCCTACGGCCACTTCGGCCGCGAAGAGCCGGAGTTCACCTGGGAACGCACCGACAAGGCGGCGGCACTGCGCGCCGCGGCTGGTTTGGCATAAATAGCGCAGGGTGGGCTCTCCGGGCCCACCCTGCATGCCTCAGTACACTGCCAGCATCACCCATGCTAAACTAAGGAATTCCGAGGAGCGTTGCGACGAAAGTGTCCACTTTCGCCAGGCTCGGATATCAACACCGCGCTCACGTTACTTTTTTCTTAACTTGAAAGGAGGGCGTGATGAGCGCCGTACTCAAAGACACTTCCCAGGATTACCTCGTTGCCGACATCGGTCTTGCCTCGTGGGGCGAGAAGGAAATCCGCATTGCCGAAACCGAAATGCCGGGCCTGATGGCCATCCGCGAGGAATACGCCGCCAGCCAGCCGCTGAAGGGCGCGCGCATTGCCGGTTCGCTGCACATGACCATCCAGACCGCCGTGCTGATCCGCACGTTGGAAGCCCTCGGCGCGCAAGTGCGCTGGGCCTCGTGCAATATCTACTCGACCCAGGACCACGCCGCCGCCGCCATCGCTTCGGTCGGCACCCCGGTGTTCGCCATCAAGGGCGAAACCCTGGACGAGTACTGGGAATACACCCACCGCATCTTCGAATGGCCGGGTGACAACCACGCCAACATGATCCTGGACGACGGCGGCGACGCCACCCTGCTGCTGCACCTGGGCGTGCGTGCCGAGAAAGACATCTCGGTGCTGGACAAGCCGGGTTCGGAAGAAGAGATCTGCCTGTTCAACGCGATCAAGGGCCGCCTGGCCGTCGATCCGCAGTGGTACTCGAAGCGCCTGCCGGAAATCAAGGGCGTGACCGAAGAGACCACCACCGGCGTGCACCGCCTGTACCAGATGCACCAGGAAGGCAAGCTGGCTTTCCCGGCAATCAACGTCAACGACTCCGTCACCAAGTCGAAGTTCGACAACCTGTACGGCTGCCGCGAATCGCTGGTGGACGGCATCAAGCGCGCGACCGACGTCATGATCGCCGGCAAGATCGCCGTGATCGCCGGCTACGGCGACGTGGGTAAAGGCTCGGCGCAAGCCATGCGCGCGCTGTCGGCCCAGGTCTGGGTTACCGAGATCGACCCGATCTGCGCCCTGCAGGCGGCGATGGAAGGCTACCGCGTCGTGACCATGGACTACGCCGCCGAACACGGCGACATCTTCGTCACCTGCACCGGCAACTATCACGTCATCACCGAGCAGCACATGCTCAAGATGAAGGACCAGGCGATCGTCTGCAACATCGGTCACTTCGACAACGAAATCGAAGTTGCCGCACTGAAGAAATATCAGTGGGAGAACATCAAGCCCCAGGTCGACCATATTATTTTCCCGGATGGCAAGCGCATCATCCTGCTGGCCGAAGGCCGCCTGGTGAACCTGGGCTGCGGCACCGGTCACCCGTCCTACGTGATGAGCTCGTCGTTCGCGAACCAGACCATCGCCCAGATCGAGCTGTTCGCCAACACCGACAAGTACCCGGTCGGCGTGTACACGCTGCCGAAGCACCTGGACGAAAAGGTCGCGCGCCTGCAGCTCAAGAAGCTGAACGCCCAGCTGACCACGCTGACCGAGGAGCAGGCTGCCTACATCTCCGTCAGCAAGGAAGGTCCGTACAAGCCCGACCATTACCGTTATTAATTAATAACTGGTAATCTCTTCGGTGACATGGCGCCGCCCAAATCGGGTGGCGCCCCGGATTCCTACGCCTTCACGAAAGACACCGATATGCGCCTGCTCCTGACCTGGTTGATCAACGCCGCAGCCCTGATGGCGCTGCCTTACCTGATGCATTCCGTGACCGTCACCAGCATCGGCACCGCCCTCGTGGCCGCGCTGATCCTCGGCCTGGTCAACACCATCATCCGTCCGGTGCTGGTTGTCCTGACCCTGCCGGTGACCCTGGTGTCGCTCGGACTGTTCATCCTGGTGATCAACGCGCTGCTGTTCTTGCTGGTGGCGCACCTGGTCGAGGGCTTCCATGTCGCCGGATTCTGGTCGGCCTTCCTGGCGGCCATCCTGTACAGCGTGATTTCGTGGGCGCTTTCTACCTTACTCGTGAACAAAGATGGAAACCCCTAATATCAGCATCGAGTTTTTCCCGCCCAAGACCCCCGAGGGTGCGGAAAAACTGCGCGCGGCGCGCCAGAAGCTGGCGGCGCTGCAGCCGAAATACTTTTCGGTGACCTTCGGCGCCGGCGGCAGTACCCAGCAGGGCACGCTCGACACCGTGCTCGAGATCCAGTCCGAAGGCCACGCCGCGGCGCCCCACCTGTCCTGCGTCGGCGGCACCCGCGAATCGATCCGCACCATCCTGCGCGAGTTCCAGTCGCACGGCATCCGCCGCCTGGTCGCCCTGCGCGGCGACCTGCCGAGCGGTTATGGCGGCGCCGGCGAGCTGCGCTATGCCAGCGACCTGGTCGAGTTCATCCGTGCCGAGACGGGCGACTGGTTCCACATCGAAGTCGCCGCCTATCCGGAGATGCATCCGCAGGCGCGTTCGCCGCAGGACGACCTGCAAGCCTTCGCCCGCAAGGTGCAGGCCGGCGCCAATGCGGCCATCACCCAGTACTTCTACAACGCCGACGCCTATTTCCAGTTCGTCGACAACGCGCAGAAGATGGGCCTGGACATCCCGGTCGTGGCCGGCATCATGCCGATCACCAACTTTACCCAGCTGATGCGTTTCTCGGATATGTGCGGCGCCGAGATCCCGCGCTGGATCCGCCTGAAGCTGGCCAGCTTCGGCGACGACAGCGCTTCGATCAAGGCCTTCGGCCTGGACGTGGTCAGCCAGCTGTGCGAACGCCTGCTGGCGGGCGGCGCGCCCGGCCTGCATTTCTACAGCATGAACCAGGCGGCGGCCACCACCGCCATCTGCCAGCGCCTGCAGGGAACGCAGACGGCGGCCTGATCCTCGCCCGCCGATCGCATGCCCGCGCGCCGCAAAGCCGCGGGCATTTTCTTTAGGTCACCTTGCTGATCTCGGTCACGATCACGTCCAGCGGCACGTCGTGCGGCGCATGGCCGAACTGCGCTTGCTGGTTGCTGTAGGCAATGCCCAGGGTGCGCGGACGCGGCGGCAGTTCCAGGGTGCGGTCGTAGTAGCCGCCGCCATAGCCCAGCCGATAGCCGTCGGCATTGAAGCCCAGGCAGGGAACCAGGAGGGCGGGAGGGCGCTCGATGAAGCGCAGCTGGGCCGGCACCGCGACGCCCATCTCGTCCGCGATCATCGGCTCGCCCGGCGTCCATTCCGTGAACGTGAGGGGAGCGTTGCGTTCCATCACCACGGGCAGGGCCAGGCGCACGCCGGCCAGCGCCAGCTCCGCATAGGCTGCGCGCAGGTCGGGTTCGCCGGCCAGCGGCCAGTACACCCCGAGGGTATCGATCTGGCGCAGGCGCCACCAGGCAATCACCTGGGCGCCGATGTGTGCATCCCATTGGACCTTGATTGCCGGGTCGAGCGCCCCACGTGCAGTCCTGAGCGCCTTGCGCAGCGCCGCCTTGGCCGCCTGGCTGTCGCCTGCCACGCTTGAGGCGTCATCTGGCAAGCTCGAGAGGGGGCGTGTTATTCTTGGATCGCCGGTCATGAGTTAAATGAAGCGTACATTGAAGGTTGGTTTGATGTTTCTTTTGAAATTGTTAGCCGGCGCAAGTATTGCCGCCACGACCCTGCTGTCGTTCGCGACGGCGTCCGCCCAAACGGCTCCGCCGCCTGCCGCCGCACCCGCGATCGCTCCCGTGGCCGCGCTGCCGCAGGCCGCGACCGACGCCGCCCGCGAGCAGGATGCCATCTTCCTGCAGTTGCGCGAGGCCGCGCGCCAGAACGATGCGGTCAAGGCGGCCGAGCTGGCGGCGCGCCTGCCCAACTACACAATTCCCTCGTATGTCGACTATTATCGGCTCAAACCGCGTCTGAAGGACGCATCGAACGAGGAAGTCCTGGATTTCCTGAAGCGTTACGAGGGCAGCGCCATCGCCGACCGCTTGCGCAACGACTGGCTGCTGGAACTCGGCCGCAAGCGCGACTGGGTGAATTTCGACCGCGAACTGCCGCTGTTCGTGAAGAACGACGACTACCAGGTCAAGTGCTATGCGCTGCTGTCGCGCGCCGTGAAAGGCCAGAACGTGGCCGGCGAGGCGCGCGCCCTGCTCGACAATCCGCCGCTGTACGGCGAAGCCTGCGCCGCCCTGGTCGCCCAGCTGGCGCAGTCCGGCCAGTTCACGAACGCGGACCTGCTGGCCCAGCTGCGCCTGGCCGGCGAGATGCACGCCACCGGCCCCTCGCGCCGCACCGCGCTGCTGCTGGGCGCCTCCGACACCCGCGCCGCCCAGGCGGTG
The DNA here is from genome assembly GCF_056399645.1 of Massilia sp. 01N417. Classification (NCBI taxonomy): domain Bacteria; kingdom Pseudomonadati; phylum Pseudomonadota; class Betaproteobacteria; order Burkholderiales; family Oxalobacteraceae; genus Massilia; species Massilia sp. 01N417. The sequence continues at coordinate 36,815 of NZ_JBFTRS010000002.1, read as the reverse complement.
GACGTGCCGGCGCTGGCGATGGCGCGCGGCATCGGCAGCAGCCGCGCCGATCACGAGATCTACCTGGTCGCGGTCGGCCGCATGGCGCGAACCAGCCTCAAGCTGGCAACGGTCGCCCTGAACAAGAACGCATCCAAATTGTCCGCCGAGGAAAAGGCGATCGGCTGGTCGAACATCGCCCTGGCCGCTTCGCTGGTGCTGGCGCCGGAAGCCTACGATTACTGGCAGCGTGCCGCCGGCGCGCCCCTGTCCGAGTTCCAGGCCGAGTGGAAGACCCGGATCGCGCTGCGCCGCGGCGACTGGAAGATGGTGAAGGCGACCATCGACGCCATGCCGCCAGACCAGCGCGCCGAGCCGGCCTGGGTCTACTGGCGCGGCCGCGCCGACCTGGCCCAGGGCCGCAAGGAGGATGCGCAGGCGCTGTTCCGCCGCATCGCCGACCAGAACAGTTTTTATGGGCAACTTGCGCTCGAGGAAATCGGCCAGCAGATCACGATCCCGCCCAGCGCAGTGGGGCCGATCGCGCCCACCGCGGCCGAGCTGGCGCAGATGGCTGCCAATCCTGGCTTCAGGCGCGCCCTGAAATTCTTCGGCATGCGCCTGCGCTTCGAGGGCACGCGCGAATGGAATTGGGCGCTGCGCGATTTTTCCGACCGCAAGCTGCTGGTCGCGGCCGAGTATGCGCGCCAGAACGAGATCCTGGACCGCATGGTGAATACCTCGGAGCGCACCCGCACCGAGTTCGACTATACCCAGCGCTTCCCGGCTCCGCACGACGACATCCTGCAGCCGACCGCGCAGGGGCTGGGCCTGGACCAGGCCTGGGTCTACGGCCTGATCCGCCAGGAATCGCGCTTCATTTCCGATGCCCAGTCCGGCGTCGGTGCTTCCGGCCTGATGCAGGTGATGCCCTCGACCGGCAAGTGGGTGGCCGAGAAGATCGGCATGACCGATTACGGCCACGGCATGCTGAGCGATATCCGCACCAACATCCTGCTCGGCACCAATTACCTGAACATGGTGCTGAACCATGCGGAAGGCTCGCAGGTGCTGGCCACCGCTTCGTATAACGCCGGCCCCGGCCGCACCCGTACCTGGCGCGGGCTGCTGAATGCGCCGATGGAAGGGGCGGTGTTCGTCGAAACCATTCCTTTCGAAGAAACGCGCAACTACGTGCGCAACGTGATGTCGAACGCAACGAACTACGCCGCACTGTTCGAGAAGCGTCCGCAGTCGCTCAAGGCCCGCCTGGGGACGATCATGCCGCGTGGTGCTAGCATGGGCTTGCCATGATCGGCCTGCCTTAGGAGATTGCCATGCGCGATCTGTCGGTAGTGTTGTTCGGAGGAACAGGATTCATCGGCAGCCATCTCGCAGCGCGGCTGCCCGAGCACGACATGACCATCGTCGTGCCGACCCGCCACGAAGCGCATGCCATGCACCTGATGCCGCTGCCGGGCGTCGATATCGTGCAGGCGGATATTCACGACGATGCCGTCCTGCGGCGCCTGGTGGCGGGCCGCGATGCCGTCATCAACCTGGTCGGCATCCTGCATTCGCGCCATGGCATGCCCTACGGGCCGCAGTTCCGCCACGTCCACGTCGAGCTGCCGCGCCGCATCGCCAGTGCCTGCGCCGCCGCGGGCGTGCCGCGCCTGCTGCACATGAGCGCGCTGGGCGCGGCCCGCGACGGCCCCTCGATGTACCAGCGTTCGAAGGCCGACGGCGAACTGGCGGCCGCCAGCGAGGCGGGTGTGGCGGCGACCGTCTTCCGTCCCTCGGTGGTGTTCGGACCGGGCGACAATTTCATGAACATGTTCGCGCGCCTGCAGCGCCATTTGCCGGTGGTGCCGCTGGCCGGCGCCGATGCGCGCTTCCAGCCGGTGTACGTCGGCGACGTCGCCGAAGCCTATGTGCGCGCCCTGTTCGACGAGGCCACCCGCAGGCAGACCTTCGAGCTGGGCGGCCCCGGCATCTATACCCTGGCCGAGCTGGTCAGGCTGGCGGGACGCTGGTCCGGCCATCCGCGCCCGGTGCTCAGGCTGCCCGACGCCCTGGCGCGGCTGCAGGCCGGCTTCTTCGAGCTCCTGCCCGGCACGCCGCTGATCACCCGCGACAACCTCGATTCCATGAAAGTCGATAATGTTGTCAATCCGTCCCACCAGGTCTTGACAGCGGAAGCGCTCGGAATCAAGCTCACGGCGCTCGAGTCCGTCGCGCCGTCCTACCTGGCGCCCCCCGGACAACTCGACGAGCTGCGCTCCCGGGCGCGGCATGCTCACACGGAACACCCCCATCCGAAATAGAAAGAGACCATGCAGACCATCGAACTCGATCCCACGCTCTCCCAGACCCTCGACCAGGCGCGCCAGGCCGGCCTGACCCTCGTCATCGGCAACAAGAATTATTCGTCGTGGTCGATGCGGCCCTGGGTGGCTGCGGTCGCGGCCGGGATCCCGTTCACCGAAGTCCGCGTGCTGCTCGACCAGCCGGACACCGCCGCCAACATCGCGCGCTTTTCGCACGCCGGCCGCGTGCCCGTGCTGCTGGCCGGCGAGATGACGATCTGGGACAGCCTCGCCATCTGCGAATACCTGGCCGAGCAGTTCCCCGATAAACACCTGTGGCCGCAGGACGTGGCGGCGCGCGCGATGGCGCGCTCGGTGGCCGCCGAGATGCATTCGGGCTTCGGCGACCTGCGCACCTCGATGTCGATGAACATCAAGGCGCGCCTGCCGGGCCGCGGCCGCACGCCGGGCACCCAGGCCGACATCGGCCGCATCTGCGAGATCTGGGAAGAGTGCCTGGCGCGCTTCGGCCACCACCGCTTCCTGTTCGGCGATTTCTCCATCGCCGACGCCTTCTACACGCCGGTGGTGATGCGATTTAAAACCTATGGCGTGGCGCTGGCGCCGGCCCTGCAAGCCTATTGCGACCGCATGCTGGCCCACCCGGCGGTGGCGCGCTGGGTCGAGGAAGCGATGGCGGAAACGGAAATCGCCGCCATCCACGAAGCCGAGCTGCCGTGAAAGCCTATGTCGTCGGCGGCGCCGTGCGCGATGAACTGCTGGGGCTGCCGGTGCAGGACCATGACTGGGTCGTGGTCGGCGCCACGCCCGAGCAGATGGTGGCGCAAGGCTTCCGTCCGGTCGGCAAGGATTTCCCCGTCTTCCTGCATCCCGACACCCACGAGGAATACGCGCTGGCCCGCACCGAGCGCAAGACGGCGCCCGGCTACCACGGCTTCGTCTTCCACACCTCGCCCGACGTCAAGCTGGAAGACGACCTGATCCGGCGCGACCTGACCATCAACGCGATGGCGCGCGCCGCCGACGGCAGCATCGTCGACCCTTACGGCGGCCGGCAGGACCTGGAAAACCGCATCTTCCGCCACGTGTCGGAGGCCTTCGCCGAAGACCCGGTGCGAATCCTCAGGTTGGCCCGTTTTGCCGCGCGCTTCCCGGCATTCCGCGTGGCCGAGGCCACCAATGCGCTGATGCGCAGGATGGTCGAAGAAGGCGAGGTCGACGCCCTGGTGCCGGAGCGCGTGTGGCAGGAACTCTCGCGCGGGCTGATGGAGCAGAAACCCTCGCGTATGTTCGCCGTGCTGGGCGACTGCGGCGCCTTGTCTCGGATCCTGCCGGAGCTCGATGCCGGAGCCCCGCTGATGCAGGCCATCGACCATGCCGCCGCACGCGGGCTCGAGCTGCCGGTGCGGTTTGCCGTCCTGATGCACGGCCTCGGCAGGGAGATTCCCGACGTTTGCAAGCGCCTGCGCGTGCCTGTCGACTGCCGCGACCTGGCCGTCATGACGGCGCGCGAGCAGGACATCGTTGGCCGCGCGCCGGCCCTGGACCCGGAAGCCATCGTCACCCTGTTCGAACGCAGCGATGGCTTCCGCAAGCCGGAGCGCTTCGCCCAGATGCTGCTGGCCGCCGGATGCGCGGCGCCTGGCCATGAGACGCACGCACCGCGCCTGCTGAAGGCGCTGGAGGCGGCGCGCGGGGTGAATGCCGGGGAGATTGCCGGGCGTCTTGTGGAGAACAAGGCGGGGATTCCGGCGGCGGTGCACGCGGCGCGGGTGGGTGCGGTGGAAGCGGCGCTGAGCCACTAGCCGTCAGGACCCGCCAGCCCGTCGTTCCCGCTTTCGCGGGGATGAGGACGGGGGTGTATCCGCTCAATCCGCTACAATACTGGAATTGGTGCAGTGCACAAAAGCGAATAAACGATGCAGGACAATCCCCTACGCCGCTGGCTCAGCAACCTGACCGGCAAGCACGGCCGCCAGCCGGTACTGGTCAAGGCCTTGAGCAAGCGCGACCACCGTCGCGTGCTGCGGCATTTCCTGGCCCTCGACAGCAACGACCGCCTGCTGCGCTTCGGCAGCATGTTGCGGGATGAGCAGGTCATTGCCTACGTCAACAAGATCGATTTCTCGAACGACATCGTGTTCGGCGTGGTCAACCGCATGTTCCAGCTGGTCGGCGTCGGCCACCTGGCCTTCACCTCGCGCGAGGCGCATCCGGACAGCATCAATTACACCGACAAGGAAAAAGTGGCCGAGTTCGGGGTCTCGGTGTCGGCATCGGCGCGCGGGCAGGGCGTCGGCACCCGGCTGTTCGAGCGCGCCGCCATGCATTGCCGTAATTCGGACGTCGACACCCTGTACATGCAATGCCTGTCCTCGAACCGCACCATGATGCACATCGCCAGGAAGGCCGGCATGGAAATCCAGCGGGAATACGGCGAGGCGGACGCCCACCTGCACCTGCCGCCGCCCAGCCCCTCGAGCGTGCTGGCCGAGGCGCTGGAAGAGCAGGTGGCGAAGATCGATTACGCGGTCAAGCGGAATACACGCGCCGCGCTCAAATGGTTATCGCCTAAAAAATAGGCAATCAAACGATGGGCAGCGCCGTCGTCTCTTTGATTTTTTGCAGCGCAAAGCTGGATTTCACGTCCAGCACCGCCGGGTGGCGCAGCAGCGTCGCCATCATGAAGCGCGAGAAGTGTTCCATGTCTTCCACATGGACGCGCAGCAGGAAATCCATCTCTCCCGTCATCGCATAGCAATCCACGACTTCCGGCCAGGTCGACACGGCCTGGGCGAACTCGAAGCGCGGCGAGGTCGCCGGCACGCGTGCGTTCGGCGCGCCCTCGGCGTGCTTTTCCAGGCGCACGTTCACATAGGCCAGCAGGCCCAGGCCCAGCTTGTCGGCATCGAGCAGGGCCACGTACTGTCGGATCACCCCGGCCTCTTCGAGCCGCTTGATGCGGCGCAGGCAAGGCGATGGCGACAGGTTGACGCGCTCGGCCACGTCCTGGTTCGACAGGCGGCCATCGGCTTGCAGAATGGCAAGAATCTTCCGATCGGTTTTATCCAGCTCGATCTTTGACATGAATTTCCCTTGGTCTTCGGATGTTCCGCAATTTTATTGCGCAAATCACTCGGCGGGGGGAATTGATTGAAATTTTATGGCGAGGGCTCAGGCCTATACTGGCGGCAGAACGTAGGGTGGGCTCTCCGAGCCCACGCAAAGCGTCGGCGCAACGCAAATCTTGTACGTGGGCTCAGAGAGCCCACCCTACCAAAAGACAATACTGGAGACACAATGAACGCACCCCTGGACCGCTCCCAGCTGGAGCCGGCGCAGCCATCGCCTGCCCACGAGATCACGCTGGACGACAAATGGACGCTCGAACGCGGCCGCGCCTTCATGACCGGCACCCAGGCCCTGATCCGCCTGCCGATGCTGCAGCACGAGCGCGACGTGGCCGCCGGCCTGAACACTGCCGGCTACATCACCGGCTACCGCGGTTCGCCCGTCACCGCGGTCGACCAGACCGCCATGAAGGCGAAGAAGCACCTGCAGGCGCACAACGTGCACTTCCACCCGGGCATGAACGAAGACCTGGCGGCGACCGCCGTCTGGGGCACCCAGCAGACCAATCTGTTCGAAAACGCCAAGTACGACGGCGTGTTCTCCATGTGGTATGGCAAGGGGCCCGGCGTGGACCGCTGCGGCGACGTCTTCAAGCACGGCAACAACGCCGGCTCCGCCCGACATGGCGGCGTGCTGGTGCTGGCCGGCGACGACCACGCGGCCAAATCCTCCTCGACCGCCCACCAGTCCGACCACATCCTGCACCACGTCGGCATGCCGGTGCTGTTCCCGTCGTCCGTCCAGGAATACATCGACTACGGCCTGCACGCCTGGGCGATGAGCCGCTACAGCGGCCTGTGGGTGTCGATGAAGTGCGTGACCGACATCATCGAATCCGGCGCCGTGGTCGACCTCGATCCGGACCGCGTGCAGCCCGTGATCCCGACCGACTTCGAGATGCCGCCGGGCGGCCTGAACATCCGTTGGCCGGACGCCGTGCTGGACCAGGAAGTGCGGATGAACAATTACAAGTGGTACGCGGCGCTGGCCTATGCGCGTGCGAACAAATTAAACCGGATTGTCTGGGACAGCCCGAAGCCGAAGATCGGCATCATCACCGCCGGCAAGAGCTACCTGGACACCCGCCAGGCCCTGGCCGACCTCGGCATCGACGAGCAGGCGGCGGCAGACATCGGCCTGCGCGTCTACAAGGTCGGCATGACCTGGCCGCTCGACTCCGTCGGCGTGCACGAGTTCGCGCAAGGCCTGGACGAGATCATCGTGGTCGAAGAGAAGCGCCAGGTGCTGGAGTACGCGCTGAAGGAAGAGCTGTACAACCTGCCGGACGGCGAGCGTCCGCGCGTGGTCGGCAAGTTCGACGACAGCGGCGAATGGAGCATCCAGAACCGCTCCGGCCAGGGCGACTGGCTGCTGCCGGGCACCTACGAGCTGAACCCGGCCCAGATCGCGCGCGCCATCGCTTCGCGCATCGGGCACTACTGCGCCGGCCACCCGGTGGCCGAGCGTGTCGCCCAGCGCATCGCCTACCTGGAAGCGAAGGAAGCCGTGCTGAAGGCGATTCCCGTCAAGGCCAATCCGGAAACCGACCGCATTCCCTTCTTCTGCTCGGGCTGCCCGCACAACAGCTCGACCAAGGTGCCGGAGGGTTCGCGCGCCCTGGCGGGCATCGGCTGCCACTACATGGTGCTGTGGATGGACCGCGAAACCTCCACCTTCACCCACATGGGTGCGGAGGGCACGACCTGGATCGGCCAGGCCCCGTTCACGGATGAAAAACACGTGTTCGCCAACCTGGGCGACGGCACCTATTTCCACTCGGGCGTGCTGGCGATCCGCGCCTCGGTCGCGGCCAAGGTCAACATCACCTACAAGATCCTGTATAACGATGCGGTCGCGATGACCGGCGGCCAGACCCACGACGGTCCGCTGGACCCGGCCAAGATCAGCCGCCAGCTGGCCGCCGAAGGCGTCAAGCCCATCATCGTCGTCACCGACGAGCCGGAAAAATACCCGGCGGATTATCCCTGGGCCGAAGGCGTCACCGTGCGCCACCGCGCGGAACTGATGGACGTGCAGCGCGAGCTGCGCGAGACCACCGGCGTGAGCGCGATGATCTACGACCAGACCTGCGCCTCCGAAAAACGCCGGCGCCGCAAGAAGGGCGAATTCCCCGACCCGGCCAAGCGCGCCGTGATCAACGAAGCCGTCTGCGAAGGTTGCGGCGATTGCTCGAAGCAGTCGAACTGCCTGTCGGTCGAGCCGCTGGAAACGGAACTGGGCCGCAAGCGCCAGATCAACCAGTCCTCGTGCAACAAGGATTTTTCGTGCGTCACCGGTTTCTGCCCGAGCTTCGTCACCGTCGAAGGCGGCGGTTTGAAGAAGCCGAAGAAGGCATCGTCCGCCGAAGCGACGCCCCCTAGCCTGCCGGCGCCGCACATCCCGGCCACGATCGAACCCTTCGGCATCCTGGTGACCGGCATCGGCGGCACCGGCGTGGTGACGGTCGGCCAGATCCTGGCCGTCGCCGCCCACGTCGAGGGCAAGGGCGCGCTGGTGCTGGACATGAGCGGCCTGGCCCAGAAGGGCGGTCCGGTGATGTCGCACGTGCGCCTGGCCGATAAACAGTCCGACCTGCATTCGACCCGCGTCGGCACCGGCAGCGCCGACCTCGTGATCGGCTGCGACCAGATCGTCACCGCCAGCCGCGACGCCCTGTCGCGCATGGGAGAAGGCCGCACCCGCGCCTTCGTCAACAACAGCGGCGCCACCACCGCGGCCTTCATCAAGAACCCGGACTGGCAGTTCCCGGCCGAAGGCTCGAAGGGCGCCATCGTCCAGGCATGCGGCAAGGACAACGTCGATTTCGTCGATGCCGGCCAGATCGCCACCGCGCTGATGGGCGATGCCATCGCCACCAATATGTTCATGCTCGGCTACGCCTTCCAGAAGGGCCAGGTGCCGCTGCAGGAAGCTTCGATCATGAAGGCGATCGAACTGAACGGCGTGTCGATCCCGTTCAACAAGGCCGCCTTCAACTGGGGCCGCACCGCCGCCCACGATCTCGCTTCCGTCACCAGGCTGACCACCCCGGCCAAGGTGATCGAGTTCAAGCGCACCCAGTCGCTCGAGGACATCGTCAAGCGCCGCGTCGAACTCTTGAGCGCCTACCAGAACGCATCGTATGCCGCCCAGTACAAGGCCTTCGTGGACCAGGTCCTGGCCGCCGAAGCGAAGATCGGCAAGGGCACCCGCCTGAGCGAAGCCGTGGCGCGTTACCTGCACAAGCTGATGGCCTACAAGGACGAGTACGAAGTCGCGCGCCTGTACACCGACCCCGCCTTCATGCAGAAGATCGAAGGCATGTTCGAGGGCGACGTGAAACTGAAGTTCCACCTGGCGCCGCCGCTGCTGGCCAGGAAGGACAAGCAGGGCCGGCTGATGAAGCAGGAATTCGGTCCGTGGATGATGAAGGCCTTCGGCGTGCTGGCGAAACTGAAAGGCCTGCGCGGCACCGCCTTCGACGTGTTCGGCTACACCGAGGAGCGCAAGATGGAGCGCGCCCTCATCCAGGAATACCGCCGCACGGTCGAGGCCCTGCTGCCCAAGCTGACCGCCGAGAACCTGGCCCAGGCCGTGGCGATCGCCAGCATCCCGGAAGATATCCGCGGCTTCGGTCACGTGAAGGAGCGCAACCTGGCTGCGGCCAAGCGCAAGGAGGCTGAGCTGGTGGCGGGGTTTCATGCGGGTGGCATTACTTCACGCGCTGCTTGAGATACCGTCATTCCGCCTGCGCGGGAATGATGGTTCGGCCGGCTTGGTGCTACATTGACGCCATGAGCACCATGTCGACCGCCTGCCACGAACTGCTGCTACAGTCGCACCAGCACGCCCCCCTGTACGGCAACCGGCTCGCCAACCACCTGCCGATGGCCCTGCTGGCACTGGACCGCCTCGGCGCCGATGCCGGCACCCTGCGCCGCTTCGCCGACGGCTATGCGCGCAAGCTGCTGCCCGGCGCGGCGTCCAGCAGCGAACTCGATCCCCACGACTACCTGGGCAGCGCCGGCGACTACCCGCGCTTCGTGTGCTTCTTCCAGGACCGCATCCGCGAGTCGGGCGTCGACGCCGTGCTGCACGACTGGGTGCCGACCCTGATTCCGGGCCTGGCGGCGTCCGCCTTCCACGCCATGATCCGCCTGGCCTACGCCATCGAGGGCGGACTCGAGGACGAGATCGCGCTGGCGCTGGCGTACTGGGCCAGCGAATACGTCACCCTGCCGCTGTCGCTGGAGCCGGCCGAGGGCCGACTCGAACAGATCGCCGACAGGCTGCGCCTGAAACTGGACAGGCACGTGTTCAAGCCGGGCATCATCATCGACAGGATGCTCGAGATCGCCTGGGACCCGGCGCTGGCGGGCGCGGTGGTGCAGCCGCTTGCTGCGCCCACCCTGCGCGAGGTGGCGGGCTTCGCCTTGCAGGCCTACCTACAGCGCGAAGATTTCACCTTGCTGCACATCGTCACCGGCTGCCACGCCTTCCGCATCGTGCAGCGCTATGCCAACGACAAGGCGCTGGCCCTGCGCTACCTGTGGCAGGCGGCGCTGGCGGCCTGGCTCACGGTCGTGGTCGCTCCGGCAAGCCGGCGGGCGTCCGGCGACAGCTGGTCCGAGCTCGGCGAGCAGGCGATCGCGGAAAGGGCGCTGCTGTCCAGCGACGACCACGTCATCAAGCTCTGCTATTCCGCGCTGTGCGAATACCGGGAGTACGGCGACCCCGCCTATCTCCGCGCAGCCGCCCGCAAGCTGGCGCTGGACAGTTAGATCGCAGCGAATGTCGCGCCGCCCCAACTGTTACAGTTGCTTGCAATTGACGGGCCCGGCGCGTCTATAATCGGGCGCATGAGCTCGTCATATGCATGCACCGGCCGTCCGGCCATCGTCTCCCGCTTCCTTGCCTCTGCCCTCGCGGCCCTCGCCCTGCTGTCCGGTTGCGGAGGTGGCGGCGGCGGTGGCGCATCGCTGAGCACCCCGGTCGGCGGCACGCCGACCACCCCGACGAACCCGGGCACGCCGGCGGATCCGATCCCGACCGATTTCATGAACTACGCCAACATGTGCGCCAAGCCGCGCACGGGCGTGGATGCGCAGGGCCTGGCCTTCCCGGATCGCCAGGGAACCCTGCAGGACGAAATGAAATTCCTGCGCGGCTGGGCCGACCGCTACTACCTGTGGTACGACGAGATCCCGTCGACGGTGCGGATGGCCGACTACGGCAACACGCTCGACTATTTCGCGGCGCTGAAGACGCCGGCGCTGACGGCATCCGGCAAGCCGAAGGACCGTTTCCACTTCACCTATACCACCGCCGAGTGGGATGCCTTGAGCACGGCCGGCGAGGAAGTCGGCTACGGCCTGACCTGGTCGCGCAATTCCGCCTCCGCGCCGCGCACTTGGCTGGCGTCCATCGTCGAGCCGGGTTCGCCGGCGGCGAGCGCGGGCCTGCAGCGCGGCGACATGCTGGTGGCGGTCGACGGTGTCGACTTCATCAATACCACCGGCACCACCGGCGTCGCCACCATCAATGCCGGGCTGTTCCCGGACAATGCGGGCGAATCGCACCGCCTGAAGGTCCAGCGCGGCGGCACCAGCTTCGAGGTGACCCTGGTCTCGCAGGTGGTCGCCAGCGCGTCCGTGAAGAACACCAAGGTGATCGATACCCCGACCGGCAAGGTCGGCTACCTGACCTTCGACGACCACAACGCGGTGGCCGAGAAGCAGCTGATCGACGCCTTCAACCTGTTCAAGAGCCAGGGCGTGAGCGACCTGGTGCTGGACATGCGCTACAACGGCGGCGGCCTGCTGTACGTCGCCAGCGAACTGGCCTACATGGTCGCGGGTCCGGACGCTGCCGGCAAGACCTTCGAGCGCCCGGTCTACAACAACAAGACCGCGCCGGACGCACCGATTCCCTTCCGCAACACGGCCTACGGCTTCTCCTCGCCGAACCCGGCGCCGGCGGGCGCGGCGCTGCCTTACCTGGGCCTGAAGCGCGTGACCGTGCTGACCACCGCGGGCACCTGCTCGGCCAGCGAAGCCGTGATCAACGGCCTGCGCGGCGTCGACGTCCAGGTCGACATCATCGGCGGCCAGACCTGCGGCAAGCCCTACGGCTTCACCCCGGTCGACAACTGCGGCACGACCTATTTCTCGATCGAATTCCAGGGCGTGAACGCCAAGGGCTTCGGCGACTTCGCGGACGGCTTCGCACCGACCTGCAACGTGGCCGACGACCTCAACCACGCCCTCGGCGACACGGCCGAGAGCCTGCTGTCCGCAGCCCTGGCCTACCGCGCCACGAATGCCTGCCCGGCATCCGGTACCGGACGCGCGAGCGCGGTGCCGATGGAGCTGGTGCGGCCGCAGGTCAAGGAGATTTCGATTTATCCGCCGCGGCAGCGCTGACGCCGACACGCTGCGCTTGCATCGTCATTCCCCGCCTGCGCGGGGACGACGTGGATAGCAGCGCGACGCATTCCACGTCTATAATTTCCGGATTGAATTTTTCCCAACTCTGCCGGAGCACTAGATGATTCGTTCTGCGTTACTGCTGGCTACGCTGGCTGCCGTTCCCCTTGCCCATGCCGCTCCCGACCTGGCCACCGTGTCGGAGCGCTCGGGCTTCACGGCCACCGGCCGCTACGACGAAGTCATCAAGCTGTGCGGCGCTTTCCAGCAGGCGTACCCGAAGCAGGTCAAGTGCTTCCAGTTCGGCACCACCCCGGAAGGCCGGCCGATGATGGCGCTGGCCGTCACCCGGGCAAACGCTTTCACGCCCGAGGCCGTGCGCAAGCAGAAGCTGCCGGTGACCCTGATCCAGGGCGGCATCCACGCCGGCGAGATCGACGGCAAGGACGCCGGCTTCCTGGCCCTGCGCGAGATGCTGGAAAACCGCAACGCCCAGGGTGCGCTCGACAAGCAGGTGCTGGTCTTCGTGCCGGTGTTTAACGTCGACGGCCACGAGCGCTTCGCCAAATGGAACCGCCCGAACCAGCGCGGTCCGGTCGAGATGGGCTGGCGCACCACCGCCCAGAACTTCAACCTGAACCGCGACTACATGAAGGCCGACGCGCCCGAGATGCAGGCCATGCTGAAGCTGGTGAACGACTGGGATCCGCTGACCTATGTCGACCTGCACGTGACCGACGGCGCCATGTTCCAGCACGACGTCTCGATCCAGGTCGAGCCGGTCAATTCCGGCGACCTGGAATTCCGCAAGGCCGGCCTGGCGCTGCGCACGAATGTCATCGCCGACATCACGAAGGAGGGCTCCTCGCCGCAGTCCTATTACATGTCCTTCGTGGAAAACGACAACCCGGCCTCGGGCTTCCGCAACACCGTCTACGAGCCGCGTTTTTCGACCGGCTATTTCCTGCTGCGTAACCGGATGTCCCTGCTGGTCGAGACCCATTCGTGGAAGGATTATCCGACCCGCGTGCGGATCACCCACAATGCCATCGTCTCGATCCTGAACCAGGTCGCGGCCCACGGCAAGGAATGGCAGCAACTGGCCCTCGATGCCGACGCGCGCGCCAGCCGCATTGCCGGCCAGCCGGTGGCGCTGAGCTATAAGACCACCGACAAGACCACGATGGTCGACTTCCAGGGCTATGCCTATACCCGCACCATGTCCGACGTGTCCGGCATGATGATGACGCATTACGACGAGACCAGGCCGCAGGTCTGGCACGTGCCGCTGCGCGACGAGGTGGTCGACGACCTGCAGGTGAAGGCGCCGGGCGCCGGCTATGTGGTGCCGGCCGCGTTCGCGCAGATGGTGGCGGCCAAGCTGGCCCTGCACGGCATCGCTTACCGCAAGCTGGACAGGACGCTCGACCAGGCGAAGGTCGAAACCTTCCGCGCCGACAAGGCAAGCTTCTCCGCCGGCTCCTTCGAATCGCACCAGCGCCTGACGGTGCAGGGGACCTGGAAACAGGAGCCGCGCGCGGTCGCCAAGGGGTCCCTGTTCGTGCCCATCGCCCAGCCCAAGGCGCGCCTGGTGATGGCCCTGTTCGAACCGCAGGCGCCGGATTCGCTGCTGGCCTGGGGCGAGTTCAACAACGCCTTCGAGCGCAAGGAATACATGGAAGAGTACGTGGCCGAGGACGTCGCGCGCGAACAGATGGCCAAGGATCCGGCGCTGGCCGCGGAATTCCGCCGCAAGGTCGAGAGCGACGCCGCCTTCGCCGGGAATCCGCACGCGCGCCTGGAGTTCTTTGCGCGCCGCCATCCGTCCTGGGACGAGCGCCTGAACCTCTACCCGGTGATGCGTAGCGATACCGTTCTGTGATCTGATCTGCCGCAAGCGCCGGCCATTGCCCTGCAACCGCGGCCGGCGCAGCCGCTCTGACCCTGTATGGACGAGTCATCGATACGGGAGGCGGCAATGGGCAATGGCATGAAGCGCTATCGGGTCGCAGGCTGGCGGGCGCGGCGATCGTGAATCCGCCGGCCAGTTGCTCCATCGTCTGCTACCGCAGCCGGCCCGACCAGCTCGAACGGCTGCTGGCCGGCGTCACCACCGCCAGGCCGGACTTGCTGGTCTACCTGGTCGATAACTCGCCGGCCGACACATTGCGCGCGCTGGCCGGGCGCTTCGGCGTGCACTACCGCCACCGGCCCGACAATCCCGGTCATGCCCGCGCCCACAACCTGGCGCTGCGCGACGCCATCGCCGCCGGCAGCGCCTACCACTTCGTGCTGCATGCGGACATCCAGATCCCGCTCGACGCCATCGGCAAGCTGCTGGCCTGGATGGAACAGCATCCCGACGTCGGCCTGCTGGCGCCGCGCGTGCACTATCCGGACGGCCGCCTGCAGCCGCTGTGCAAGCTGCTGCCGCATCCGCTCGAACTGCTGGTGCGCCGCTTCTTTCCGCTGCTGCACAGTTCCAGCGGGCGGCTGGCGCGCTACGAGCTGCATGGCAGCGGCTATACCCGGGTGATGGACGTGCCGGCGCTGTCCGGCTGCTTCCTGCTGATGCGGGTCGAGACCCTGCGGCGCATCGGCCTGTTCGACGAGCGCTTCTTCCTGTATTTCGAGGATGTCGACCTGTCGCGCCGGGTCGGCCGCGTGGCGCGCACGGTGTTCGTGCCGCACGTGGCGGTGGTGCACGATTGCGGGAGAGGGTCGTACCGCGACTGGCGGCTGTTCGGGCACCACCTGGTGTCGGCGGCGCGCTACTTCAACAAATGGGGCTGGCTGCGCGACGAGGAGCGCGCCCGGGTCAACGCGCGCACGCTGCGCGCCGCCTGCCCGGAGCGCGCCGGCCAGCCAGGCGGGCGCCCGGCCGGCACGGACTTGCACCCGTGATCAGCAGTTCTGCAGCGGACGGCGGGCGTACCAGCCGAAGCCCAGGATCAGCAGGTAACAGACGGCGGGCACGGCCAGCGACAGGCGCAGGCTCGACATGTCGGCCGCGAAGCCGGTAATCAAGGGCACGACGGCGCCGCCGACGATGGCCATGCAGATCAGGCCCGAACCTTCGGCGGTGCGCTCGCCCAGGCCTTCGGAGGCCAGGGTGAAGATGGTCGGGAACATGATCGAATTGACCAGGCCGATCGCCAGCAGGGCCCAGCCCGAGACCGCGCCGGTGCTGCCGGCGGACACCAGCAGCAGCAGGGCGGCCAGGCCGCCGGCCACCGCCAGCACCTTGCCCGGCGAGCAGATACGCAGTACGTAGGCGCCCAGGAAGCGGCCGACCATCGCACCGCCCCAGTACAGCGGCACGTGCTTGCCGGCGGCTTCGGCGCCCAGGCCCAGCACGTCGGCCTGCATCAGGTAGTTGACGATCAGCGAGCCGACCGCCACTTCGGCGCCGACGTAGAGGAAGATGCACAGGGTGCCGAAGGCGAAACGCGGACGCTGCAGCAGGCCGAAGGCGTTCAGGATGCTGCCTTGCGGGCTGGTGTGCTCGACCAGCTTCTTGCGGTTGGCCCAGACCATGGCCGCCACGATGGCCAGCGCGATCGCCAGGCCGATATAGGTGTGGACCACGACCTGGCTCTCGGCCGCGCGGTAGGCCGCCAGCTGGATGGCGGACAGGGTCGCCTGGTCGACCTTGGCCAGCGAACCGAGGATCAGGATCGCGCCGACGTAGGGGAAGACGGTGGTGCCGAGCGAGTTGAAGGCCTGGGCGAAGGTCAGGCGGCTGCTCGCCGTCTGCGGCGCGCCCAGCATCGAGATCAGCGGATTGGCCACCACCTGCACGATGGTGATGCCGGAAGCCAGTACGAACAGGGCCAGCAGGAAGGCGCCGAACAGGCTCGACGATGCCGCCGGAATGAACAGCAGGCAGCCGGCCGTCATGGTCAGCAGGCCGACCACGGCGGTGCGCATATAGCCGATGCGGCGCACGATCGCCGCCGCCGGCAGCGAGACGATGAAGTAGGCGGCAAAGAAGGCCGACTGCACCAGCATCGCCTGGGCGTAGCTGAGGGTGAACAGGTCTTTCAGTTTCGGGATGATGACGTCGTTCAGGCTGGTGATGCCGCCGAAGATGAAGAACAGGGCGAACACGAAGACGCGCAGGCTGGCGACATTCGAGTTGACGGGGGCGTCGCTGTGCGCAGCGCCGGCAGGATGGCCGATTTGCATGAGAGTAGTCCAGGTGGGTTGATGCGGCAGGTAGGAATATTACATCGCATTCGCGCGAAAAACCCGCCTGGGCGTATGAAAGCTACAGGTTTCCTTCATCTGGATCGCGTGCTAATCTGACAATCTTAATGTCGGAGAATGTCATGTTCATAATGAAGCGCCTTTTCCTTGCCGCCGCCCTGATGGGCGCCCTGGGCCCCGCGGCCGCCCAGGACAAGCCCGCCGTGGCCTACGATGCCGAACTGGCGAAATCGCTCGGCGCCAACGACATGGGCATGCGCAACTACGTGCTCGTGATCCTGAAGACCGGACCGAACCGGATGCCCGACGGGGAAGGGCGCAAGCAGATGTTCGAAGGGCACTTCGCGAACATGCGCCGCCTCGGGCTCGAGAAGAAGCTGGTGCTGGCCGGACCGCTGGACGGCGTCGAGGGACGGCGCGGCATCTTTGTGTTCAATACGCCGGATATCGAGGAAGCGAAGAAATTCGTCGCCACCGATCCGGTGATCGTGAATGGCGAGATGGTGGCGGAGTACCACAAGTTCTTCGCCTCGGCGGCGCTGATGGCGGTGAACGAACTCCACGCGAAGATCCAGAAACCGAAGGACTGAAGCCATGAAAAAGCGCCGGCGGGACTGGCCCGGCCGGCGCTTGCGTACGCGTTCCGCGGATGCGAATTACAGGAACTTGTATTTGGCGCGCAGGTAGAACATGCGGCCCAGCGGATTGCCGTACTGCGGGTCGTAGCCGACCTGGAAGCCCTGGTCGTTACGCGAGCTTGACGGGTCCCGGTTCAGCAGGTTCTTGATGCCGAACGCCACGTCCACGGCCTTGATCGGGCTCCAGACCAGCTGGGTGTCGAAGGTGCTGCTCGACGACACGTGGCGGATCGGGGGGTAGTCCGGACCGATCAGGTCGGCGTTCGTATAGTCCTGGTAGCCGGCCGTGTAGTTGTGCGTCAGGGACGCGGTCCATGCGCCGTGCTTCAGGCTGAAGGTCAGGATGTGGCGCCAGCGCGGCGTCGCGCCGAAGTCCTCATACTTGCCGAGATCGCTGACACTGGCCACGCCCGCATACTGGTAACCGTGCTTCAGATAGTAGGTGCCATCCATGTTGACGCCGACGGCACCGATGTCGGCGAAGTTCTGCTTGTAGTTCAGGTTCAGGTCCAGGCCCGAGGCGAAGAAGCGCGACGAGTTGGCATAAGGCAGATCGACGAAGGCCAGCGGGAAGTCAGGATTGGTGCTGCCCTGGATCGTGTTGGTCTTGTTGAGCAAGGTCGGATCGAGGAAAGGCTTGCCGATCGAATCCAGCGGCAGGGTTTTCGGATCGACGCGCCAGTAATTGGCCTGGTACACCGCCGGATTGCCGAGCACGCCGATCTCCGAGGTCTGGACGATCGAATTGTTGATCTTGATGTTCCAGTAGTCGAGCGAGCCGCTGATGTACTTCGTCGGCTGGAACACCATGCCCAGCGAGTACTGCTTCGATTTTTCCGGCTGCAGCTTCGCATTGCCGCCGCGTGCGGCGCTCAGCTGCACGTTGCACTCGTCCTCGAGCGCGCCGACCGGGTTGACGCTATTGATCGGCTTGCCGCCCGGGCAGCGCACCGGGTCGCTGAAGCTGCCGTTGGTGTTCTGGCCGTACGAGTACGGCAGCAGGTTCTGGTACAGGGTCGGCGCGCGGAAGCCTTCGGCGAAGGAACTGCGCACCATGACTTCCTTGATCGGCTGCCAGCGCAGCGAGACCTTCGGGCTGACCTGGGAGAACGAGGTGCCGAAGTCGTTCTTGTACTTGTCGTAGCGCGCCGCCATGTCGAGGTCGAGATGGGTGTACAGCGGCACCGACACTTCGGAGTAGGCCGAGTAGACCTTGCGGCTGCCGGTCACGCCCGGCACCGGGCCGTTGCCGCCGACCTGGTCGCCGGAAGCGAGGGCATCGGACGACACCTGCTCCAGCTTTTCGTGGCGCATGTCGACGCCGACCGCGAAACCGAGCGCGCCGTACGGCAATTGCATCAGTTCCTTGGACACGCGGGCATCGAATTCCTGGGCGGTCGAGGTCGCGCTGTTTTCCATGCCGGTCAGGCGCGCGCCCTGCAGCGCCGACAGGCTGTTCGCGTCCTGGTCGCCGAACACATTGATGGAGCCGGCGGCGATCAGCGGGGTCAGCTTGGCATAGCTGTACTGGCCGTCGCCGAACGAGATCACGCCTTCGTTCCTGGAGTACGAGATGGCGGTGTCGTAGTCCCAGCCGGCGATGGTGCCGCGCGCGCCAACCAGGAAACGGGTATTGGTGGTGTCGGTGATGTCGGCACGGCCGCCGCCGGCCACGGTACGCCAGGTGCCGCTCATCGGACCGACCGGGGTGACGGCGGTGTCGGCGGCGAGCACCGAGCCGTCCGGCATGGTCATGCCTTTCGGCAGCGTGATGCTCTTCGGATAGAAGCGGCCGTTCGCCGGGTAGATCATCGGCTTGGTGTAGGGCGCCGGCGAGTAGTGGGCCGTGGTCTCGTCCTTCGTGCGGATGGCTTCGGCGTACAGCTGGTTGTCGTCGTTCAGCTGCAGCACGCCGCGTGCGACGACGTTGTCGTGCTTGGCTTTCGGGATCAGGTCGATGAAGCGGACGTAATCGGTGCCACAGGTGGTCGGGCTGCCGATCGGGATCAGCGCGAAGGCGGCGTTGTCGCAGTTCTTGTAACGGAAGGGGTTGACGGTGGTGTAGTGGTTACCGTTGGAATCCGTGAAGTTGAAGTTGGGGATGCCATTGCGCGGCGAATTCTTGATCAGGCCGAGGTCCGGACGCACGCCGGTGCTGGCGTAATCGCGCTGGGTGGCCTTGAGCGCCTCGTCGTTCTCGTGGTTCGCGCTCAGCAGGATGTTGAAGCCCTGGGTCGACAGGTCGCCGTAGCCGCCGGTGAAATTGAAGCTGCGCGTGTTGCCGCCGCCTTTCTGGACCTTGGTGTCGTAGGCCGAGACTTCCGCGCCCTGGTAGTCCTTCTTGAGGATGAAGTTGATCACGCCGGCGACCGCATCGGCGCCATAGATTGCCGAGGCGCCGTCGCGCAGCACCTCGACGCGTTCGATCGCCGACAGCGGAATCGAGTTCAGGTCGACCGGGTTGCTGCCGAAGGCGTAGTTGGCCACGCGGCGGCCGTTGAGCAGCACCAGGGTGTATTGCGGGCCGAGGCCGCGCAGGTTGGCGGTCGAGGGGTTGCCGGTCGAGCCGACGTTCTGCGCCAGCACGCCGCCGCCGAAGTTCGACGGGATCAGGCTGACGAGGTCCTGGGCCGTCGTGGCGCCGGTACGCTCGAGGTCGGCATGGGTCAGCACCGAGATCGGCAGGGCGGTCTCGGATTCGGTACGCTTGATCGCCGAGCCGGTGACTTCCACGCGCTGCATGGCCGGTGCGGGAGTGCCGACCGACGCATCCTGCGCCGCTGCCGGCAAGGCCAGCAGGCCGACGCCGGCGGCGATACCGCCCGAATAGATGACTCGCAGCGAGCGCGCGAGCATTGTCTCCTTGAACATATTGTTCCTTTCTTTTTTGTATGAAGATCTGCGCGAGCACCAGCACGTATACGAGCACCGGGCTCAATGCAGTGAACATCCGTTCCGGGTAGAAACGGAAGTGGAAGGCATCTGAACATATGCATATATAAGCGTCAACACGAGGAAAGGCTTATTACCAAGATGTAATCTAGTGTCGGCAAAATGCGCACTTTTAGCGACAGTAAGGCCACTCCCCGCCCATGTCGCGATCATTTGGCTGGGCAACGACTGCCGCCGAGACAGCCGCGCCGAGGGTATGTCAGCGACACCCCTCGCCAATGTTCGAAAATTTCGATCAAAAATCCGTAAATTATCCGTTTTTCATTGCCCATCTAAACACGCATACTCACTCCATCGCATCGGAAACGCAGCAGCCAGGCGGTAGCGACGCGAGGGCCGATATATCGACGCAGTCGATGATCAACAAGGAGGAGCGAGCCATGTACCTGATTTCCCTGGGCGCCGGCATCCTGGCAAGCGTGCTTTACGGTTTGATCAATGTGCGTTCGCCGGCGCCGCCGGCCATCGCCCTGATCGGCCTGCTGGGCATGCTGGTCGGCGAACAGATCGTGCCGGTCGCCAAGCGCGTGATCGAAGGCGCACCGCTGACGCGTGCCTGGTTTGCCAGCGAATGCCAGCCAAGGATTACCGGCCTGAATCCCGGCGCCGACAAGCATGCCGACGGCGAATCCCGCCAGGCCTGAACCATCATTCATACATAAAGGAGAACACCATGAACAACCCGAAACTGGAAGTCCTGACCCCGCAAAACTCGCAACTGATCATCATCGACCACCAGCCGCAGATGGCCTTCGGCGTGCAGTCGATCGACCGCCAGACCCTCAAGAACAACGTGGTCGGCCTGGCCAAGGCGGCCAAGGCCTTCGGCATCCCGACCGTGATCACCACCGTCGAATCCGATTCCTTCTCCGGCAAGACCTATCCGGAAATCCTGGACGTGTTCCCGGACCACCCCATCCTCGAGCGCAGCTCGATGAATTCCTGGGACGACCAGAAAGTGCGCGACGCCCTGAAGGCCAATGGCCGCAGGAAGATCATCGTGGCCGGCCTGTGGACCGAAGTCTGCAACACCACCTTCGCCCTGTCCGCCATGCTGGAAGGCGACTACGAGATCTACATGGTGGCCGATGCCTCGGGCGGCACCTCGAAGGATGCCCACGACTTCGCCATGCAGCGCATGGTGCAGGCCGGCGTGGTCCCGGTGACGTGGCAGCAGGTACTGCTGGAATGGCAGCGCGACTGGGCCCGCCGCGACAGCTATGATGCGGTCATGAAGATCGTCACCGAGCACTCGGGTGCCTACGGCATGGGCGTCGACTATGCCTACACCATGGTGCACAAGGCGCCGGCGCGCAACCAGGGCCGCAACGAAGTGCTGGCGCCCGCGGCTGCCCCCACCTCGGCACCGGTCCGCTGATTCATTCGGGAGAAGAAGCATGCAAGCACAGTCCACCACCCGCAAGGCGCCGGCGCTCATCCTCGTCAACGGCAGCTTCGCCACCCTCGACCGCGAACGGCCCCGGGCCAGCGCGGTGGCGATCCGCGACGGCCGCTTCCTGGCCGTCGGCGATGCCGAACACGTGATGCGCTACCGCGAAGAGGACAGCCAGGTGATCGACCTGAACGGCCGCACCGTGATCCCCGGCTTGAACGATTCGCACCTGCACCTGATCCGTGGTGGACTGAACTACAACCTCGAGCTGCGCTGGGAAGGCGTGCCGTCGGTGGCCGACGCGCTGCGGATGCTGAAGGAGCAGGCCGGGCGCACCCCGAATCCGCAGTGGGTGCGGGTGGTGGGCGGCTGGAGCGAATTCCAGTTTGCCGAGCGCCGCATGCCGACCCTCGACGAGATCAACGCCGCCGCGCCGGATACGCCGGTGTTCATCCTGCACCTGTATGACCGCGCGCTGCTGAACCGCGCCGCCCTGCGCGCTGTCGGCTATACGAAGGACACGCCGAACCCGCCGGGCGGCGAGATCCAGGTTGATGCCGCCGGCAACCCGACCGGCATGCTGATCGCGCGCCCGAACGCGATGATCCTGTACGCGACCCTGGCCAAGGGGCCGAAGCTGCCCTACGACCTGCAGGTGAATTCGACGCGCCAGTTCATGCGCGAGCTGAACCGCCTCGGCATCACCAGCGCGATCGACGCCGGCGGCGGCTTCCAGAACTACCCCGAGGATTATTCCGTCATCGAGGAACTCGACCGCAACGAGCAGCTCACCATCCGCATCGCCTATAACCTGTTMACCCAGAACAAGGGCGCGGAGCTGGAAGACTTCCAGCGCTGGACGAAGATGGTGACGCCGGGCCAGGGCAGCGACTACTACCGCCACAACGGCGCCGGCGAGATGCTGGTGTTTTCGGCGGCCGACTTCGAGGACTTCCTGGAACCGCGCCCGGAACTGGCGGCCGGCATGGAAGACGAACTCGAAAAAGTGGTGCGCCACCTGGTGGCGAGCCGCTGGCCCTTCCGCCTGCACGCGACCTATGACGAATCGATCACCCGCATGCTGGACGTGTTCGAGAAGGTGGACCGCGAGATTCCCTTCGACGGCCTGCACTGGATGTTCGACCATTGCGAGACCATCAGCCGGAAGAACATCGAGCGTGTAAAGGCGCTGGGCGGCGGCATCGCGATCCAGCACCGCATGGCCTTCCAGGGCGAGTACTTCGTCGACCGCTACGGCAGCGAGGCGGCGAAAGCCACGCCGCCGGTGAGGCAGATGCTGGAGACGGGCGTGCCGGTGGGCGCCGGCACCGATGCGACCCGCGTCGCCAGCTACAACCCGTGGACGGCCTTGTACTGGCTGGTGTCGGGGCGCACCGTGGGCGGCCTGCAGCTCTACGGTCCCGAGGGCCAGCTGCCGCGCGAGGTCGCGCTCGAACTGTGGACCGCGGGCAGCGCCTGGTTCTCGAACGAGCAGGGGCGCAAGGGCAGGATCCGGGAAGGCATGCTGGCCGACCTGGTGGCCTTGTCGGACGATTTCTTCAGCGTGCCGGAAGAGGACATCAAGGCGATCGAATCGGTGCTGACCGTGGTCGGCGGCAAGGTCGTGTATGGCGCCGCCGAGTTCACGCGCCTGGGCCCGCCGCCGATTCCCGTACTGCCCGAGTGGTCGCCGGTACGGAAGGTGGCCGGCCACTGGCGCCGTGCCGCGCCCCAGCCGCAGCAATCGCACGCTGCACTGGCCCACCAGTGCAGCGGTCCCTGCGGCGTGCACGCCCACCAGCACGACAAGGCGCGCAAGTCGACTGTACCGGTGTCGGATGTCGGCGGCTTCTGGGGCGCCTTCGGCTGCAGCTGCTTCGCGTTCTGAGGAATCGCCATGAAAACCCCGCAATTCCAGCGCCTGCAGGGCGCCAGCCTTGGCTTCCTGGCGGGCTATGTCGATACCCTCGGCTTCATCGCCCTGTTCGGCCTCTTCACCGCCCACGTCACCGGCAACTTCGTGCTGATCGCGGTATCGCTGGCCGACACCCGGCAGACGCCTTCGCTATTGAAGCTGCTGGCCTTCCCGGCCTTCATTCTGGGCGTGGCCGCCGCCAGGCTGCTGGTGGCGCGCTGCGAGCGCCGCGGCACCGGCGCTACCAGGCCGGTCTACCTGCTGCAGCTGGTGCTGCTGCTGGGTTTCATGGTGTGCGGGATACTGGCGGAGCCGGTCGGCAGGAGCGTCGGTGCGCTGGCGATGGCGGCGGGCCTGCTCGGCGCCGCGGCGATGGGCGCCCACAGCGCCGCCAGCAAGCTGCTGCTGACCCACCTGGCGCCGACCTCGATGATGACCGGGAACGTGACCCAGTTGACGATCGACGCGGTGGACTGGCTGCGCGGCGCCGCCGACGCCACGGTCCGTACGCGCTGCGCCAAGTTCTTCTGGACCATCCTGGCCTTTGCGCTCGGCTGCTGCCTCGCCGCATTCGCCTACCTGGCGGTGGGATTCATGGCCCTGATCGCGCCGGTGGCGATTCTCTGCCTGCACCTGTGGCTGCCGGAGCCGGAGGCGGCGGCGGCGCAGAAGGCGGCTTAGGGCGTGCCTAACAGGATGGTTCTGGCCTGTCCATCGGCGCCGGGCAGCAGCTGGTACAGCCGGTCGAATTCGTCATCGAGGATGTCGCTGCCGGGCGCGCCGCCGAACAGCTTCACCAGTTCCGGCAGAGTGTTCGAGTGGCCGACCACCAGCACCGCGCCGTTCAGGGCGCGCACCTTCTCGACCAGCGCGCTGGGTGTGCGCGGATCATAGAGTTGAACCGCCAGGCCGGTCTGCTGCGCCAGCGGCGCCGCGGTCTGCCGGGTGCGTGCGGTGGGGGTGCTGAAGATGGCCGTGATGCCGGCGTGGCGCAGGATGGCGGCGATGTGTTGCGCACGCACCCGGCCTTGCGGCGTCAGGTCGGGATCCTTGCCCTCAGCCATCTTCTCGGCATGGCGCACCAGATAGATGGCGCTGGGTTCCGCCGCCGCCAGGCCGGGCAGCAGGGACATGGCCGCCAGCGCGGCGCACAGCAAACGGCGGAACATGGGCATGGTGAGCGCTTTCTTTAATTTTATAAAGGCTGCAGCGGAATGATGCCGGGAAGGCTGGACGGCGTCGAGCACGGCTCCTCGTCGAAGGCGATGTCGCCGTCCGGATTGGCGATGCCGTCGGTCTTCAGGTCGACGAAGCCGAACAGGTCCCTGTCCATCAGGTGCGACGGCACCACCGTGCTCAGCGACGAGAAGATGTTCTCGACCCGGCCCGGATGCTTCTTTTCCCACTCGCGCAGCATGGCCTTGATCTGCTTGCGCTGCAGGTTTTCCTGCGAGCCGCACAGGTCGCACGGGATGATCGGGAAGCCCTTCACTTCGGCGTAGCGCTCGGTGTCCGCTTCCTTCACGTAGGCCAGCGGACGGATCACCATGTGCTTGCCGTCGTCGGAGACCAGCTTGGCCGGCATGCCCTTGATCTTCGCGCCGAAGAACATGTTCAGGAAGAAGGTTTCGAGGATGTCGTCGCGGTGGTGGCCGAGGGCGATCTTGTTGCAGCCGAGCTCGTCCGCGACGCGATACAGGATGCCGCGCCGCAGGCGCGAGCACAGCGAGCAGGTGGTCTTGCCTTCCGGGATCAGGCGCTTGACGATGCTGTAGGTGTCCTGGTTCTCGATGTGGTACGGAACGCCCAGCTTGTCCAGGTAGGCCGGCAGCACCTCGGCCGGGAAGTTCGGCTGCTTCTGGTCGAGGTTCACCGCGACGATCTCGAAATGGATCGGCGCGCGCTCGCGCAGGGTCATCAGGATGTCGAGCAGGGCGTAGCTGTCCTTGCCGCCGGACAGGCAGACCATCACTTTGTCGCCGTCCTCGATCATGTTGAAATCGCCGATCGCCTGGCCGACCAGGCGGCACAGGCGCTTGTGCAGCTTGTTGTTCTCGTACGCGGCTTTCTCGGCCTGCTTGTCGGCCACTTCTAAAACTTCACTCATGCTTCATCCTTGATCTGGAATACTTCGACGCCGACGCCTTCGCAGTCGGGGTACACGTCGGGCTTCATCGTCGACACGCCGGCGGCGCGCACGCGCGGGTGGGCCAGCATGGCCTTGACCACGTCGTCGCACAGGGTTTCCTGCAGGTGGACGTGGCCTTGCGCGATGCGCCTGGCGATGGTTTCGCGCATGAAGTCGTAGTCGACCACTTCGTGCAGCTGGTCGTCCTTCGGGGTCGACATCGCCAGCGGGATGTACAGCTCGACGTTGATCAGGACGCGCTGCTCGCCCTTCTTCTCGAAGTCGTGCACGCCGATGTTGATCATGACTTCGTAATTGCGCAGGAACAGGCGGCGGCAATCGCGCAGCTGCGGGTGGGACAGGGCGGACAACATAGAAACCTTTTATTTAGTTAAAAACATCACGTCGCGGTTCAGCGGCATCAGGTGCTGGCCGCCATCGACCAGCAGGGTGGTGCCGGTCAGGGCGCGCGCATTCGCCGCATAGCAGACGGCGTCGACGATGTCCTGCGGGGTGGACGAGCGCCCCAGCGGCGTGACGGTATGGGCGCGCTCGAAGCCGTCCTCGGTCTGGTCGCCGGACACCATCGTGATGCCGGGGGCGACGCCGACCACGCGCAGCTTCGGCGCCAGGGCCTGGGCCAGCATCGTCGTCGCCGTGAGCAGTGCCGATTTGGACAGCGTGTACGACAAAAAATCCGGGTTGAGATTGTACAGTTTCTGGTCGAGCAGGTTGACCACCACGGCCTGGCCGCCTTCCGGCACCAGCGCGTGCAGTTCCTGCGCCAGCAGCAGCGGCGCGGCCACGTTGCACTGCATGTGGACGGCCAGCAGGCTTGGCGAGAAGGCGTCGGGCTTGTCGTATTCGAACAACGAAGCGTTGTTCACGATGCAATCCAGGCCGCCCAGCAGGTGGACCGTTTCGCGCGGCAGTTCGCGCACGGCGTGCTCGTTCGCCAGGTCGGCATGCAGCGCCACGGCACGCCGGCCCAGCGCGCGGATCGCGTGCACGACTTCTTCGGCCTCGGCCTGCGAAGCGCGGTAATGGACGGCCACGTCCCAGCCGGCCCGTGCCATGCCGAGCGCGATTTCGCGCCCGATGCGGCGTCCGGCGCCCGTCACCAGGGCCACGCGGGCGCGGCCGGCGTGGGGCGGGAGGTCCTTGGAAGCGGTGTCTGTCATGTTCTACGTGATATGTCCTACAATGGCCGGATGTCTCTACCCGCACCGAATAGCGACGCGCTGGCCGCGTCCCAAGCCCTGCAGCGCCTGATCGCTGCCGAGATCGCCGAACAAGGCGGCGCCATCCCGTTTTCGCGTTTCATGGAGCTCGCGCTGTATGCGCCCGGCCTGGGTTACTACAGCGGCGGCGCGGCCAAGCTGGGCAGGGACGGCGACTTTACCACCGCGCCCGAGATCAGTCCGCTGTTCGGCGCCACGCTGGCGCGGGCAAGCGCCGCTATTATGGCCCAAAGTGGCCCCAACATCATCGAATTCGGCGCCGGCACCGGCAAGCTGGCGCGCGACGTGCTCACCGCGCTGGCGGAGATGGGCGTGGCCGTCGACAGCTATACGATCGTCGAACTGTCCGGCGAGCTGCGGGCGCGCCAGCAGGAAGCCTTGAAGGACTTCTCCCAGGTGCGCTGGCTGAACGGTTTCCCGGACGCCTTCCACGGCGTGGTGCTGGCCAACGAGGTGCTGGACGCCATGCCGGTCGAACTGGTCGTGAAGGAGGGCACAAGCTGGGCCCGCCAGTACGTCACCATCGCCGACGGCGCCTTCACCCTGATTCCGGGCCGGATCGATGCCGCGCTGCAGGAGCAGGTCGCGCGCCAGATTCCGGATGCCGGGCAGCTGCAGGACGGCTATCTGACCGAAATCCACCCGGTCGCCTGCGGCTTCATGCGCTCGCTGGCGCAGATGTTCGAGAACGGGAAGGGCGCGGCGCTGCTGTTCGACTACGGCTTCCCGGCCCACGAATACTATTTCGACGAGCGTACCGGCGGCACCCTGATGTGCCACTACCGCCACCATGCGCACCCGGACCCCTTCTATTTGCCGGGCTTGCAGGACATCACCGCCCACGTCGACTTCACCGCCATGGCCCTGGCCGCGCAGGACGCCGGCCTGGACGTGCTCGGCTACATGAACCAGGCCTCCTTCCTGCTGGCGGCCGGCATCGGCGAACTGCTGCTGCGCACCGATCCCGAAGACGCGCTGCGCTACCTGCCGCAGTCGAAGGCGGTGCAGAAACTGGTGTCGCCGGCCGAGATGGGTGAACTGTTCAAGGTGCTGCTGGTCGGTAAAGGTGTGGAGCTGGATCCTGCGATCGTCCGCAGCGACCGCTCGCATAAGTTGTAATTTAGACATCTTGCGCGCAGGATACAAACCCGGCTATGCTGTGCTGCCGCTTTGTTTGGCATACTCCGACCTATGGCCAAGATCCACACACACTATGACAACCTGAAGGTGTCGCGTCATGCGCCGCAGGAAGTCATTCGTGCGGCCTACAAGGCGCTGAGCCAGAAATACCATCCTGACAAGAATCCGGGCGACGAGCGCGCCGCCCGCATCATGGCGATCGTCAATACCGCCTACAACATCCTGTCCGACCCCGTGCGCCGCAAGGAGCACGACGACTGGATCGCTTCGGAAGAGTGGGAAGTCGAGTGGCTGGAAAGCAGCCATGGCGACGACGGCCGCGACAAGCCGCGTGGCGAAGCGCAGTGGGAGCCGCGCCAGGTCGAGGCGCCGGCGCGCTGGCGCTTCCTGCTGGCGCCGCGCTGGTGGGGCGGGATGCTGGCCTTCTTCGCGGCCGGCGTCGGGCTGACCGCGCTGCTGGTCGATCCGCCCAAGGTGCTGCCTGCGGCCCTGGCCTGGGTCGGCAAGCCGCCCGCGGCGGCCGCCGGCACGCCGAATTCGCCGCCCGACCCGCTGGGCGCCGATGCCAGCAACGACGGCTGGGCCCGTCCCGCCGGCCAATCCGACGCCCCGGCCGACATCAAGGCCCTCGGCGTGACCCAGCTGGTGGTACCGCCGCGCGCGCCCGACTGCGATACCGATCTGCAGAGCCAGGTCTCGCCGAACGGCGATCCGTGGCCGGCCCAGTCCGGGTACATCGACAGTTTCCCGGTCGGTAACCAGGGTGAGGAAATGCAGATCCTCATCGACAACAGCAACAATCCCTCGCCGGTGCTGGTCAAGGTCTACGACCTGGACCGCCGCTCGAACGTGCGCCACGCCTATGTGCTGGGACGCGCCAGGTTCCTGGTCGACAAGCTCTCGGCCGGCAAGTATGAGGTGCGCTACCAGAACATCCTGGTGGGCGGCTCGCGCGCCGAATGCGTGAATGGCCGCCGTTCCTCGATCCGCCAGGCCGCCACTCACTGAGTGTGGTTTTTCGAGACAGTTCATGCGACTGCTCAGCCGTGGATTTAAGTATTTTGTTCCCTGGACGTAATATACTCGGACAACCGCGGGCCCATGCAGCCCGCCCGCCCAACGCAGGCAGACACGGAAAAACACCGGGATATGAACGAACTAGACGGGCTGACCGCCCTGATCATCGAGCCGCATGCCGGGATGCGCGCGACGATCCATAACATGCTGACAATGTGCGGCCTGACCAAAGTCGACCACGCTGGCAGCTCCAACCAGGCGGTCAAGCATCTTGGACTCAAGCAGTACGACCTGGTGCTGTGCGAATACGCGCTGGAGGGCGGCCAGGACGGCCAGCAGCTGCTCGAAGACGTGCGCCACCACAAGCTGATGCCGCTGGCGACCATGTTCTTCATGGTGACCGCCGAGGGCGACTACGGCAAGGTCGTCAGCGCCGCCGAACTCGGCCCGACCGACTACATCCTCAAACCCTTCACCGCCGACCGCCTGCTCGAGCGCATCGCCCGCGCCCTGGACAAGCGCAACGTCTTCCTGCCGGTGTACGAGCTGATGGAATCCGGCAGCCAGCGCGAGGCAATCGAGGCCTGCATCGAGGGCGAGGAACAGCATCCGCGCCACGCGATCGACTTCATGCGCCTGCGCGCCGAGCTGCACATGTTCCTGGGCGAGGCCGAGCTGGCCGAACCGATCTACCGGCGCCTGGTCGAGGCCAAGGCGATCGCCTGGGCGCGCCTGGGCCTGGCCAAGACCCTGTTCCTGCGCGAGCGCTTCCAGGAAGCCCAGGCGCTGCTCGAGGACCTGGTCGAGACCAACAAGAACTTCGTCGACGCCTACGACTGGCTGGCCCGCACCCACGAGGCGGTCGGCGCGCTGGACAAGGCGCAGTCGGTGCTGAGCGACGCGGTGGCGGTGTCGCCGCATGCGGTGCGGCGCCTGCGCAAGCTGGGCGAGACGGCCCTCGAGGCGGGCGACCACGACACCGCCGAGAAGGTGCTCAAGCAGGTGGTCAGCAAGGCCAAGTATTCCGAATTCCGCGACCCCCAGGACCATGTGCGCCTGGTGCAGACCCTGGTGCGCAAGGGCGATCCGGTGCAGGCGGCGGCCGTGATCCGCGACCTCGACAAGTCGATGGCCTTCCAGAAGGGCACCGCGCTGTGCAGCGCGATCGCGTCCAGCATGGTGCATGAATACACCGGCAACGAGCCGCGCCTGAACGAGTCGCTGCTGGCCGCGCTGGCCGCCAGCAAGGACGCGCCCCCGCTGGCGCCCGACCTGAAGCTGGAACTGGCGCGGGTGGCGATCGAGAACGACATGGAAGAGGGCGCGGCCGAGGTGATGCGCGAGGTGATGCGCAACACCCACAACGGCGCCGCCATGGGCCGCGCGATGGCGGTGTTCGAGAAGGCCGGCCGCGCCGACCTGGCCCAGCAGCTTGCGCGCGAGAGCCGCCAGCAGGTGGTCGACCTGGTCGCCGGCGGCGCCGCGAAGGCGAAGGACGGCGACTTCAAGGGCGCGGTGGCGCTGATGCAGGAAGCCGTCGCCAAGCTGCCCGACAATCCGCAGGTGGTGTTCAACGCGGCGCTGGCGGTGCTCAAATGCCTCGACAACGGCGGCTGGGACGAGCGCCTCGGCCAGCAGGCGGTCGCCTACATTGCCGGCGTCCGCCGCCTCGATCCGGTCAACCCGAAGCTGCCGGCCCTGGCCGGCCTGCACCAGCAGGTGCTGAGGAAATACAACAAGGGGCCGCGCGCCTCGCAGCAAAAGAAAGCCGGATAAGTTTCCATGAAAGCAGTACCCCTTGCGCCACTGGCGCCGGACGACATCCCCGATGGCCGCCGGGTCCGCGCCGCCCTCCTGAACAAGGTCTGCGGCGACGAAGACATGTTCGCGCTCGGCAGCTCGGTGGCGCGCGTGGTCCAGATGGCGTCCTCGGACGACGAAGGCACCCATGCGCTGGCCTATTACGTGCTGTCCGACGTCGCCCTCACCCAGCGCATCCTGCGGCTGGCGAATACGGTCAAGTACCGCACCGCGTCCGGCACCGCCGTCACCACGATCTCGCGCGCCATCTCCCTGCTGGGCTTCGACAACGTCAAGACCACCGCGCTGGCCATGCTGCTGGTGGACGCCCTCGCCAGCAGCGAGCATGCCTGGAGCGTGCGGGTGGAGCTGGAAGCCTCGCTGTGCGCCAGCCTGGTCGGACGCGAGATGGCGCGCCACAGCTTTTACCAGGGCGCCGAAGAAGCCTCGATCGGCGCCCTGTTCAAGAACCTGGGTCCGCTGCTGGTGGCTTCCCACGAACACGAACGCTACCGCGAGATCAAGGCCCTGGTCGCCTCGGGCAAGCACAAGCTGGCGCAGGCGGCCCAGATGATCATCGGCTGCAGCTACGACGCGCTGACGGAGGCGGTGCTGGGCGAATGGACGATCCCGGACGTGATCATGCGCGCCCAGCGCCCGCTGCCGGAGGGCACGCTGAAGGTAGCGCTCAACCGCGGCGAATGGATGCGCCAGGTGGCCTCGTTCAGCCTGGACGTGGCGCGCCTGCTGGCGGCGTCCGCCGAACCGGCCGGCACGCCGGAAGCCCAGGCCCTGCTGGTGCGCTACGGCCATGCGCTGAACATCGACGCCACCCAGCTCGGCGAGCTGTTCGCCGCGGTGGCCCAGGAGATGACCGGCCTGCTGGAGAGCATGAACCTGGAGCCGGTGCGGCGCCGCGAAGAGCCGGAAGGCGACGGCCTGCCCAACGTGCTGCTGCTGGCGACCCTGGGCGCCGGCGAGGAGGAACTGGGCAGCTACCCGAGCGGCAAGCCGAAGAATGCGCGCGAGCTGCTGCTGGCCGGGGTCCAGGACGTGACCCAGATGCGCGCCTCCGGCCAGCACAAGGTCAACGACGTGGTCCTGGCCGTGCTGGAGACGCTGTACACGGCGCTGGGCTTCCGCTTCGCCACCGTGGTCCTGAAGGACGTGAGGAGCGGCCAGTACCGCGCCCGCGTGTCCTTCGGCGCCGACAAGGCCGCCACCCAGGCCGGCTTTGCCTTCGCGGCGGCGCCGGCCGCCGGCAACGCCGGCCGCGACCTGTTCTTCCTGGCGATGGCGAACGATGCCGACCTGATGATCTCGGATGCCTCCAGTCCGAAGATCCGCGACCTGCTGCCAAGCTGGCACCGCCAGTTGCTGCCGGATGCGAAGAGCTTCATCGTGCTGCCGCTGGTGGTGGGCCAGGCCCAGCTCGGCCTGTTCTATGCCGACCGCACCCAGACCGCGCCGGAAGGCGTGCCGCCGGACGAGACCTCGCTGATCAAGGCGCTCAAGGGCCAGGTACTGGCTGCGCTTGCGCCCTGACGAAGTCGCCGAACTCGCGCGCCGGCATCGGCCGCCCGAACAGGAAACCCTGGGCTTCGTCGCTGCGCTTGTCGCGCAGGAAGCCCCATTGCGCCGGCGTCTCCACCCCTTCCGCCACCACCGATAAGCCGAGCGAGTGCGCCAGCCCGATGGTCGCGCCGACGATCGCGGCGTCGTTCGGGTCGTGCTCGATGTCCTTCACGAAGCCGCGGTCGATCTTGATGCGGTCGATCGCGAACAGCTTCAGGTAGGCCAGCGAGGAATAGCCGGTGCCGAAATCGTCGATCGCCAGCTTGAAGCCGCGCGCACGCAGCTGGCGCAGCAGGGCGCGGGTGTTTTCCGGGTCGCGCATGGCGGCCGTCTCGGTGATCTCCAGTTCCAGCCGCGACGGGTCGATCGGGTGCTCGGCCAGCAGCTGGTCGAGGCGCGCCAGCAGGGCGCCGCCGCCGAACTGGCGCGCCGACAGGTTGACCGCCAGGCGCAGCCCGCCCAGGCCCTCGCGCTGCCATTCGGTCAGCAGGGCCATGGCGCGCCCCAGCACCCAGTCGCCGAGCGGCAGGATCAGGCCGGACTCCTCGGCGATCGGGATGAAGCGGCCCGGCTCGATATTGCCCAGCTCCGGATCGTGCCAGCGCAGCAGCGCCTCGGCGCCGATCACGCGGCCGGTATCGAGCGCGACCTGGGCCTGCAGGTGGACCTCGAAGCCGCCATTCTCGAGCGCCGCCCACATCCGGTTTTCCAGCATCAGGTGCTCGTGGGTGGCGGCGTTCATGGCCGGCGAGAAGAAGCGGAAATTGCCGCGGCCGTCGCGCTTGGCGGCGTACATCGCCATGTCGGCGTGGCGCACCAGGGTCTCGGCATCCAGGCCGTCGTCCGGAAACAGGGCCACGCCCACGCTGGCGCCGCTGTGCGCGGTGATGCCGTTCAGGTAGTAGGGCTGCTGCAGCGATTCGACCAGGCGCACCGCCACCGCCGTCACGCTGTCCGGACTCAGGGGGCCGCCCAGCACGATGATGAATTCGTCGCCGCCCAGGCGGGCCAGGGTGTCGACGTCGCGCAGCAGGTCCTTCATGCGCGCGCTGGCGCCCACCAGCAGCTGGTCGCCGGCCTGGTGGCCGAGCGAATCGTTGATCTTCTTGAAGTGGTCGAGGTCGATGAACAGCACCGCCAGCGGCAGGTTCGAGCGGCGCGCCTGGGCCAGCTGCTGCTCCAGCCGCATGCCGAGCGCGGCGCGGTTCTCCAGGCCGGTGAGCGGGTCGTGGTGGGCCAGGCGGTGGATGTGGGCCTGCGAGCGGTACTGCTCGGTCAGGTCGCGCAGGATGCAGACGTACAGCTGCTCGGCCGGCAGCTCCACCTGCGACACCGTGACCGCCAGTGGCAAGGGTTCGGCGCGCGCATTGATGCCGTCGAGTTCGCGTTCGTCGGACGGCGCCCGGGCCAGGCGCGTCAGCAGCGCGGCGCCGTCCTCGCCGTCGGTACCGGGCACGAGGGTGGTGAAATCCAGGCCCTGCAGGTGGGTCTGCGGATAGCCGAACAGCGCCGCCGTGGCCGGATTCGCCGACACCACCACGCCGCCGGCATCGACCGTGACGATGGCGTCGCCGGCGTTGTCGAGGATCGCCTGCAGGCGCGCCTCGCGGTCGCGCAGGCGGGTGGTGCGGTCGCGCACCTGGGCCTCGACCGCGGCGCGCTCACCGCTGGTCAGCAGCAGCAGCGCGCCCAGCAGCGCGGTCAGCAGCAGGCCCGAGGTCAGCACCGTCCAGCTTACCAGGCCGCGCTGCTCTTCGAGGTAGGCGATGGTCGGCGAAAAGCGCAGCATGTAGCTGCGTCCGCCGAAGCTCAGCTTGACCGGATAGTCGAACGGGCGGAACGGCCGCCGCATGTCGCCCAGCAGCGGGTGCGGGATGGGATCGGTGACGTCGGTCAGGCTGAGCTCGAAGCCGCCGAAGCCGCTGCGCCGCACCTCCTGCGCAACGAAGGCGGGCGCGTCGAGCACCAGGGCCAGCAGCCCGACCGACGGCCGGCTGTGGTCCCCCACCGAACGGAACAGGGTGATGCCGGGGGCGCCGTTGCGGACCAGTTCGAGCGGCGCCGTCGCCACCGCCTGGTCGCTGTGCAGGGCGCGCTCGGCGGCGTCGGCGCGGCCGGGCGCGGTCAGGTAATCGACGCCGCGGAAGGAGCTGTTGGCGGGCGGCCAGGTGTACAGCACCGGCAGGTACTGGTCGCGTTCGGCGGCCGGATACATCGTCCGTCCCAGGCCGAGGTCGCGCAGGCCGGGAAAATCGGGGTCGACCTCGGCGCGCACCCAGGCTTCGAAGGCGCTGCGTTCGGCGCGGACCACCGGCACGATCCAGTTGATGGCAAGGATGTCGTTGCGTCCACCCACATAGCCGCTGGCGATGCGCAGGAATTTGTCGCGCGCCATGTATTTTTCGTCGGCGCCGAGGGTGCGGGCGAAGGTGCCGACGAAGCGCTCGTGTTCGTTCATCTCGGCCTGCAAACCGTCGGCCACCTCCTGGGCTTTTACCCGGTAGGGCTGCAGGTGCTGCTGGGTTTCCCAGTGCACGGCCTGCTCGTAGACCGCCACCACGGCGCCGGCCGCCAGCACCAGCGGAATTCCCACCAGCGGCGCGCGCTGGCGCCACAGCGGCCGCGGGCGTCCGCAGGCGATCCAGACCAGCGGCGCGGCCAGCAGCACGCCGATGGTGTCGCCGGCCCACCAGTTGATCCAGTTCGCAGCGCGTTCGGCGGGCGGAATCAGGCCCAGCAGATAAAGGGCGGAGACGCTGAGGGTGGCGTTGATCAGGCTCATGACCGGGGCCAGCATCAGGAAGCGGCCGACGTCGCGCGCCGAGTCGAGGGCAGGGCGGATCAGGCGCCGGAACCAGAGCGCGCCGAGCCAGGCCTGCAGCACCGAGCCGATGGTGGTGAGCGCCATCGCCGTCCATGCGGCGGCCGGCGCCGCATCCGGGGACAGCCAGCCGCCGGGCAGGTGCAGCAGGGCGGCACCCAGCGCGATGGCCGGCAGCACCCACCAGCCGCTGGTTACCGCCAGCGCGAGGCCGACGCCGGCCGGCAGGAAGACCGGCGTGGCATAGCCGGGCGGAAGGGCGAGCAGGTCGGTGAGGAAGCGCGCGGCCCCGTACACACCGACGGTCACCAGCCCGGCCAGCAGGAGTTGCGGCCAGTGCCACCGTGCTTTGCTTGCTGCTGAGCGCGCCATGTTCGTCCTCGCCGATGAAGCCAGTCTAGCGCCGTGGACGAGGGCCGGGCGCTTATTTGCAAAACAGCCCTTGCAGACTTGCACTTGGGTCGCTACAATCACGCCCCGAAGCAACGACACTATGTGAGTCAGATCAGTACTGATAAAACAATAGTTGACAGTAGTTTGTCCGTGCTTCATACTCTGCGGTTCTTCGCGGTGGGGTGGCCGAGTGGTTAAAGGCAGCAGACTGTAAATCTGCCCTCTCTGAGTACGCTGGTTCGAATCCAGCCCCCACCACCAAAAAAGCGTTGATCGTGTTGTGAATCGAAAGCAGTTGAGTTGAGAAGTGCCTCGTGCGGGTGTAGCTCAATGGTAGAGCTGAAGCCTTCCAAGCTTATGACGAGGGTTCGATTCCCTTCACCCGCTCCAGTTTCAAATCAGCCCTTGTAGCTCAGTGGTAGAGCACTCCCTTGGTAAGGGAGAGGCCACGTGTTCAATCCACGTCAAGGGCACCAGAATTTAGTACGGCAGTCGTAGTCTTCGACCGTCAGGCGTGCCTGGTAATTTCAAACATCGTTAGGATCTTAGGAGTCAAGAATGGCAAAAGGTAAATTCGAACGGACCAAGCCGCACGTCAACGTCGGCACCATTGGTCACGTTGACCACGGCAAAACCACCCTGACGGCTGCAATCGCAACCGTTCTGTCGAAGAAATTCGGCGGCGAAGCCAAGGCCTACGACCAGATCGACGCGGCTCCGGAAGAGAAAGCACGCGGCATCACGATCAACACCGCGCACGTCGAGTACGAGACCGCAAACCGTCACTACGCTCACGTTGACTGCCCGGGCCACGCCGACTACATCAAGAACATGATTACCGGTGCTGCGCAGATGGACGGCGCGATCCTGGTGTGCTCGGCCGCTGACGGCCCGATGCCGCAGACCCGCGAGCACATCCTGCTGGCGCGTCAGGTTGGCGTTCCRTACATCATCGTGTTCCTGAACAAGTGCGACCTGGTCGACGACGCAGAACTGCTGGAACTGGTCGAAATGGAAGTGCGCGAACTGCTGTCGAAGTACGAGTTCCCGGGCGACGACCTGCCGATCATCAAGGGTTCGGCTCGTATGGCGCTGGAAGGCCAGGCTGGTCCGCTGGGCGAAGAAGCCATCATGCAACTGGCTGACGCGCTGGACAGCTACATCCCGACCCCGGAACGTGCCGTCGACGGCGCCTTCCTGATGCCGGTGGAAGACGTGTTCTCGATCTCGGGCCGCGGTACCGTGGTGACCGGTCGTGTCGAGCGCGGCATCATCAAGGTCGGCGAAGAGATCGAAATCGTCGGTATCGTCGACACCGTGAAGACCACCTGCACCGGCGTGGAAATGTTCCGCAAGCTGCTGGACCAGGGTCAAGCTGGCGACAACGTCGGCCTGCTGCTGCGCGGTACCAAGCGTGAAGACGTCCAGCGTGGYCAGGTTCTGGCCAAGCCGGGCTCGATCAAGCCGCACACCGACTTCACCGGCGAAGTGTACGTGCTGTCGAAGGACGAAGGTGGTCGTCACACCCCGTTCTTCAACAACTACCGTCCGCAGTTCTACTTCCGCACCACCGACGTGACCGGCTCGATCGTTCTGCCGGCCGACAAAGAAATGGTGATGCCGGGCGATAACGTGTCGATCACCGTCAAGCTGATCGCCCCGATCGCGATGGAAGAAGGTCTGCGCTTCGCAATCCGCGAAGGCGGCCGTACCGTCGGCGCCGGCGT